>CANQZA010000018.1 GCA_947628175.1 uncultured Clostridia bacterium | reverse complement strand
AGAACAGGCGACAAATGGTGCGTTTATCCGATGTATGATTTTGCCCATCCTCTTTCCGACGCATATGAGGGCGTAACACATTCACTTTGCTCGCTTGAATTTGAAAATCACAGACCTCTGTATAACTGGTTTGTGGACGAGCTCATTGAGGGTGAGAAGCCAAGACAGATTGAATTTGCAAGAATGAACCTCAACTACACCCTCACCTCCAAGCGCAAATGCCTGAAGCTTGTTGAGGATCAGATTGTTACCGGTTGGGACGATCCGCGTATGGCTACAATAAGCGGTATGAGAAGAAGAGGCTATCCTGCCGAGGCAATCCGCGATTTTTGCGACAGAATCGGCGTTTCAAAGGCCCACAGCGTTATTGATTTCCCTCTGCTCGAGGCATGTGTAAGAGATCATCTCGGCACCAAGTCACCAAGGGCAATGGCCGTTATTGATCCCGTAAAACTTGTCATTGACAATTACCCCGATGATAAGACGGAAGAAATTGAAGCACAGTACCACCCCGACCACCCTGAATACGGCTCAAGATTTATGCCGTTTTCCAAGGAACTGTGGATTGAGAGAAACGACTTTATGGTTGAGCCTGTAAAAAAATACCACAGGCTTTATCCCGGCAACGAAGTAAGGCTCTATAAGGCATACTTTGTGACCTGCACGGGATATGACCTTGATGAAAACGGTGAGGTCGCCTGCATTCATTGCACATATGATCCGAATACTTTCGGCGGTGATTCTCCCGACGGAAGAAAGGTTAAGGGAACAATTCACTGGGTAAGCGCAAAGGAAAACACACCTGCGCAGATAAGGCTTTATGAACGGCTTTTTGACGCTGAAAATCCGAGTGACGAGGAGGGTGTATCCTCCTTTGAGGATAATCTAAATCCCAATTCCCTCACCGTTTACAGCGGTTATGCTGAAAAAGCACTTTCGGACTGTGCGGTTGGCGCAAAATATCAGTTTATGAGAAACGGATACTTCTGCAAGGACAAGGACTCGACAGACGAAATGCCTGTATTTAACAGAACTGTCGCACTGCGTGACGGCTTTAAAATTCCAAATAGCAAAATCAGGTGAAAAATTTGAATATACGAAATGAGATTAAGAATATTGCAATAATCGCCCATGTAGACCATGGCAAAACAACGCTTGTTGATGAGATGCTTCATCAAAGCGGCATCTTCCGCGACAATGAGACGGTTGACGAAAGGGTTATGGACTCCAACGATCTCGAGAGAGAAAGAGGAATCACAATTCTATCCAAAAACACTGCCATACACTATAAAAACACAAAAATTAATATTGTTGATACTCCGGGACACGCTGATTTCGGCGGCGAAGTTGAGCGTATTCTGACTATGGTGGACGGTGTTCTTCTGCTTGTTGACGCATTTGAAGGCTGCATGCCGCAGACAAGATTTGTGCTCAAAAAGGCACTTGCGCTTCACAAAACCCCTCTTGTTGTTGTAAACAAAATAGACCGTGACGGCGCAAGACCGCAGCAAGTTGTGGATGAGGTGCTTGATCTTTTCATCGAACTCGGTGCAGATGATGAGCAGATTGAATTTCCTGTCATCTACGCATCTGCAAAAGACGGGTATTCCAGCCTCAGTCCCGATGACCGCAGCGGTGATATGAGGCCGTTGCTGGACGCTATTTTGAAATACATACCCTCCCCTGTCGGTGACGCCGACGGTCCCGCCCAGATTCTCTTTTCCTCTCTTGAGTATGACGACTATGTGGGCAGAATAGGCATAGGCAGGGTTGAAAGAGGCACGGTTAAAGTAAACACGCCTTATGTGCTGTGCAGGCAGGACGGCACACAAGAAAACATTAAATTTTCAAAAATATATCAGTTTGAGGGGCTAAAAAGAGTGGACTGCCCGCAGGCAGGCTTCGGCGACCTTATATGCGTTGCGGGAGTCACAGACCTTAATATAGGCGAAACCGCCTGCGATCCCGAATGCATTGAGCCGTTGCCGTTTGTTGAAATTGATGAACCCACAATCTCAATGAACTTTATAGTAAACGACTCGCCCTTTGCCGGCAGAGAGGGAAAATATGTAACATCAAGAAATATCCGTGACAGACTTTTTAAAGAGGTCGAAACAAATGTGTCGATGCGGGTTGAGGAAACCGATTCAATGGATACCTTCAAGGTATCGGGACGGGGCGAGCTCCACCTTTCCATTCTCATTGAAACAATGCGCCGAGAAAACTATGAATTTCAGGTTTCACGGCCTCAGGTAATCCTAAAAAAAGACAGCAGCGGAAAAACGCTTGAACCTATGGAGCTTGCCATAATAGAAGTTCCCGAGGAATATGTCGGCAATGTTATGGAAAAACTCTGCTCACGCAGGGGAGAAATTGAAAATATGGACACACGCTCAACGGGCATGACGCATCTTGAAATCAAAATTCCGTCAAGAGGACTTATAGGATACCGTTCCGAATTTCTTACGGACACAAACGGAAACGGAATTATGAATCAGCTCTTTGTCGGATATGAGGAATACAAGGGCGACATTACAGCAAGAAACAGAGGTTCGATAGTCGCCCACGAAACAGGAACTACTACCGGCTACGGACTCTGGAACACACAGGACAGAGGAAAGCTGTTTGTATCACCCGGTGTTGATGTGTACGAGGGTATGATTGTAGGCGAATGCGCAAAGGATGAGGACATTGTCTGCAATGTGTGCAAAAAAAAGCATGTTACAAACACCCGCGCAAGCGGCTCAGATGAAGCGCTCAAGCTTGTTCCCCCGACTGTGCTGTCGCTTGAGCAGAGTATGGAGTTTCTTGCGGATGATGAACTGCTTGAGATTACACCCAAATCCATACGCCTGAGAAAAACCATTCTCGACAAAAGCCTCAGACTCAAGGCGGAAAGCAGAAAAAAATAAGCGCTTCTCTTGTCTTTTGAATACTGCCGCGTTTGTCACAAGGGATACTGACAGCGGTGGAATCACCTATGCCGCGTCTCATTTTTTCCATATTGAATGCCGCTGTCAGGCCAAACATTTTATCAAAAGCAGCGTTCTTTTAAAAATAAATACTTAGGCAGTGATTGAAATAGAAAAAGCAGGTTTATATTTTCACATTCCCTTTTGCAGAAGCAAATGCCCGTACTGTGACTTTTTCAGTGTAAAATATGACAGGGCACTTGCCGAAAAATATATTGACAGGCTGATTGAAGAAATAGAAAAATACAACGGTGAATTTGACACCATTTATTTCGGCGGCGGAACTCCCTCAGTTATAGACAGCGCCCTCATCGGCAAAGTCATTGAAGCGTGCAAAAATCATTTTACGATTTCAGACAACTGCGAAATAACCGTTGAATGCAATCCGTCATCCGTTACACAGAAAGATTTGGAGGCATACAGTTGCTTTGGCGTCAACAGAATAAGCCTTGGTATGCAGAGCGCACGAAATACGGAAAGAACCGCATTAGGCAGAGTATGCACAAAAGACGACATTGAAAAAGCTGTAATATATGCAAAAAAAGCGAAAATAACAAACATAAGCCTTGATCTTATGCTTGCAACACCAAAGCAAACGGTTGAAAGTCTTGACGAAAGTTTTGATTTTATAAAGAAAGCAGGCGTTACACATATCAGCGCCTATATGCTTAAAATAGAAGAGGGCACAAAATTTTACGCTTTGCGCGACAGGCTGTCACTTCCTGATGAGGAGGAGGTGTGCCTTATGTATCTTAAAACAATAGATTGCCTTAAAGCGCTCGGCTTTGAGCAGTATGAAATAAGCAATTTTTCAAAACCCGGCTTTGAGAGCAGGCACAATCTAAAATACTGGACTCTGGCGCCGTATCTCGGCATAGGTGCCACCGCACACTCTTTCTGGCAGGGTAGGAGATTTTATTATGACAGGGATATGAATATCGTTGACGACGGCCGCGGCGGAGGCAACGATGAAAAGATTATGCTTGGTCTGCGGCTCAATAAGGGAATTGAAAAAAATCTTATAAAAAAAGACATCCGCCCGTATCTAAAAGCGGGACTGATGAAAACGGACAACTCCCGCCTGTGTCTTACTCCGCGGGGAATGCTTGTTTCAAATACAATTCTATCAAATTTAATATAAATAAAAATTTCAGGCATACTAATTGCGAAGGAGTGATTACTATGCCTGATATGTTTAATCTGACACCGGAGATGAAGGAGTATTTTAACACGCTGCCGCAAAGTGTAAAAACGGATATTATGCTCAGCGGCGCAAAATTAAACTCCCTTGACGATTTAAAAGCTGTTGCAGAGGATTTAACAAAGTATGAGCAAAAATAAAGAGGAACAAACCATCAGCAGTCTTAACAATTATGATGTTGAATCAACCGTGCGCAAGCACAAAAAGAGCTTTGAGGAAAAGTACAAACTGTCTCCCGAGCTCACAAACCGTTATTCCTCGTGGGTATCAAATCCTACTGTTCAACCAGATGAGAAAACCGAAATGGGTGTTCCTATCCCCGATAAACTCAATACAGAATTCTCAAAGGAATATCAGGAGGAAAATGAGTTGTAAAAAAACCGTCCCGTTTTAAAGGGACGGTTTTTTGTCATCTGAACAAAACATACTGATAAGCAACGCCTGATTCATTAAGATTCATATATTCGTTTTCCGTTGCGGCAGTCGAATTCTGTGTAACCGTAAAGCTCTTTGCGTCGTTGCTCAGCTTTACACCGAGCGTTGTTACCATCGGACTGAAAAACGCGGCATAATTATATTTTTGATTCGCCGAAAACTTAATAACCGAAAGCGGTCTGTTGCTTGAAAAAATAAAACCCGCTCGTATCGGGAATGTACAGGCCGGTGTTATTGTGCGTGAATAACTGCCGTTGCCGAAATAGGTTGCGCTGAACATATAATCATTCCAGCGCTCCCTTTCCTCCTGATTTATATGGGAAACGACATCATTTTTATGCTCGGTCAGCGCCGCGTCTATAATCTGATTGTCCATATTGAAGTCTTCTCTTTTCGGTTTATCTGAAGCTATCCAGTTGTTTAATTTAAGATTTTGTGTTTTATTTGTACTGCTCATAAAATTTCCTTTCTGTTTTAAACATTCGGTATCACGGTTTCAAGCAGTGAGAACGGACAGTTAAAGCCGTCGTACTCCTCAAAACGATACTCTGTATTATCCCAGAATGCAAAGGTACATCCGCTGCCTGTTGACGAGATAACGGCAGGAGGCATAATATATTCCTCAATAATCCTTCCTATCTGCGGAAGAATATCAATGCTTTTGTCATCCAAATTGTTGAATAAAACTCTGCCTCTGCTGACACTCGCCTTAATTTTTGAGCTTACCGCGGCAATTGCCTTTGCAAGCTCTCCGAATGTATATTCTCCGTATCGGGTGTTCATTCTTTTGATAATAATTTGCCTGAGCTCTTCGGCAGGCAGATGAGAATCCACATTCATAAGCTCGCACAAATACTCGAGCCCCTCATATTTTGCCGTGTACGGCTGTGTTTCCTGTTCAGCATAAGCTATCTTTTCCTTTACCATTGAAATTCCGGCGGTGTATGCCGCAATTTCGGCACTGATAAGGGGATCTTCTGTATCATAGCCGAGTGCTTTATACATATCGGTTATGCGCTTTTCAATATTTTCATCATCAGCCAAAGCAGTTCACCGCCAATTCCAGAGGCTTCAGGTATCTGTCGCTTTCGCAGTATATAATATTCCCAAGAGCGTCCCTGCTGTGAATACTGATGTCACTGAGACCGTCTATCCCGAAAAGCTCTTTTGTGATACTGTTAAGCGACAGATTCGTGCCGATCCTCTCTGCTGAGCATAAATCCGTCATCCTCTTTGTTACTTCAAGTCTGATTTTTTCAGCATCAAACCCGGTTCTGATTTTTATATCCGCAGTAAGATTAAAACCCTGCGCCTTTGCAAGAGCAATGTTCCTCTGTATGCCGAAGAGGTCCGCTATTGCGGTACTTCTTATTATATCGAGTGTATCCTCCTGTGAAAGCACTCCGCTTTTTGTTGTCACAATGATATTGAGCATAGATGAATCTGCATTATATCCCACATGGCAGTCCGTCACATTCTCAATATTGATTACGGCATTTTCAACCGATTGCGCGTTTACACCGTTTGACGGAATTTTATAGCTGTTTATTATTCTCTGACGGTAGGCACTTTCCGTTTCCTCGCCGAAGCCTCCTGAAAATTTGCCGTTTGTAACGCCGAGAACGCCTATCGGCGCATTAACCATAACTGTAACCGTGCCTTCGTCAACATTGTACTCCTCCGATTTACCGAGAGATTCCGCCGTCACCCTGACGGCTGTCTGCCCCGCGGGAATCACAGCCTCCTCAATTGTTGCAAACTGAAGATACGGCTTTTTATAAACCGAACAGACCGTGGATTTTGGTATTACAAGCTCATTTTCAAGAGCTTCTGAGATATAGAATGTAAGCTCTCCGCGTGCCGCACAGGCACTTTTTCTCGTACAGCCGCGCATAATCCCGTGATGATCAAGCGCCTTGCCCGTCGCGGTCTGAACAAATGCCTGTTTAAAAACATAATCCGCATAACACGAAAGTGAAAAAAGCTCACCCGCAAGCACCTCAAGGCGTTTTCCCATTTCACTGCCCGTATCGGCAAGCTCCTGACATTTTTCATAATATGCCTGCTTCATATTGCCGAGTATATCTTCATATGTTAAATTCATATCTTTATTTTAACCTGCCTTTCATAACCGTTAATTAAAAGATTAACAACCGCCTGTGCGTCTGTACATATGACAGATTTTACAAAAACACCGCTGATATCCGATAACGCCTGCCTGACATTATATAAATTATAGTTCCAATTCAAAAAATAACGGAAGCTGTCAAAACGGATTCCAAAATCCTTGTCGGTATATATACTTCCCAATAAGCATTTAAGCTCCATTGCGCAGCTTTGAACAATTTCATCAATATAGTCGATTTTTTCAAATCTGCCGTTTTCATCTCTGGCATATGTGCCGTTTTCGATTTTATAGGTCACTTTATCACTCCGCTTTTATCAATTTCTTTTCCGTTTATAACAACACTTCCGTTGTTTTTAAGCAGAATATACGCTCCTGACGGAGAAGAAATTTTTATTTCTCCGCACGCAAGCCCGTCATTTTCCATCAAAACACCGAGTGCGGCCTTCTGACCGTCGCTGTTGGTTAAAAGCACCTCGCAGCCTGACGGGACAGAAAAGCTGTAGCCGAAGGGTGAATACATATTGACATTTCTCTCCGCGCCTGTTGAAACCGCCTCAACCTGACCCGCGGTATTCAGTGTTACTCTGCCCGACTGAACCAATTCCCTGTCCTGCCCGTTGGTAATCTGCCTGCTAATCCACATAGGTAATCTCCTTTACATCAAATACTTTTTTCAAAATCAGCCTTGTAAATCCGCCCCTGCTGTCAAAGGTATACTTTTTTTCCGCAAGAACATAGTCGTGATATACTTCTCCTGCTCCCGTATAGTCAAACCTCTGATAAAGACCGTCGGCGACAAAGCCGTTCACCTTAATCTCCAGAATTTTATAATCACTGTAGGAATCCCGCAGCCTCTTTGCAATTGTATAATCCCTCTGCCACTGCGCAAGAGCGGAGAGATTGACATACTGCTTTCTCCCTATGCCGATTTTTTTCCCCATAGATGAACTGGTGTGAAGGATATAGCCTGAGGATGCCTCTCTTTTGTAGCTGATTTCATAAATCGGTTCGCTTCTGTTTGTCACTGCTGTGGCAGATATTACATCATAAGCGTTGATGGTTTTTATGCCGCCGCTCGGCCGGAGCAGTCTCAGCTCGTTATCGGGCGTAACATACACTTCACTGCCTGTTAAAAGCGAAACAAAGTTGTTGATTGCCCCGTAGCATGAAACACCCTTTTCAACTTCGTATTTATCTTCCGAATATATCTCAGGAAGTCCGTTTTTAAAGCCATAAGTCTCTGCAAATGAAAAGCAAAGCTGATTCGCCGTCGGTTTGTTGTATGTAAAAGGCATTGCCTGGCTGTCAAGCAGTATGCACGCGGAGGAACGCGCGTAGAAATACACCTGTCTTGATTGGCTGTCCTCAGTAATACGCTGATTGTCGCAATAGCCGTTGAATATCGTCTGTGTGCCGTCATAGGCCCGCACCGCAACAATTTCAGCGGTAAATGTATCACTGTTGAATGTGACAGAGAGTGCATCACAGGCGGCACCGACAGTCTGAATAAAAATAATCTGTACAGGCTTGTCTATATAATAATCCACACCGTCAATATCCGTTACTTTAATTTTCATCTGAGTATCACCCTGTCTCCTTCTATGATGCTGAATGGTGTGCGAAAATCATTTTTCAGCATAATTTCACTGACGGAAACACGCTCTCTATGGGCAATATCAAACGCATTTTCGCCCTTTAAAGCATATGTATATCCTAAATCGGCAATTTCCTTTTTATCCGCGCGCTCCTGCGTGAAGGTAAATTGGTATGAAATGCAATTTTTTCTTACACTTTTGCTGTAAGAAAATTCCGTTAAAAATGCTTTTATCGGTTCGCCTAACGGAACAAACAGCCAGCCTGATCGCCCTTCCCTCAGAAGATGCGCCAGATATTCGCAATAAGACTCTGCCTCATCTGTGTAAAATTCACCCTCTCCGCTTACAACAACAGGATTGAGTGAAACGCTGCCTGCTGCACTTGTGCCGTCTGCCATATGACTGATATTTACATTTCTGTCTGAAGTGATTACGATTGACGAGGGATTGACGGGAAATTCAAAATCCCTGAATTTCATTTTTATTGTTTTCATATCAGCCTCCCGTATTTTTATCATATCTTTTCTGATCAAGGCGTATGATTTCGCTTACCTGCTCTGCATTTTCAAATTCGTCATTCACCGTCATCACCTCCAAAGTCTATCTCCTCGTTAAATGTAAAAACAGATTTAAGGACAAAGGAGGCTGTTGCTTTATCAACAGCTATCCTGTCTGCCTTTATGGAAAGGATATTCATATCCCCGACACACAGGCAGATGTTTTTAAAAATATCGCCCATAACGGAATTGTCCTTTTTCCACGGCAGAAATATATCGGCAAAAACCGAGTAGCAGCCTGCGCGGCTGTCCTCACCCAAACCGGATGAGGACATATCCGCGTCGCAAAAGCCGACCGCGATAACCGCTCTGTCAAGCTGAGTCGGTTTAATTGCACAGGGATATGAGCTCAATATTCTCACACCGTCAAGATCGGGACATTTTTTAAGTCTCTCAATAAAGGAACTGACGCTGTCATTCATCATCATAATCATATTCCCCCTGAATTTTCTTTAAAATACCTGTATAGTACAGAACATCATCGCCTGATTTAAATTCGTTTCTTCTTTTGAATTCATATTTTCCGTCGTCCGCCAGTACGACAGCGTTCTCGCTCAGAGCGGTTATATTGTGTTCGGCAGGTCCCAGATAAAGGTAGTAATCGTCTGTAACCTGCCCTATTTCAGTAAAGTCGTGCTCAAATGCCGACCTCTGCCTGTTCCACAGCCTGAAAATACATGCCTTAAACGGCGTTGAAATCCAGCTTTCGTCTCTGAGATAAACTGTATTGCCTGTTTTGTCGAGCCTGTCAGATATAATGATTGCACAATTGTTCATTTTACACCGCCTCAAAAACAAAGTTATCGAGGCTTACAAAGTCTCTGCACTCCTCAAGTGCAAGCGTCATAAGCGCTTTCACATTTTCAAGAAAGCTGCTGTCCCTTGTATAGGATATATCTCCTGCTTTAAAAGAGGCCACATTGTCGCTTGAATACTGTAATAAAGCGATTTTGTAATAGACCTTTGACGCGCAAAGATGAACCGTACGACTGTCATTTTCCAGCTCACTGCTTTTAAGAAGTGAGCAGATATATTTGGCGGTATTTTCAATCTGACTGTCATATCTTTGTACTTCCTCTTCACGCATTCCCGTAATTTTGACAAGCTCATCCCTGATTAAATTACAATCCGTCATCGCAGCGCTTCCCCTTGCTTTTATTCGTGCGTTGTAAGATATTTTGACGCACCGTCAAGAATTTTTGAAAATCCTACAATGGTATAAATGGCTGCTCTTTCAAACTGACGGTCAATAATCTTTTCAAACTCTACGGTAACAGGCGCGGCCTCAACCCTCTCAAGTGCACAACTCTTATCAAGGCCGATAAGGTTGCCTTCGTTGTAATTATCACAACGCAAAAGCTCAGCGCCAAGAGGCGTTACGACTCTGCCTGTTCCGTGAAAATCAAGACCCGCGTTTGCGTCCCTGAATTCCGGCATTTTAAGAATATTTGCAACATCCTTTCCGCAGGCGACAAGAGTTGTCATATTATAAGCGTCAAAGCTGTTCCAGAGATTGACAAGATCCTCGTACTTGATACCCTCGGGAGTAGCCGAAATTTTTTCTACATTACTGTTTTCAATCACAAGAAGAGCGGATCTGAACTGGCTGTTTGATATATGTGCGCCTATCTGTTTAAGAATTACCGAAAAAAGATCAAGCTTTTGAAATTTAATTGCCTCGTATGTAGCAACAAGAAGTCTGCCGTATTTATGAAGCTTTGTGAGCGTATCGTTCGTTTTGATAGGAACCTCTGTAAAAGACTGCCCCTCATCTGTATTCAGAAGCTCAAGCTGACTGCTTGTCATAATCGTCTGATACGATCTGTAATCAAGAGAGTCTATTCTTGTGGTTGTTGCAATAATTTTTTCAATTTTTGAATGATTCTCAGCGCCGATTGCAACTGCTCTTGCAATATATTCCGGGAAAAGCGCCGACGAATCTGTTGTGCTGAAGAATTTTGCTATCGTATCGGAATCCGGTCCGGACACCTTGATGTCAAACCTTTTGAGCTGGCGCTCAAACGCATCAAGACCTTCAAGTGAAGTTCCCTTATAGTTTTCCGAAGGATCAAGCTCCTCCAGAGCCTGCGTAAATGATTTTCCTGTTGTGTAAAGTCCTTTTTCAAGTCTTATGTTATCGTATGCCATACTAATTTCTCCTTATCGTTATCTAAATTTTAAACTGACCGTATTCTTTCTCAGATAATCCATTTTTCTGCGGTACTGTCTGAACACGAACATTCTGAGAGCCTGTACGCTTTAAAAACGCTTTTTTAAAGGCAATAAGCTCATTGGCCGTCATAACCTGTGCAACAGAGCCGAAAACCTTTAAATCCATTTCGGGAACTGCCGCCGAACAAAGCATAATCACCTCATCGGCAAGACTTTTTTTGTATTCTCTGCCGAGCTGTGCCTCTGTTTCAAGCTCATCCATATGGCTTAGAAGAGCCTTTGCCTGCTTTTTTGTGAGCACAATCTCATCTGTGCAATTGTTAAGTGCTTTAATAATGTCTGTCATATTCACATCATCCTCATGTAAATTAAATGATTTTGTAACGCCCGCTTCTCTCTGAGCGGGAACTGCCACAAAGCTGAATTCATAAGCATCCTTGGCGTCATTTAAAACCGTAAATGCCGTTTTGCCGTTATATTTTTTTCCGCCTATATGCTCACATCTTGATTCCGCCTTGTCTGTACCGCAAATTGAGCATATGCGGCTGCCGACTGAACAGGAGACGGAAACCTCTTTCTTGATTCCCGCATCTATATCGGTAATCATGGAAGCATTTTCCTCGCTTCTTACCATATACGCCTTTGCCTTAAGCTGATAAAATTCTTCGCCGTCAGCAGTTTTTCTGCCTGCAACCTTTTCAACCCATGTATCAAAAATCCGCGCCATCTGATCGCTTGATTTCATTGAATGGTCGCAAATACCCGTTCTGCCGAGAAATTTTTCGGCAAGCTGATTAAGTGTACCCGTTGAAAACTTTTCCCAGTCCCTGTCAAGATCATTGTTGCAAAGCACAACACTAAAAATATAAAGGCTGTCCATATCAAATTCTCTTTTTGTGAAACGGTTGATTTTTTCAATGTCGCTTTGTACGGGAGCGACACTTTTTTCAATATATCCGTGTGTCATATCTGCTCCTCTCTATTTAATTTATCCGCCTGCGCAAGATAAAGCCGCGCTCTTGCCGAGTCACACTCATCCTGAAGCGTAATTTCATCCCATACGACTTTTGCCTCCCGATTAATGCCGTTAAAGGCAAGATACATATTGCCTATTTTCGCTATTACAGGAGTCAGAATGCGTCTGTATGACTGAAGCTCTGTCGTGAGAATATCCGCCTGCTGAGTACTCATTCTTTCGGTAGACGACCAACTGAGACCAAGCATAAACGGCGGCAGACCTGTTTTTGCCACAATCTGTTCAAGAAGCTGTTTTACGGGAATTTCACTGTCAAGACTTATATTGTCTGCACC
This sequence comes from uncultured Clostridia bacterium, assembly GCA_947628175.1. Classification (GTDB taxonomy): domain Bacteria; phylum Bacillota; class Clostridia; order Oscillospirales; family Acutalibacteraceae; genus Eubacterium_R. Next base: position 22,744 of record CANQZA010000018.1, on the reverse strand, counting down.
GATTACCTTAACGCTTACATCACCGACTGCCACAAAATCCTTAACCGTTTTTGAATCCATCGCCTCTTTCCAGGCAGAGGCCATCTGTTCTGCGCGCTCTTTTGAAAAATCACGGTCTGTACCGTCGCCTGAAGGCTTGCATGTCACAGCATATCTTACATTGCCTGCATGCTCCCAGTTCTCACCGATGGTGTTATAAATTTTCATCAGAATATCACTGATAAACGGCAGACCGTTCAAAAGACTTGTGCCGCATAAATCGTCCGCTCTGGGATTGAGCACAGAATAGAGTATCAGCTGCGGATTGGAAAGCTTTGTTCCCGAATTATAAAACTCAACATCTATCATATTTGCCGCCCTTTTCAATTCAATGCTTTTAAGATCACTGTTATAAAGCGCATAAATTCCGGTGCCGCTCAGGACAATTTCACCTACTGCCGTACCGTAGGTCAGAAGCTGATTGAGATAATTGGATACAAATGCCCCGATTCCCTGCTGATTTCCTCCGACATTGATATGCTCAAAAAACGAATTTATCCTATAATCCGTCTGCTCGCAGCCCGTTTCAAAATGAAAGCCCTCGGCAAGCCGCACAATTTTATTAATCGCCGCGTCTATTATCGGTACTGCGTTTCTCAAAGAGTCATAGACTCTTGTATCCATCCCCGCGGGAAAGTAGCTTGAAAGCTGATAATAAGGGTGGTGTGTGCCCATTGATGTCTGGACTGAAGAGGCGGCCGTTGTATTTTTGCTTTTTCGTTTAAACGATAAAAAACCCAAAGCCTCATTTCCTTTCTACTGCAATGGAGATAAAAGAATCGGCAGACGGCCCATCTTTTATTACTGTTGAGACGAAGTACCTTATATCATCCATTGCGTGGTCATTTTCTTTTTTCGGAGCGTCTTTTTTTATACTGTCATCCCAGCGGTACTGTGAAAACTCACGGATTGTGTCACGGCAGTTTGGTGCAATAAAAATCTCATCGTTTTTTAATGCCTGACATACACGGTTAATCCCCGACATCACATCATTATCCGCTTTGATAACCCTGAATTCATTATGCCGCATAACGGTCTGAATAAAAGATGCGGCAGACGGGTCTATAATTAAGGCCTCTATTTTTTTACCCTGCGCAAGTTTTTTAACCGCACCGTAATATTCCTCGTCGGTAAGCTGAATTCCCGCATCACGGCTTGAATGATAATATTCATCAATCCTGTACCAGCCGTCATTTCCCTCTCCCCACAGCCCGAGGGAAAAGGGATTTACCGTTCCGTAGTCACAGGACAGATAATATCTGTTCATATTCAAGCGCGGTTTTTTAATATGCCTTTGCGTGTCAAACATCGGGTAAACCAACCCCTGTGCCGATACCCATTTCCCCTCAACAAACCGCTGATAGAAGGCGCCCGAATAAAGACTTTTATACCGGTTTATAACTGCTTTTGAAAGTGAAGGGTTATCCTCCATTGAAAAATGTATGTAAAGAACATTTTTTTCCTTATATTTTTTTATCCACTCAATATAAAACCAATGGTAGGGATGCTCAGGATTGCAGTTAAAAAAATATTTGGCATTTTCGGCAGAGCATCTGGCAAGTGCCTGCTCAACAAAGGACCGCGGCATAAGCGCCACCTCGTCAAGCATCACGCCGCACAGGGTCATACCCTGTATCAAAGACGCGGATGATTCGTCTCTTCCGCCGAAAAGATAAAATCTGTTTTCAATCCGACCCTTTGTAATTTTCAACAGATTTCTGCTGATTTTATAATCACATGAAAATCCGAGCGATTTAAGCGCAGGGATAAGCGGCGTTATCACATTTCGTCTCAGGGAGGCAACCGTCTTGCCGCATATGGCAAATGACGCGTCGCCGAAATGGTAAAACGCCCAGCTCACAAAGGAAATGCTCATGCAAAGCGTTTTGCCCGAACGAACGGCGCCGTCGCATATGATTCCGTTTTTGTCCTTGACACTGCTGTTTTTGCACCACCATGTAAGAACTGCAAGCTGCTTTTTTGAAAAAGGAATAAAGCTACTCATCTTCATCATCCTTATAAATACTCTCCGCACCCGAAGCACTTTTTTCAAGTGCGTCATAAAAGGATACAGAAGATTTTTCACTGTCGGCAGATATAACTTCCCGTAATTTATCAAGAGCCTTCAGCCTGTCGAAAAATTTAATTTCCATTCCTCCGCCCTTTGGCCTCTTTATCTCGCTGACATTAAAAAGATTAAGCTGCGGCAGGGTTTCGAGTATTTTTTCCTCAGATTCAAAAAGGAGCGAAACTGCGTCTGTTATTTCTCCAAAGGCAAGGCGCCTCAAGCCTTCGCAGACCTCCTTTTGTGTAACCTTTTTCCTCCGTGTCATAAAACCATCTCCAAAACCGGTATATTGCAGGTAATAAAAAGTCCCTGCACTAATAGACGAAAAAGAGGGAATTTATGCACAAATTGTGCATAAATTCCCTTAAATTCAGCAAAATATTTTTGCTTATTCAGTTATAGTGCATAAAAATGCCGTTCTATTTCTTTGTTATAACCATTTTAACCTTTGACCACGAAGAATACATTTTTGTACGCTTTCCGTTTACCTTAACTGTATTATAGGTACGGATTCCGACTTCCTAACCGTTCAAGAAATAAATGATAAATATACGCGTTGACTATGCTGTTGAAAACTGCGAAGTAAAATAGAAAACGGCTTGCAAATCAAGCCGCTTTCGTTTTCTTTTTTAAATCCTTTTCTCTATTCACTTTTTCCCATTACATCAAGAGGATTCACAAGTTTTCCGTCAAGCCTTGTTTCAAAATGAATATGCGTTTCACCGCTTGCTTCAAAAGGAACGGAACCGGCAGTGCCGACAGTCTGTCCGATTGTTACATAGTCGCCCTTTGAAACATGCACCGTATCCAGACCGCAGTATCTCGCAACAAGCTTGCCGCCATGGTCAATCTCAATAATATTTCCAAGCAAATTATCCTTGGTGACGGAAAGGACAAGTCCGTCATTTATTGCCACTATTTTTTCACCTGCGTCACACTTGAAATCCACTGCGGTATGCGCACGATAATCGCCCATGGTATCGTTTCTGACAAGCTCCTCACTGTAGCCTGAAACGACTGTTTCCCGGCAGGGATATTTGTAAAATGATTTATAAGGCGTATTTGTATCGCCTGCCTGCATGGTAGCCTTTTCCGTGGTTTTTTCCTTTGCGGCAGTTGTTGTTTTGCCTGCGGATTTCGTCGTCTTTTCACTCTGCACGGTTTTCTTTTCGGTAGTATCCTTAACCGTTACCCTTTTTTGAACTTCAGTCGTCTGCGCAAGTGTCGTCGCCTCATTAACTTTTGTGGTATCAGCACTCTGTGTCGAGAAATACACGATAAGTCCCAGAGCAATTATGCAAAGGCATATAACCGAAAAAAGAGCTCTCAGATTTTTATTGTTTGGTTTGTCTTTAGTCGCCATAAAATAACACCTCAAAAGCATTATTGCCTGAGGTGTTATTTTTTATTCATAAATTTAAGAAAATTAAAATTCAACGGTGCAATCACAAGAATCAAATGATAAGCTGCCGTTCCATTGATATTTTTTAAGATCAACTTTATAGGCAATAACCTCTATGCCGTCTGCCTCAAGCCGGCGTTTTTGCTCGTCTATTCCGCCGCAGCCGAAGTTTTTTGCAAGCTCTCCCTTTGCATTGACAACTCTGTAACAGGGTGTACTATCAGGGAATGCATTTATATGAAGCGCGTTGCCTACCGCTCTTGCAGCTTTTTTTGATGAAACCATTTCGCCTATCTGGGCATATGTCGCGACATACCCTCTGGGAATCTGCCTTACGGCGGCGTAAACCTTATACCTGAACATCCCAATATGTAATGGCGTCGGTTGTTATCACAGTTACACTGTTGTTGACGAGCTTTTCCAAAAGCTCTGTATCATTAATCGTCCACGCGCCTACCTTCAGTCCGTTGTCAATGCAGTTTTGTATAACGGAATTTTCAAAATTTTCTTCCTTTTGACCGTTGAAATCTATTCCGCAGTTTTCAAGTGATTTGGCAAGCTCTATTGCTTCATCGTCAATCTTCTGAACAAGATAATAGACATCGTCCTCACTCAGCGCCCTTATTTTTTGCAGGTTTTCAAAATGAAAGGAAATATAGACAGCTTCCACTCCGTACTGCTCAACAAGCTTTACAACCTCGTCGTAATGCTCGGTGTTGTTTTTGCCCTTGAGCTCAATAACGGCTGCCATATTATATTTTTTACAGATTTCAAGATATTCTTCAAAAGAGCATAATTTCAAATCGGGATATTTTTCAAGATTTGAGCCGTTGTCAATCTTGTAGGTCATCAGCTCATCATATGTTTTTTTCTCAATGAAGGCGGATTTATCCATCATTCTGTAGGTTGTTATGTCGTGCGAAACAACCCATACACCGTCGGCAGTTCTGTAAATATCACACTCCGCGCCCCAATATCCTGCCTTGCCCGCCTCTTCAAAAGCGGCAGTTGTGTTCTCGGGTGCGGCGGCACGGAATCCACGGTGAGCAATAAGCGTAACACCCTCCTGTGTCGGAACGATTTGATAGTCGGCGGTTTTGCAGTACATATTCAGCGCAATTACTCCGGCTATTACCGCCAGAAATATCAGCACAAAAAATACTGACAAAACAATAATGGCTATCTTCTTTTTCTTAGACCATTTTTTTGCACTACTCATTTTTACTTTCCTTTCCTTTTTCTTCAAAATTTTCAGGGAATTTTATAACCTTGTTATCCTCGGTACAAAATCTGCCCGTAAAATCCCATTCGCCTTTTAGTCCCTTTGCGGCAGCGCCAAGCTTGAAATGAAGCTGAGCAATTCCGAAATCGATGCTCTTGTCAGAATACGGCTCATCAACATACCCCGATATAATGCCTTTTTCATATTTAAAATGAACGGGCCTTCTGTTGACAGCGGAGGGAGCTTTTTCAACCATTTTCATGGCGTATTCATAATAAGGCGGCAGCTTTTCGTCACACACCTCAAACATTTTCTGATAAGGCTTATTCTGCTTGTGCGTCACATTGTACATTGTTTTTTCCTTAATGCTCAGCTTATCCTTAACATTGCCTACAACGATTACACCGTAAAGCCTCAGCTCTTTTGGGAGATGAATCATCTCATATACCTTGTTTTCGTTATATGTTCCGCTCACCCAGCAGGTCCCGAGCCCGTGATACACACATTCAAGAACAATCATCTCGCCGTAATAGCCGCACTGTATTCTCGCCCTTTCGGTATCAGGTCCGCATACGGCAATTATTGAAAATTTACCTGTAAAAAGCGTGAACGGCGCGGTTCCGTCCTCAATAAAAATAAAGTTGACTCCCGCTGCCTTGTTCACAATATCAACCATATTTTTAACCGCCTGCATAGAGGTATCGTCAAGCGCATGCGGCATATATGTTCTTCTTGAACGGCGCATTTCAATCGCCTTTATATACTGCTCATTCGTCATTTTAATTTCCATAGCCTTTCCGGCTACAGACAGTAAATTATACATCCTATACACCCAATGTAGCCGGATAAGGCGTATAGTTGGAATTCGCCATCTCAAAATATGCCGCAGGCAAGTTTTGAGGAGTTCGTTTGCGACCGCTCACAGGGCGGGAAACAGGAAGCAAAAAAACTGGCAGAGGTCAAAATTTAAGTGCTGTTGAACAGGTAAATTTTGGCTACCTCAACTGGCTATATAATCGACTAAGCGAGAAAATCACACTAAGTCCTTTTTTGTTTTCTGTTTCCAGTATATCACACTCAAAGCGCAAACTCAACCTTGTAATCCTGAATCCATACATATATCTGATAAATATATGCAATTACCTGCGGCGCGCGCATAAGCTGACCGTACCACGGCTCTGTGAGCGCGTCGGGATTTTCCATCAATTTTCTTACATTTTCAATATTGAGCATATCATAAAGAGGACAGCCTCTATCCCGCAGCGCCTGCTCTGCAAGCTCGCATACACGCTTAAAATAGACGGGATTGTGTGTTTTCGGGTACGGACTTTTTTTGCGCCATACGATTTCCTGTGGCAGCTCGTTTTCAAATGCTTTTCTTAGTATTCCCTTTTCTCTGCCCTCAAGCGCTTTTAATGCCCACGGAAGATTATACGCATATTCCACAAGCCTGTAATCACAAAACGGGACTCTCACCTCAAGCGAGGATTCCATGCTCATAACATCCTTTCTTGAAAGGAGAGTCTGCATAAACCAGTTGAGATTCAGAATAAACATCTCCCGCATACGCCGTTCAAGCGCACTTTCGCCGTCAAGGTATGATGTTTTCTCGACGGTCCGGCTATACGCGTTTGACATATACTCCTCACCGTTTTTTAAAAAGCCGTCTCTGAGAATACTGCGTCTCACATCCGTAGAACGAGACCACGGGAAGCATTCCTCAAAAAGGATTTCCTTTCTGTGATACCACGGATATCCTCCGAAAATCTCATCCGCACACTCACCTGAAAGGCAGACGGTGAAGTTCTTTTTTACCTCTTTGCAGAATAAAAGAAGTGACGAATCAACATCGGCAAATCCGGGCACACCTCTCGCTATCGCGGAATCCGAAAGAGCATCTGCAACCGCACTGTTATCGAGCACAATATTATGATGATTGGATCCGATTGCCTCTGAAATAAGGTCAATATAATCCGAATCCTTGTTCGGCTGAAACAGGCTTTTTTTAAAATAAATATCGTTGTCCGTATAATCAACGGAATAGGTGTCGAGAATTTTGCCGTCCGCTTTATAACGGTCGGATGCAATCTTTGATATGATTGACGAATCAAGACCCCCGCTTAAAAAGGTTGCCAGCGCGACATCGGAAACAAGCTGCCGTTCAATTGAGTCCTTTACAAGCCAGTGTGTATGCTCTACCGCTTCCTCAACTGTTTCCCTGTTCTCATAAGCATCAAGAGTCCAATATTCTTTTACGGTTATCTTTTCGTCTTTATAGATAAGATAATGTGCGGGCAAAAGCTCCTTGATATCTCTGAAAACAGCATGGCCGGGTGTTTTTGCGGGCCCGAGCATAAAAATTTCATTGAGCCCGTTCTCGTCCACAACAGGTCGTATCTGCGGTATACATAAAAGGCTTTTTATTCTGCTCGCAAAAGCAAATATCCCTTTGACCTGTGAATAATAAAGCGGCTTGACGCCTATTCTGTCGCGCGCGATAAAGAGGGAGCTGTCCTGCGTATCATAAACCGCGTACGCAAAAATGCCGTTGAGCATTTCAACGCTTTTCTCTTTCCACTTGTCATATGCCTTGAGAACTACCTCCGTGTCGCAATGCGTGTCAAAATGATAGCCCTGCAAAATGAGGCTGTGCCGTATTTCCTGCGTGTTGTAAAGCTCGCCGTTGTATACTATAACATATCTGCCAAAGCGCATCGGCTGCGAGCCGCGCTGCGGATCAATAACTGCAAGACGGCGGTGAATCAGCGCCGTGCTTTGCGTAATATATTCACCTCTGTCATCAGGTCCTCTCATTTCAAGGCTCTTGCTTATGTTTTCAATCATCGGTCTTTTTTCTCTTAAATCTATGGATTGGCTTAAAATTCCTGCTATTCCGCACATAAAAATCACCTCGACAATATTATATGAAGAAGCCCGGAAATTGCGCCGAAGTGCAAGAAAAAAGCGAAATAACCCGCCTGAATCAAAAGGATTCGGGCGGGTTATGATTACTGTTTCGCCGTAACGATACATACCTCTACGGTATGATTTATAATATTTAAAACCTCTATTTTAAGCTCATCGGTTTCTACCTCAAATGAACTGCCGTCCTTTGGAATTTTGCAGTATATGCCGAGGATATATCCGCTCAGCGTCTCATACTCATCAACCGGAAGGCTGAGATTCGTTGCCTGCGCAACATCATCAAGCGAGGCCAGACCTTTAATTTTCCAGCAGTTTTTATCCATACAGATTATATCAGATCCGTCGTCCTGAAGATTTCCTACAATCTGTTCAAGCAAATCATTCATTGTGATTATGCCGACTGTTCCGCCGTATTCGTCAAGAACAACGGCGAAATAATTGTGCGACTCCTGCATCTGCCTGAAAAGGACATCCGTTTTCATACTGTCGGGAACATAAACCGGTTTTAAAAACGCAGTCCTGCAAATATTTTCCTTTGACTTGTCCTCTGCTCTGAAGTATTGCTTTGCGTCAAGAATCGCCTCCACATTATCAATCGATTCCCTGAAAACGGGGTACATACTGTGATTGCTGTTGTTTATGGTTTCGCTCCATTCTCCGGCGGAGTCATCCATATCAAGCGCCACAATATCCTTTCTGTGGGTGCATACCTCACCACAGTCCTTATCGTCAAATTCAAAAACATTTACAATCATGTTTTTTTCGCTGACATCTATAACACCCTTCTGGCTTCCCATATCAACCATCATCCTGATTTCTTCTTCAGAAACCTCTTCCTCGTTCTCATCGGGATTTATACGCACAAGGCGCAGCATAAGATTGGTTGAACCGGTCAGAAGCGCAACAAGCGGCGCGAATATCTTTGATGATATATAAATCAGTCCTGACAGAGCAAGTGCTATCTGTTCACTCTTTTTCATTGCAATACGCTTTGGGACAAGCTCGCCGAAAACAAGAGTTAAATAGGATAAAACAATTGTGATAACAACAACGGCTATCGTGTTGAGGGTGGACGCTTTTATGGAAACACCAAGACCGATGAGCCATGCAACAATCATATCCGAAAAATTATCCGCTGCAAACGCACTGCCCAAAAACCCCGAAAGCGTGATTGCAACCTGAATGGTCGCAAGAAAACCCGCGGGCTTATCCGTCAGCTTAACAAGGCGCTTTGCCCTTTTATTGCCCTGAGAAGCAAGCCTTTCAAGCTTTAAATCATTCATTGATACAATGGCAATCTCAGCGCTTGCAAAAACAGCATTTACCGCTATAAGAACGAACTGTATAAAGAATTGCCACCCTAAGGGAATATCCATCATGACCTCCGTATTTTATATTGAATTCTGTTATTTAGCGGATGATTTTTCAATCGCATTTGTTTTGGATTCTTTCATTGCCGCAAAAAGTGATTTTTCATTTGTGCTTTCTGTGTCACACGCCCAATGCCATACCATCATCCCGCCTAAGCCTTCGCTGATTGCCCAGTCGGTTTTCTGCTTAATCACATCGTATGTATTAAATGAGAAAGTGAGCTTTGACTGAGAATCGTCCTTATAAAGACCGTTTTCGTCGAATTTATCATAGTATGCCTTATATTCATACCAATATGCCTCACCTGTTGTGGGGCGCGCATAAAACGGAACACCCAGGTCAAGCTTTGCTTTGTCATAGCCTGCCTTCACAAATTTTTCGATATTGTCTTTCGCCAGCTCAAAGGTTGCGTGATTTCCGTCGTCATCCCAGTTGTCATAGCTCATAACCTCAATTCTGTCGGTTGCTGCCATCGCCTCTTGTGACTGTTTGTTAAGATCCCAGTCCACCATTGACATCCCTATTTCAAAATCATTTCCCAAAACACGGTCAAGCGAAACAATAAAGCGGTTATATTCTTTCCAGTACTTTTTCTTTATAGGAAATTCGTAGTCAAAAAATATACCGTCAAATCCGTATTTTTCAAGCACTGACTTTATATTGCCCTCAAGCTTTCCGCTTTTAAAGGCATTATTATGCCTTTCGCCCTGATCGTCCATCTGCTCATACCAGTCATCGGATTCAGACTGACTGGACGGACCCAAAATATTAAGATACAGCTTTTTATCGGGATAATCAGCCATAACCTTTTTTATGTTGCCCAGACACAGTTCAAAATCATCTGCAAGTGTAATTTCTCCCTGCTCGTTAAAATCAGCCTTTCCGAAAAAAATGACATCCGTAACCGTTTCAATATGACCTGATTCAAAGCTCTCCAAATCCTTACAGGTATCGCCAACGACATATGCGGTTATTCTGAAGTCATTGACATTTACCGGTGTAGATTCAATTTCCTTTGAACAGGAGGTCATCAGCGGTACTGCCGTGAGTATTGCGAAAATCACACAAAGAATACGGGTAAATTTTTTCATGGTCTTCTCCTTTAAAAATTATTTTTTCTTTTTTTTACGAAAAATAACAAATTTGCTGAAAAAGTAGTTCAGTACAACGACTACAACCTGCATAATCAGCTTTGCGATAAAATTGCCGTCGAATTTGAAAGAAAAAATTTCAAATCCGCTCATATTTTTGAATTTTAAAATATCAACCATAAGCCAAAGACCCGCTTCTTCAACGCCAAGCGAAAAAATCCGCGCGCCGAAAAAGCCTATAAGCTCTTTAATAACTGTACTGCCTCTCCAGCTTTTTGACTCAAATACCCACAGCTTATTTGTAATATATGCGAAAATGACCGCTCCTACCCATGCGATAACATTTGTAACCAGGAATAAGTCGGCTCCGAGTATCTTATCAAAAATTTTAAAAATTATGAGGTTTACAAGTGTAGTAAGAACACCGAAAACAACATATTTGATTACCTCTTCATACTTTTTGTACAACTTTTTTATAAAATCAGGCATATTTGTTTATTCTTCCCACTCCATTATAACTTTACCAAATGATTTATGCGTATCCTTTTCAAAGGCGTCTTTAATATCGGAAATGGTTCTTACCGTGTTTACACTGCTTATCAGATTTCCGAGATAGTCGATAATTTCAGGATGTTTGCTATACATATCGACAGTTTTTTTAAAATCCTCAACACCGCTTCTGCTTGAGCCGAACATTCTTAATCCTTTTTCCAGAATCATTCTCGTGTTGACGGGAACGGGATATTCACTCACGCCCAGTATTGAAATGGTTGCCTCTGGTCTGATTAAATCTATAATCTGCTCTATTGCGACAGGGCTTCCGTTTCCACCGACACATTCAAAGGCGTGATCCATGGTGAAGCCTTCAGGCACCTGATTTACAAGGTATGTTTCGTCCGCGAAAGTGAAATCGGCGAGTTTTTCCTCAACGGTGCCGAAAACGACAATTTTTGATTTGGGGAAGGTGTATTTAAGGAAAAGGGATGTTATGTAACCAAGATTGCCGTCACCCCATACGCCGATCACATCTCTTCTGCCATGCGCAATTTCATCGAACCTTGATATTGCGTGAACCGATACGGATACAATTTCGGTGAATGCCGCAACATTCATATCCATTCCCTCAGGCAGCTTCACAAGCCTTTTGGGTGAGATTTCAACAAACTCCTGCAAAAAGCCGTCCATTGACGAGCCGCAGAATTTGGATGAACGCAGATAGTTTTCTTTGATAAACGCATCTGTTTCAGTCGGCATATTCGGAACCATTACTACGGTTTCACCCGGCTTATAGGTTCCCGTGGGATCAAATACAACCCTGCCAACACCCTCGTGAATCAACGCCATAGGCAGCTTTTGCGCAAGAATATTTGCGTCGCGCGTTCCAAGATAGTATCTCATATCCGCATTGCAGATGGAAAGATTTGTAGGCCTTACAATAGCGTTTTCACCAAAAAGGTTGATGTCCTCAAAAGCGATTTCAAACCTTCTCGGGGCGACGAGACGATATACGGTATTAATCATTTTCCTCCTCCTCAAGCAGTGACTTGGCAACACGCAAATCATAAGGATAAGTAATTTTCATATTATATGTCTCCCCCTGAACCAGAGCAACCCGTTCACCCTTGATGATAAAAATTTTTGCCGCGTCTGTGAGAATATTCTTTTCCTCGTCAGAAAGAGCATAATACATTTTTTTGAGTTTAAGCGCATTAAAGGACTGCGGAGTCTGACCCTGATACATCTTGCTTCTGTCGGGTATAGAGCTTATAACCACATTGTCATCAGACTCGACAATCGTATCTGTTGCGGGCACAACGGTATCGCACGCACCGAATTTTTTTGCGTATTCAATATTTTCGGTAATAATTCTGTTCGTAACAAACGGCCTTACACTGTCATGGGTGACAATAATTGTCTCGTCGTCCAGACAGCCCTCGTCCTCAATAAATTTTATGGCATTCATAATCGTTTCGTTTCGTGTCTCTCCGCCCTCAATAACGGCAACCCTCGGCTGGGCGGGAGCAATATGCTTTTCAATAAGATTTTTTGTGTGCTCCACCCACTGCTTAGGGCACAGCACAATTATTTTTTCAATATCGGGAACGGCAAAAAACTTCTCAATCGTATATATGATAATCGGCTTTTCCTTAACCGTCAGATACTGTTTGGGCTTGTCGCCCCCCATTCTTGAGCCGATACCGCCCGCCAAAATCACACCGTAAACCATAATGAATATCTCCTTAATTTAATGTCCTATTTTACTATTTTATCAACCATAACAAGTGAAAGGGATGTTACCCTGTTCACAAGCCTGTTGTATCGTATAAGCTTTTTAACTGTGTCAAGCACAACTGCCAGCGCAAGTGACAGTACCAACAACACTGCATAAATTTTTATAAAATTGCCGAAGGAATAAACAAAACCGTTCAAATAATTATAACGGATAAATGTGTGCGTTAAAAATATTGTCATGGAATATTTGCCTAAAAACGAAAGAATTTGCCTGACAACCGGTATTCTGATTACACAGTACCGCAAAAAACAGATTACAAAAACGGGAAACACACTGTAAATAAGCTGCCAGCCTGCCTCGCTGTCCTTTCTCTCAGAAAGGAAACAGAAAAATGCGCTTACACCGCCAAAAATGAAAAAGGACGATATATAGGACATCATTTTATTTCCGGGCAGTCTGCCGTTTATCTTTTCAAATAAATTATAATCGGCAAAAATCATTCCGAAAATCATTACAAGTAAAAATGTATACGGATTTCTGCCTCCGGTAAAACCGATTTTCAGTACCGTGGGTATCATTGCTACCGTAATAACAACAGGGAGATACCCCCCCATTTTTTTAGAAATTTCATAAATCAGCGGTACGAGCAGAATATATATGACCGCCGCGCTCATATACCACCAAGTTCCTATAAGCATGGGTGTGGAGAATAAATTGCTTAGCCCTAAAAAATCAAGGATTACATATAAAATACCCTTTAAAACCGATCCCGTAAAATATGTGCTTTTGGGCAGACCGTCAATGGCAAAGGTCACAACAAACGCAATTACATATATAAAGTAGAAGCCCGACATTGTTTTCAAAAGTCTTTTCACATTCCATCGGGCAACAGAGTTTCTGTCAATCTGCGTATTTTTTATTGATTTTAGCAAACCGTATCCTGTTACAAAGGCGAAAACGCAGACACAGATTTTGCACATATAGGAAGCGGCAACAACAGTATGTTCATCAAACGGATAAAAACTGATGTCATGTCCCTTAAAAACTGACTGTGTTCTGAATAAATGATAAAACAACATCAAAAGGATACCAACACCTTTCAGGCATTGAGAATCATTTTTTGTCAAACCTTTTTCATTCATATGAAACACTCCGAAATTATTTTAAATTCTCCAAAATCAAATTCGCCACTCTTTGGCTTGATTTGCCGTCAAGATGGTCAAAAAACTTTGTCTTAAAGCCGCTTACCTTATCCTGCTCAAAATCATTTTGTGTGATTGCCTCAAGCATTTCTCTTTCGGAAAATACGATTTTACCGGGAACAAAGCTCTCAAAATCATAATAAAAATCACGGCTTGAAATATAGTCGTATAAATCGTATGCGTAAAAAAGCATAGGTATATTTAAAAGAGAAGCCTCAAAGACAACGCTTGAATAATCGGTTACAAGCAAATCGGTGACAAACAGCAGGTCGTTGAGTTCGTCCTCCTGCGATAAATCTATTATCACATCGCTGTACTGAGGAGGTATTTCAAATCTCTCCTTACAAAACGGGTGCAGCTTAATCAATATCGCATACTGCCCTGCGAGTTCCTCATACATATCCACAGCATGAAAGGCATCCGTAGGATAATAGGCACTCATCTGCCCGTTTCCTCTGAAAGTGGGGGCAAACAGCATAATCTTTTTATTTTTAAGCCGAGGATACTTTTCATAAAACTGCTTTCTCACCCTGTCGGCATACTCGCTGTCCATAAAAATATCGGTGCGGGGAATACCCGTTGCCGCAATACATTCGTCGCTGAGTCCAAATCCCTCCGCATAGTGCTTTGCTATCTCTTGCGAGCTTACAATGGCATAGTCGTACATTCTGTGGTTGGGATCAGTCTGCTTGGGTCCTCCCTTTTTGCCCAGCCTTGTAAAGCCGAAAGTCTTAAACGCGCCGCAGGCATGCCAGAGCTGAAACAGTTTTACTCCCTCGCGCTTGTCCACAATATTAAGCAGTCTGAAATAATCGTCAATAATCACAATCTTAGAGGTTGCATACAACCTGAGAAACCGCCTGATATTTTTAATTTTATTGTGCCCTGACGGATCTGAAAACAGCAGAAATTGAAAATCAATATCCTCTTTGTCCTTGATTAAATCATATACAAACTGCGGATTTCCGCCAAGCTCGTCTCGCCTGCCGGACATAAAAGCAATCCTGTTGGGAACAATATCCTTTTTGGACAGTATTTTATAATATAGCCTGCAAACCGCAAAAATCGGTTTTCTCACATTGTTGATAAAAGTTGCCTTTTTGAAGCTTGTTTTCATAAACGATGAGAGATTTATCTTTATCTGTACAAAAATGTTTTTGCCCAGACCGTCAATCTGCTTGGTCTGCCTCTTCGGCAGAATGTCGAGCGCCGCAAAAAAACCGTCAGCGGCAAAATACGGCAGCAGCAAAACCGCAAGAATTATTCTTACAACAAAAAATACAAATCTTACAACGGGAACAATGATCCGGCTTCTCTGCGCAAAGCTTATCTCCTGCCTTGCCTGCGGTATCTTTGAAAGGATTATATTGCTGTTTTCACAGTCAAAGCTAAAGGTGTAACTGTCCGCACTCTCTCTTTTTGAGGCGTCATAATCCTCCTCACTGTCAAATACGGTAACACCGTTAAAGCACTCGTATTCAATATATTTTTCCTCAAGTTCAAGGTTCGGATTTTCATTGAGCACATTTGTCGATACAGTAAACGGGACTTTTTCAACCTCATTTTCACCATAATAAAAATCTATCCGTGCTCTTATATCGCTCACACTGTCGTAATTATAAAATATTTTGTCAATCAGAAATGTATAGGTACACACGACAATGCACGAATCACTCTGCTTCTGCCTGAAATAATTTGTAACAAGAAACGGCAGACGCCTTGTTTTCGAGCCGCACTCAAAAACAATCTTCGCCTTGGGGGAAGTCACATCCATATCAAAAGGGCAACTGATTGAAGCTGAAAGATTAAGCTTATTTCCCTCAATACTAAGCTTATTGATAATCATTTTGCAATCAAAAACCATAGACTATTTTAAAAGCTCCTTTGTAAATTCAACAACATTATCAGTTGCGTGTCCGGCAGTCGCGCCGAAAAATCTTTTTTTAAACGGCGCAATAAGCGCGCGGTTGTAATCCTCATGATTTACGGCGTCAATAATCTGCGCGGTATTATAAACAATTTTTCCCGGCACAAATGAGGAATAATTGCAGTAAAAATCCCTGTCTCTGCTGTATTCGTTAAGGTCAAACGCAAAAAAAAGCATAGGCACACCGACTATGGACGCCTCAAAAATAACGCTTGAATAATCGGTAATCAGCACATCTGCGACAAACAGCAGATCATTTATATCATAGGTAAGTGTAAAATCGAATACTCTGTTTTCAAATTCCGAAGAACAAACAGGTCTTTGTGTAAGATACGGGTGCATTTTTACTATGATGCAGTAATCACTGCCCAAAGACGAAAGAATTTTATCTATTTCAAATTTTTCAACAGGGTAACTGCAATTGCCCATACCTCCTCCTCGGAAGGTGGGAGCAAAAAGTATAATTTTTTTATTCTCAAGCTGTGGATTGCTTTTATAAAAATTCTTTTTAAAGCGCTGTTTATAATTCTCATCCTCAAGTGCGTCGCACCTCGGAGAGCCGAGCGGAATCACCTTTTCCATAGAAATGCCGAAGCCCTCGGCATAGTAAGGTATAACATCGTCAGAACTGACCACCACATAATCATACTGTCTGTGATTAGGCGAGCTCTGCCGAAGATAGCTGTCCCTGCCGAGTCTTGAAAATCCAAAGGTTTTAAACGCGCCGCAGGCATGCCAGAGCTGAATGAGAATTACCTCGTCCTTCTTTTTTACATAAGAAACAAAATGATAATAGTCATCAACAAAAACAACTCTTGATGTTGCATACAGTTTGAAAAATTTGAAAATATTGGGAAGGCTGCTCTTGATTCCTCCCTTTTTACAGAGAACGGTTATATCAACACCGTCAATCTTTGTCATCTCGTGAAAAACGGCTTTGATATTTCCCGTAAGCCTGTCAGATCTGTTTGATAAAAAGGTTATTTTATTGGGCTGAACTTTCATATGCCTGTATGGCAGAAACATCAGAGATATGAACTTGCCGAAAAAAATTTTCAGCTTTTCTCTTTTGCTGCTCTTTATAAAATGAAGAAGCGCCCTTTTTTTCATAGCAGGTATGACGACCTTCTCGTCAGGCTCAAGAATGATATTGTCCGCCCTGCCGTCGCTGAACAGGAACTTGACGCTCAAATCCTTTGCGCTGCTATCGCTGTAAAACAGAAAGGGTATATCAAATTTACCTATGGCAACTGCTTTTTTGTCGTCACAGTATTTTAAATCCATAGGCAGAATACGATTGGTATTACCGGAATAAAAGCATGCGGAAATACGCGGATAATAGATTTCCCTTCCTGATATGGAAACTGTGATTTCAACATAAGAATCAGCTATATTAAGATTTTCTATATTAACCTCGTAACTGCCCATTTCTTTCCCTCTGACAACTGTTATGCATTATATATTAACATAATATGTTTGTTCTGTCTATATTATTTAAAATAACAGACACGATTTCATCCTATATATCTGCCGTTTTACCTTAACGAGTCATACATTCTTTTTATATCGCTTTCCGTAAGTGCTGCGGGATTTCTTGTCATGAGCATGGACATGCTCTTTTTTGTCAGCTCTTCTATCTGACTGTCTGTAACACAGCCTATTTCACACAGACGGCTTTTCATACCCATACGCTTTTTCATTGCACTTATCTCATCTGCCATTTCATACGCATTCTCAAAACCGCAGTCTTTCGCAAGAGCGGTAATCCTGCCGTCACGGTCCGCATGGTCCGCATTGAATTTCAGAAAATAATCCAGTGTGAATGCACATGCCTCACCGTGAGGAACACCATAACTATGCGTAAGCGGAAAAGAGCATGCGTGAGAACCCGTTGTCCTCGGATGACTGAAAGCGACACCCGCTACAATAGATGCCTGCGCCATTTTCTCACGCGCGTAAAGATCTGTGGGATTATTATACGCTTTTTCAAGCCATTCAAAAACAAGCCGTGCGCTGTACACAGAGCACGCAGAGCAAATTGGCTGATGAATTGTAGCCCAGTAGCTTTCAACGGCATGCGCCAAAACATCAAGCCCTGTTGACGCAGTAACCTGTTTGGGAACGGTAAGCGTAAGCTCCGGATCGACAACCGCGATCCGGGGATACATTGCGGGATCGTTCATTGGATTTTTTATATTCTTTTCCACATCGGTAAGCACCGAAATATTCGTAACCTCCGATGCTGTTCCCGAGGTTGTGGGAAAGGCAATCATAGGGATTGACTCCTCTGCGCGTACAGGCTTGCCCTCACTGTGATATGACCTGATTGTATCATTGCCTCTTGCAATGGCACATGCCGCCTTGCAGCAGTCCATAGGCGAGCCTCCGCCGAGGGCAACCGCGAAATCGGCGTCCGTTTTTCTCATCATTTCAACACAGGCATCAACATTATCCGTTGTGGGATTAGGTCTTACATCACTGAATATCTCCTTAATCAGTCCGTCGCTCATACGCACAAATTCATCAGCGGCTGAGTTTTCCGCAAAACTTTTGCCGCAGACAAGAACACCCCTTGTTCCGCCTGCTTCTTCAATGTATTCCTTTATATTTTTTCTTTTGCCTGTTCCGAAAATAATTTTTACAGGCAGATTAAATTCCCATTGCATATCAGCATCTCCTTTTGAAATATCTTATCATTTTTACCCCGTTTTTTCAATATCAAACGCCGTTTCAAACGCTTTGAAATATGAGCGCCTTGCAAAAAGTGTGCTTATATGGTACTATCAAATTGTAAAATATTTTAAAAGGGTGATAGTATGGATTATAGCTTCAGATTTCATTTTGAATATTATGCAGACGGCGTCATCAAAAAAAGCACCTCTGCGCAAAACGATGATTTTTCTGTCATCGTTGATGACGGAGATACTCTTTTAAATGTAACTGTTATCCCAAAAAAAAGTATAGAATTCATAAAATTTGAGCTGATTACCGATATGGATATATCGTATGACGAAAGAATTTTTACAAACGGCTACCAGAGCTGGACCGTTACACGCGAATATGCGCCCACAGGCGCTATGGACGAATTTAATCCGCGCCTGCTTGGTCTTGAAAAGCGTAAATTCAACCTGCTGGGCATCTTCGGCGCAGGTGATCTCACCTTCCATCAATATCCTGAAAAAAGCGGAATTTTCTACGGCTATTCCTACGCTTATGTCAGAAAAGGCAATAAACTTCGTCTTTTCGGCTCACTGAGCGAAAGAACCGGATATACTATCCTCACCTTTGATGTCAATAACGCCACTTTTTCCGTGGAAAAGGATTTGCAGGGCGTCATCTTTAAGAAGGAAAAGAATGTGCTCTCGCTCTGTAAATTGGAGGGAGACTATGACGAATGCTTTGACAGGTACTTTGAAATGATGAATATTCCAAAACCGCGTGTTAAACGCAAATGCGGCTATACAACATGGTATAATTATTATACCTCCGTCACGGAGGATATCGTTCGCCGCGATCTCGAATCCATATCCAAGCTCGGCACGGATGTTGATATTTTCCAGATTGATGACGGCTATCAACGCACGGTCGGTGACTGGCTCATTGTAAATTCCGAAAAATTCCCGAGCGGCATGAAAGCAGCAGCTTCCCTGATTCACAGTCATAATATGCTCGCCGGTCTCTGGCTTGCTCCATTTGCCGTAACACCGAAATCCTATATTTTTAAAGAACATAAGGACTGGCTTGTTCATGATAAAAACGGCAAATATCATTATGCCTCTCAAAATTGGGGCGGCTTCTTCGCGCTTGATATTTATAACAGCGAGGTCCGCGACTATCTTCATAAGGTTTTCGACACGGTACTGAACGACTGGGGCTATGATATGGTCAAGCTTGATTTTCTTTATGCCTGCTCCATTATCCCGATTCACGGCAAAAGCAGGGGCGAAATCATGTGCGACGCAATGGATTTGCTTCGTGCGTGCTGCGGTGATAAAATCATACTCGGCTGCGGCGTTCCCCTCGCGCCCGCTTTCGGAAAGGTTGACTTCTGCCGTATCGGTGCCGATGTCGCCCTGCGCTGGGAGAATAACTCCTTCTCACGCGAAGATGTGTCAACACAGCATACGATTATGAATACCATCTTCCGCAGGCATCTTGACGGCAGAGCATTCCTCAACGACCCCGATGTTTTTCTCCTCAGAGATAACAACATAAAAATGCCGTTTGCAAAAAGACGGCTTATTGCGGAGATTAACAGCCTCTGCGGAAATCTTCTTTTTGTTTCCGACGATGTCTCAACATATACAAAACAGCAAAAGGATGTTTTTGTAAAAACAGTGACATCACCGAAAGCAAAAATACTCTCCGCCGGATTCACACAGGGGAAAAAAATCAGTATTGATTATCTTCTCAACGGTGAGCAGGGCAATCTTTCGTTCAACCTTGAAACCGGTGAAAGAATACACAATGAGCCGTAAAAATTCAACACAATTGATTATTTAAATATAACATCTAATTAACACTTGACAAAAAGCCGTTTATATATTAGAATGTTCACGCACTAAAAAATCAATTGTGAATAACGAGGTGTAACTCAGTTTGGCTAGAGTGCTTGCTTAGGGAGCAAGATGCCGCAGGTTCAAGTCCTGTCACCTCGACCACGAGGCATTGGAAAGTCGGAGGACTTGCCAATGCCTTTTGTTATGCGAAATTTGGCTTAAACACAGGCATTTCAGGACTTTTTTGTTTCAATTTTATACTGATACAAACTTATACAAACCACGCACAAAATGAAAGTTTTGGGGTAGATTTTAGGGGTACAAGGGGTAGATTTTGGGGTAGATTTTCAAATGCTTTTTTATGAATATTTCTAATTGAATATAAACATATTTTCATATAGTGCCACTTGCTTTATTTTCATAAAACAAGTGGCTTTTTTCTTTTTACATAGCCATTTTTCAGTAATGGCGGAATTTTGGAAAGGAGCTATATAACCTATGTCAAACTGCAAAACGATTGCGATATGCAATCAAAAAGGAGGCGTTGGAAAAACAACAACTGCTATCAATTTAGGGGTAGGTTTAGCAATGCAAGGTAAAAAAGTGCTGCTTGTTGACGCTGATCCACAGGGTGATTTAACTGTCAGTCTTGGGTGGAAAGATAATGACAATTTGCCAATTACACTTGCAGATAAGATTTTAGACTTTATTCAGGATAATAACAGTATGCCTGATGATGTTATTCTTCATCACGATGAAGGTGTTGACTTAATCCCCGCTAATGTAGAATTGTCCGCACTTGAATTAAGTCTTGTTAATGCTATGAGCAGAGAGGTTGCAATGAAAGGCTATCTGAAATCCATTAAAGATAATTATGACTATATCCTTATAGATTGTATGCCCTCTTTGAGCATGGTAACAATTAATTCTCTTGCGGCGGCAGATAGTGTAATTATACCCGTACAGGCTCAATATCTTTCTGCAAAAGGAATGACGCAGCTTATTCAGACAATATCAAAGGTAAAAAGGCAAATCAATCCAAAGTTGAAGATTGACGGAGTGCTTTTAACCCTTGTTGACGGAAGAACAAACTTAGCTAAAAGCACGAAAGACGCTATAACAGAGAATTACGGCAGATATATTAATATATTTAAAACCAATATACCTATTGCCGTTAAAGCTGCTGAAACGAGTTCAAAGGGCAAAAGCATATACACTTACGCTCCAAACAGTACGGCAGCACAGGCGTATGAAAATTTGACAAAGGAGGTACTTAATTGTGAACAGAGAAAGAAAGACAGATTTCTCGCTGCCGAATCTCGATGATTTATTTTCATCACAGCAGGAAAGAGAAAACGGCAAGATGCCTGAGATAAAAGACATTCCATTATCTTTAATTGATGATTTTCCAAATCACCCTTTTAAAGTTCGTGATGATGAAGATATGTTAAAACTTATCGAAAGCGTTACTGAAAACGGCGTGCTTGTTCCCGCTATTGTAAGACCAAAGGCAGACGGCAGATATGAACTCATATCGGGTCACAGGCGAAAAAGGGCAAGTGAATATGCTCTTAAAAATAATTTGCGTTGTATCGTTTCAAATTTAGATGATGATGCGGCAACGATTATTATGGTAGACAGCAATATTCAGAGAGAGCATATTTTACCAAGTGAAAAAGCCTATGCGTATAAAATGAAACTTGATGCTATGAACAGACAAGGTCAAAGAACAGATTTAACTTTTTCCCAAGTTGGAACAAAGTTAAATTCAGCAATGGTACTTGCCGAAAACACAGGAGATAGCAAAACTCAGATTTATAGATATATCCGCTTAACCTATCTTGTCCCTGAACTGCTTGAAATGGTAGACGAGGGCAAAATGAAATTATCCCCCGCCGTTGAGATTTCATATCTTGATGAAGATTGCCAAAGGGATTTGGTAGATGCGATAGATGATGAATTTTGTACGCCGTCACACGCACAGGCAATCCGACTGCATAAAGAATTTAATGAAGGCAATCTCACAAGAGAAATTATTTATTCAACAATGCAGGAAGAAAAGCCAAATCAAAAAGAAAAAATCATAATTCCGAATAAGGCGGTTGAAAGATATATACCTAAAAGCGTCCCAACCGAAAAAAGACAGGATTATGTTTGCAGGGCTTTAGAGTATTACGGTAAATATCTTGAAAGGCAAAAACTGAGAGAGGCACGGTAATGTAATTATAAATTTTCCGTTTCCCTTTCCCACACCCTAACCTTTTAACAATACTTACCGAAATAAGAATAAACTATCTCATAAAGAGATGTTTATATATAAACAATACAAAACTAAAAGGAGTGATGCTTATGATTTAATGTAAATCGCACTCTTGCTAAATATTTTCTTTAGAGTTAATATAACAACAAAAGGAGCGATAAAAATGAAAAAAGTAAATTTAGTTTTGATATTTTTGTTTGTTGCAGTATTGATTGTGGGTTGCAGTAATAACGCAGCGGTTAATAAAAATGCTGATGAGAATATGACTTCTTCTTTTTCGGCAGATAATACACAATCCGTTTCAGAAAACTCAGCCGAAAAAAACACTTTGCAGGCTGCTAATGATGAAAAATCAGAGGGTCAGACCGAAACGGCAGAAAACACAACAAATGAGCAAAAATCCGCCGATGAAAAATCAGAAGATCAGTCAACATCCAAACCGCAGCCAAAATCCGATGATAAAAAATCATCGGGTCAGAGCACAACAACCACTGCAAGACATACA
>CANQZA010000017.1 GCA_947628175.1 uncultured Clostridia bacterium | reverse complement strand
CAGACGCAACAAACCAGTTGGGTTTCAGCGTCGCAGAGCTTCTGCCCGTGGAGAGAGTTACCTTGATACAGTTTGCCGCATAAAAGAATGTATTTTTTTTGTTCAACTGTTGCGATCTGGTAGAGTTGCTTTGTCCCTGTCCGTATCCCTGTTCCGGTGTGGCAGCAATCTGGTCACCTGTCTGATCGATTGACCAGCCGAAGTCAACAGTCGTACCCTGGCTGCCTCGCCATAAGCCGTCCATCTCAAGACCATTATAGAGAGGCGGCGCAGTATCAACAACAGAGCCGCTTGTAGGATAAACACCATATACATAACGCGTTTTTAACGAACCCCATGTGCCTGTAGCAGAAGCTTGTGCACTTGTCATAACCGGAATCTGCGGCGTTGTTATACCATCTCTCAGAACAGCTGTCGAGCCAAATATAATACGGTGGGTAACACCATTGCCTAATGTTATTTCGCCGCCTGAAGGAGTACCGGTCATCTGAGGCGTATAAAGAATATTCTTACTCTGTTCCTGCGTCCTCGAAGGAACCGTGTCACCGTCTGACGAAGCTACCGCCGTACCTGTTTTATATTCGGTAACCTCCTGCATTGCATTGGTTTTCTCGGTAAGGCTTTCAGCATATGAAATAAGGTCGGTTTCGGTTTTGTCACCATACACATATGCATCCCTTGCCTGAAGGGCTTTTACATATGCGTCATAAGCATCAGCCATGTTTGTTAATACCTTGCCGTCCTTAATCTTAACCTCATAAGCGGTCATTGCATCATCGATAGCTGTTACATTGGCATCATCCACATCATCAATAACTTCTGAAGAAAAAGCCATGATCGGAACAGATGTAATAACCATCAAAGCTGCCAAAAGGGCGGATAAAATTCGCTTGGAAATGCTTGTTTTCATAGTTTTTGGATTTCCTCCTTGAAAATTTAGTTAAACCGCGCATGCGAACGACCGATACAACACAGATTTGATGCTGACCCAACTTTCCGTGAAGCGCGCATCCGAGCCGCGATTCCTTGCAGTAAAAAGGGCAAAACTAACCCATTTACCTTTTTATACATTCAAATAATATCATATCGCTGCGTCCTTGTCAAGATTTTATCAATAAAATTTATTGACAATTTATGCTCAAATGTTTACGAAATATTTACAATTTGTTTGTATATTTTGTACAAATTAACAACAAATTCCGTCAGCAGACGATAAGGAAATTTATCAGACCCAAAGGGGCAGTCATGCTATGCCGCAAAGAAAAAATATACAAAAATTCTGCATATATACGCTATTTTTTGAATATTTATACAAACTTTATAAATTTGCTTGCAATACCCCCGACGAGTAACTATAATGGTTATCAGTTAAAAATTTTATTAAAGATTAGGAGATAAAATAATATGGCGAAGGAAATCAAAAAAGTAGTCCTTGCATATTCAGGCGGACTGGACACATCCATCATTATCCCCTGGCTCAAGGAAAACTACAACAACTGCGAGGTTATCGCAGTATCCGGAGATGTGGGACAGGGAGGCGAACTTGACGGACTTGAGGAGAAAGCGCTTGCGACAGGCGCCTCAAAGCTCTATATTGAAGATCTCAACAAGGAATTCATCGATGATTATGTTATTCCCACCGTTCAGGCAGGCGCAGTTTACGAAAATCAGTATCTTCTCGGCACGGCATTCGCACGCCCGATTATAGCAAAAAGAATTGTTGAAATCGCAAAGGCAGAGGGCGCCGACGCAATCTGCCACGGCTGCACGGGCAAGGGCAACGATCAGGTTCGTTTTGAGCTTGCAATCAAAGCGTTCGCACCTGAAATGGAGATTATTGCTCCGTGGAGAACATGGGAATTCAAGAGCCGCGAGGAGGAAATCGAATACGCGGAGAAGAAGAATATTCCTCTCAAAATAAACAGGGAAACAAATTACAGCAAGGATAAAAACATCTGGCATCTCAGCCACGAGGGACTTGATCTTGAGGATCCCGCAAACGAACCGAAGTATGACGAAATCCTTGAAATGGGTGTATCACCCGAAAAAGCGCCCGACAAACCCACCTATCTCACAATCCGCTTTGAAAAGGGCGTTCCCACCGCAATAGACGGTGTTCAAATGGATTCGGTTGCACTTATTAAAAAGCTCAACGAGCTCGGAGGAGCCAACGGCTGCGGTCTTGTTGATATGGTGGAAAACAGACTTGTCGGAATGAAGAGCCGCGGCGTTTATGAAACACCGGGCGGTTCTATCCTCTACAAAGCGCATGAGACATTGGAGCAGATATGCCTTGACAGGGAAACACAGCACTACAAATTCCTCATAAGCCAGAAATTCGCAGAGGTGGTATATTACGGTCAATGGTTTACCCCGCTTCGCGAGGCGCTGTCCGCTTTTGTTGAAAAGACACAGGAAAGAGTTACCGGCGATGTAAGAATCAAACTGTACAAGGGCAACATAATCAATGTAGGTGTGACCTCCCCTTACAGCCTTTACAGCGAGGACTTTGCAACATTTGACGCTGATGATGTATATAATCAAAACGATTCGGCGGGATTTATAAATCTTTTCGGTCTGCCGCTTAAAGTGAAGGCTATTCTGGACACCGAAAGAGAAGAAAAAGGACAAAAATAATCATGGCGCAGTTATGGAAAGGCAGATTTAAAAAAGAGCTTGCCAAGGAAACAAACGATTTTAATTCCTCAATAAAATTTGACTGCCGTATGTTTGAAGAGGACATACGCGGAAGCATGGCTCACGCGGCGATGCTCGGGTATACCAATATAATAGAAAAGAGCGAAAGCGAAAAAATCATTGCCTGTCTGCGTGAAATACTTGACGACATAAAAAGCGGAAAGCTTTTCATAGACATGCAGGCAGAGGACATCCACACTTTCATTGAAGGAGAGCTTACGGCAAGGCTCGGGCAGACTGGAAAACGCCTGCACACCGCAAGGTCAAGAAACGACCAGGTGGCTCTTGATATAAGGCTCGTTCTGAGAAAAGAGATTGACGAAATAGCAGAGAAAATCCGGGCTTTGATACATGTGCTCTGCGTTAAGGCGGAGGAACACAAAACCACAATTATGCCCGGCTACACGCATCTTCAAAGAGCGCAGCCCATCACTTTCGGTCATCATCTTATGGCGTATGCGGCAATGCTCTGCCGTGATCTTGACAGGCTCGCTGATGTGAAGCGGAGAATGAATGTTATGCCCCTTGGAAGCGGTGCGCTCGCTGGAACAACATACCCGCTTGACAGAAAGATGACTGCTGAACTTCTGGGCTTTGACGACATCAGTCAAAACAGTCTCGACGGCGTATCGGACAGGGATTTCTGCATTGAGCTTGCGGCTGCCCTTTCGCTTGTGATGGTTCACCTTTCCCGTTTCAGCGAGGAAATCATACTGTGGTGCTCATGGGAATTCAAATTTATTGAGCTGGACGACGCATTTTCTACAGGTTCAAGCATCATGCCGCAGAAGAAGAATCCCGATATTGCAGAGCTTGTGAGGGGAAAAAGCGGCCGTGTATTCGGCGACTTAACAACCCTGCTGACGGTTATGAAAGGCATTGCGCTTGCATACAACAAGGATATGCAGGAGGACAAGGAGGCAATTTTTGATGCGGTTGACACCGTAAAAATGTGTCTCAACGCGTTCACTCCGATGATTGACACAATGACTGTATGCAAAGAAAATATGAGAAATGCCGCCGCAAAAGGCTTTATCAACGCAACCGACTGCGCAGATTATCTTGTCGGCAAGGGAATGCCGTTTCGCGATGCATACAAGGCAACCGGAGAACTTGTTGCGATGTGCATTGACGACAATCTGACACTTGAAACGCTTCCGATTGAAAAATACAAATCCGTATGTGCGGTATTTGACAGCGATGTATACGACGCGATAAACCTTGACAAATGCGTTAAGGACAGAAAAGTTTACGGCGGACCATGCGCGCAGAGCGTTGAAGAACAGATTAGAATAACAAAAGAAAAAATAAGCAAATAAACCGCAGGGCAGATTAAAATTTCACTTTGGTCTGCCCTTTATTATTTATATGGTTAATATTGACTATAAACAAAAAAAAGCGTATAATACTATCAATTGATAATTTTGAAAGTTGAGGTTGCCTATGGGTTACAAGATTGTAGTAGACAGCTGTTGCGATTTGACAGACGAATTAAAAAGCTGGAACAACCTTACCGTTGTTCCTCTTACGCTTGAAATAGGCGACTATCGGATTTTTGATGATGAAAATTTTGATCAGGATGATTTTATCGCCAGAATGCATGCCAACAGCGGCCGCGCAAAATCCGCATGTCCTTCTCCCGATGCTTTCAAGCACGCATACGAGGGGGATTTTGACGAGGTTTATGTCATAACAATAACCGACAAACTCAGCGGAACCTATAACAGCGCACTTCAGGGCAAGGCGCTTTATGAAGAGGAATTCGGCGATCGCAAAAAAATTCATATTTTCAATTCACTCGCAACCTCCGGGCTTGAAACCATAACCGCAAAGCAAATAAAAAAGCTTGCCGATTCAGGCATGGCTTTTGACGCGCTTGTAACGGCTGTGGAGGATTTTATCGTCAACAAGACAGCGCTTTATTTCTGCCTGGAAAGTCTTGATGCGCTCAAGCAGAACGGCAGGCTGTTTGCCCTCGCCGCAAAAGTACTCGAAAAAATAAGAGTAAAGCTCATATGCAAAAGAACGCAGGAAGGCAATATTTCACTTGCCGCACAGGATATAACCATAAACCGTGCCGTTATCAAAATGGCAAACATCATCGCGCAAAGCGTTGAGGGAAAAGATTTAAGCGACTGTGAACTGATTGTTTCCTATGTCTGCTGTGAACAAAGAGCAAAGGCCGTTGCCGATAAAATCACGGAAAAGGCAGCTTTCGGCAGCGTTGAGGTAATAAAAGGTTCAGGGCTCAACTCGCTGTATGCCTCAGACGGAGGCATAATTGTTTCATTCAGCTATTAAATTCTTTATAAAGAGGTAATCAAATCATGGAAATCAAGTATGATTTAACGAAATCACCAAAGGAGAAGCCAACAGGAAGTCTCGGCTTCGGGAACATTTTTACAGACCATATGTTTATTATGGATTACAAGACCGGCAAGGGATGGCACAACGCAAGAATCGTGCCGTATCAGCCGATTGTTCTTGACCCATCCGCTCTTGTATTCCACTACGCACAGGAGTGTTTTGAGGGATTGAAGGCATACAGAACTCCCGACGGCGGTGTTCAGCTCTTCAGACCTGACAAAAACGCCGAAAGAATGCAGTCCACACACAGAAGGCTTTGTATTCCCGAAATTCCGGTCGAGGATTTTGTAGACGCCGTAAAAGCTCTTGTATCGGTAGAAAAGGACTGGGTTCCGTCAGAGCCTGAAACAAGTCTTTACATTCGTCCTTTCACTATCGCCACAGAGCCTGTTCTCGGTGTTAAGGCTTCGGATGAATATCAGTTTATCATTATCTGCTCACCTTCGGGAGCATACTATGAAGAGGGCATGAATCCGGTTAAAATTTATGTTGAGGACGAGTATGTTCGCGCAACCCCGGGCGGTACAGGTTACATAAAATGCGGCGGAAACTACGCTGCTTCCATTATCGCGTCCGAAAAAGGCCACAAACTCGGATATTCACAGGTGCTCTGGCTTGACGGTGTTGAGAGAAAGTATGTTGAAGAGGTCGGCTCTATGAACATCATGTTCAAGGTGAACGGTGAAATATACACAGCTCCTACTATAGGAACGGTTTTGCCGGGTATTACAAGAATGAGTTGCATTGACCTGCTCAAATCATGGGGATACAAGGTCCATGAAGAAAGATTTACAATTGACTTCATAATGGACGCAGCTAAAAGCGGAAAGCTTGAAGAGGTATTCGGCACAGGTACTGCCGCTGTTATAAGCCCTGTAGGCGGTCTTACTTATGAGGGTGAATCTGTTGAAATCAATCATTTTGAAACAGGTGAACTCACCCAAAAATTATACGACACGCTTACGGGTATGCAGTTTGGCACAAAGCCTGACAACATGGGCTGGATTGTTAAAGTAGACTGAGTTATATAATTTACTTACGGCTCCAAATTATTTTGGAGCTTTTTTGATTATGAGAACAATAGAATTTAAAATAACAGAAAAATATGACTGCCGGCAAGCAAGAGATTTTCTGTATGATTTCGGAGTATCCTCTTCCCTGCTCAAAAAGCTGAAGCAGACTGAGGGCGGTATAGAGATTAACGGCTGCCCTGCACGATCAATAGATTTACTTCATACAGGCGATACGCTTAAAATCAGCATAAAAAACAATGGTCATATGCCGTCACCTCTTAAAAACGGCTTTGCCCGTCCTGTTTATCAGGATGAAGATATACTTGTTTTTGACAAACCTGCCTTTATGCCCGTTCATGAGAGTAGAAATCATCAGGGCGACACACTGGCAAACGCCGCAGCCTGCTATATGGAAAGCGATATGACTTTCAGGGCAGTATATCGTCTTGACAGAGATACAAGCGGTCTTGTTCTTATTGCAAAAAACGAGCTTTCAGCGGGAAAATTAGCGGGAAAAGTCAAAAAAGACTACTACGCTGTTGTATCGGGAATACTTGAGGGCAGCGGAACAATTGATTTGCCTGTCAGGCGTGTGGAGGACAGTATCATAAAACGCGGCGTTTTTGATGACGGCGAAAGAGCTGTTACGCATTGGAATGCCATAAAAAATGACGGGGAAAAAACACTGCTCAAAATCCATCTTGAAACAGGCAGAACACATCAGATAAGAGTTCATTTTTCACACATAGGCTACCCTCTTTGCGGAGATACTCTTTACGGAGGAAAATGCGATTTTATAAACCGTCAGGCTTTGCATTGTAAAACCATCTATTTTGCACATCCTATAACAGATAAAAAAATGAAAATAGACTGCGATTTTCCGCAGGATTTTGAAGGATTGATTTGATGCCGGCTTTTTCAACACATTATATTTTTGCAAAAGAAATGATGCCTTTTCTCAAAAAAACGGCTGATTTCAAACTCAGTGAGGACAGCGTCTATTTCGGAACACAGGGACCCGACATATTCTTTTTTCATCGTGTTTTCCCATGGATGGTCGGTAAATCACTTAGAAAAATAGGCTCTGCGCTTCACAGAGCAAAGCCCGCTCTTATAATAGATGAAATGAGAAATTATGCACAGAATTCACAGAATCAATCTGTTGCAAATTCATATATATACGGTTTTATTCTGCACTATGCACTTGACAGGGAATGCCACCCTTTCGTCTATTCTCTGCAAAACAAAATCGTTGAAAAAATACCCGGAACGAATCCCCACACAGCTCACAACACAATAGAATTTGCAATGGACAGCCTGCTGCTTAATCAACGCATGGGCATTAAAAATCCGCTCTCATTTCATATGGGGAGAACAATCAGCTCCAATACCGAAGTGATTTCGGAGATAGGGAGGCTTTATGAATATATTATTGGCGCGGTATTGAACAAAAACATTCAGAGACAGCAAATTGAAACCGCTCTGAGAGATACAAAATCCGTTCAGAATATGCTATACGACCATAAGCGGATAAAGCGAGCTTTAATAACCCCTCTTGAAATCATTATATCTCCCGCCACAAATAATTTTAAATTTACGGCAATGTTTAAACCAAGAGACTTGGAAAAGGCGAAAAAATATGCTAATATAGAAAACGGAAAATGGAGATCCCCTTACAGCGTTGAGGTGCGCACGGAGAGCTTTGAAGAACTTTTTGAACACGCAAAGAACGACGCATCACAGATGATTTGCGGCTACAAAAACGGCTGCACCGGACTTCAAATTACCGATAACATATCATTTTTGACGGGAGTTGAAACTTAATGAAAACCATACCGAGCTTTCAGATTGACCACAATATATTAAAAAAAGGAATTTACATCAGCAGAATTGATGATGATATCACGACATACGACATCCGCATGCGCGAGCCGAACCGGGAACCTGTTATGACAAATGCCGCCATACACACCATTGAACATCTTTTTGCAACATATGTAAGAAACACGGAATTCGGTGATAACATAATCTATTTCGGTCCTATGGGATGCAGGACAGGCTTTTATTTTCTGACTCGCAGCCTTACGGATAATTATTCCATCGGACTAATCAGGGATGCCTTTCAGTATATTGCGGATTACTGGGGCGTTATACCCGGTGCTTCACCAAAGGAATGCGGCAACTGCCTTGAACACAATCTTCCACAGGCAAAGGAGGAGGCAAAAGCATTTCTTGAAATCATCAAGGATTGGCACAAGGAGGATTTAAAATATCCCACTCAGCAATAAAAAATCATTTATTGGGATATAAAAACAGTCCTCTTTTACGGGCAGCCCCGTAAGGAAATGTTTACCCATTAAAAATCATCTCCAGCCACTGTATAGATTTTGTTGTAGTTAGTAAGTATAAGGATTTTGCCTGAAAAGTTCCTGACTTTTTGTGCTGAAAAAGGCGCCTGCGATATACATCGTAAGCGCCTTTGTATTATTCAATAAATTTTCCTTTAAAATTCGGTTCAATAATAGGAAGTCCGAGCGTTTTCACTGTTTCTTTCAGCAAATCCTCATTAATATCACCCTTAATCGGATGCCCTGTAAAGGTCATATAATACACAACCAGTTCCTCAAGCCGAGGTGTCATTTCATTAATAACTTTCACTGTGTCATCATCATTGAATAGAAAGGTAAACTGCCTAACATGAGCTGTCTCTATAGGCCTTATCCACAGCTTTAACGAGCCGTCCTCCTGCCATGAGGCCTTGGAATACGCATGATAATGAAGATCTCCGAGGGTTATTTCGGAAACGCCGTATTCACCGTTCATGCCTACATCAATTGTATTTTCAAAATCCTTTTCCTTCCAATAAAAAGACAAGCCTTTTTCGTGGAAAGTGAGCTTCATTTCATTTATAATACCCGGTTTGTTGTAAAGCATCTGTGTTATTGAGATTGTTACAACTGAAACAAATTCAGAAGTTTTGCACGATATCGTTCTTCCTGAAATCTTTTCCTCAAGTTCCCTGTTTCTCGGTGCCGGCTCAAGTTCCTTTACATGACAGGCACGGACAGTATCACACAGTTCTTTATACGCCTGCCTGTTTTCAGGCAGAGGTTCATAACCAAAACACTTCGGAAAATATTTCCAAAATACTTTCATAACATTATAATCCTCTGCTTCACCGCAATTGAGAACAACAAGTGCGTTATAATCAGGGAACATGAAGCATCTCTGACCGAAAAGGCCGTCAGCACGGTAGCTGTTGGCAATAGGGTTTCTCCAAAACTGATAACCGTATCCCTCCATATTGTCAAGGAATCCGTCACGCACGGAATCAACCTGCTTTCTTGTTGCCTCTTTAACCCACAATTCAGGTATAAGCTGCGTACCGTCTATCCATTTTCCCGCGTGAATATACGGCAAAAAGAATTTGGCAATGTCCTCGCTTTTCATATAAAGACCCCAGCCGCCTGCGTTGTTTCCCTGTCCGTCACTTTCCCAAAACGGCTTTTCTATTCCAAGCGGCTCAAATATTCTCGGATAGAGATAATCAACCACGCTCATTCCCGTAACCTTTGACACAATTGCGGAAAGCATGGATGTGTTTTCCGAAATATAATTGAATTTGCTGTTGGGGGGAAGAAGAAACGGCGCGTTCAAAAAATTGGCAATCCAGTCCGTATTTCCTTTTTCCTCAAGAACAGTTATGAGTTTATCGGAGTGCATGGTTAAGAGCATACGGACCGTAAGCATTCTGTTAAACGGCCTTTTACTCATTGGATATTCGGGAAAAAATTTTGCAACTCTGTCGTTTAAGCTGAGAAGCCCTTCGCTGATTGCAAAGCCGACTGCTGTGGATGTTATGGATTTGCTCATAGAATACAGCACATGCGGAGTATCTGCGTTATAAGGAGAAAAAAATCCCTGCGCACATATTTTATCACGGCAGACTACTGTAAAACTGTGCAGACCGAGCTCTTTTTCGTTGATTTCATCAATAAATTCTTTTATTACTCTGCTGTCAATGCCCACTTCTTCAGGTGTAACATGCTCGAGCTGATACTGTTGTAATCTTTTCATACACATTGCCCTTCCAACTGATAAAACTTTATTTATTATATTTTACATCACATTTCCATTTATTTCAATAGAATTATCCGCAATAATTCGTTTGACTTTTTGAGACAATTGTGTATAATTAAGACACATTATTATTTTAATGAGGTATCCTTTATTATGAAAAGGGCATTTTTAAAAGCATTGTCTGCATTTTTAACACTACAGATAATCTTAGTTTTCTATGCGCCTGTAAATGCATTATCGGCTACCCAGAATGAAATAAGAGAAAAAATTGTTTCTGTTGCGTCTGATGAGATCGGCTATACCGGAACATCGTCATACTCAAAATACGGCGACTGGTACGGCTATCAGGGAGGCTGGTGCACCACCTTTGTTTTATGGTGCTTCAACGAAGCGGGAAACGATTTGCATGTTGACCTCTACGGCTCAATCGTTCCGAGCGGCGGAAACTGCAACAGTATGATAAGCTGGTTTACTGATAAAGGCAGATATTACTCCTCTCAAAGCGGCTATGCTCCTAAATCAGGCGATCTTGTTTTTTTTGACTGGAGCGGCAATGGCTCCTCTCAGCATGTCGGAATTGTTGACTATGTCTCAGGCAGTACCGTTTACACGATTGAAGGAAACTGCTCCGGCAAGGTTAAAGCAAGAGAATATACAAAAAGCGGTTCAAAGCCCTACAACAATTTAAGTGCAATTATGGGCTATGCCTCCCCGAATTTTTCATCAGTATCAGGCGGAAAATCACAAAAGCCAAAAACGCAGGCCACTGAACCTGCTGCCTCCGCGAAAACAACGACAAAAAAGCCGGTAACTTCTGCTGAACATTCCGAAAATAATACAACCTCAAAGAAAACCGGCGAAAAATCAACAGCAAAAACAACTGCAACAGCTCCTTCTTCTGCAAAAAATAATCAAAACGACACAACGCAGAGTATACCCCTCAAAAAGCTGAAATTACACGCCGCAGCATATGAGCTTCAAGTA
This sequence comes from uncultured Clostridia bacterium, assembly GCA_947628175.1. GTDB lineage: Bacteria > Bacillota > Clostridia > Oscillospirales > Acutalibacteraceae > Eubacterium_R. The sequence continues at coordinate 25,009 of CANQZA010000017.1, read as the reverse complement.
GGTGACAGCGTAAAACTTGATTATTCCGTAGAGCCGTCTGACGCTCCCGCAGTAGTCGGTTACTTCTGTGACGAGGAGGGAATTATTGAATTAGGCCATAACGGAAATATAAAAGCAGTGGGAAAAGGTACCGCAACAGTTGTTGTATGTGCAAATAATGAACTTTACAGCCAATGCAACTTTACTATATCCGAGGCAGAGGCCGCTGTTACGACACAGTCACCGCAGACCTCGCAAAGAAAAATTGTAGGTACGGCTTTAAAAGAAATTTCCACTGAAAAAAGAAATATGCAAAGTATTCTGATGAGTGTCGGTATAAATGTTCCCGCACTTTTAAAAAACAGACAACTGTACATAATACCTACAGCAATAGCCTGCATAACGCTTGCCCTTTCCCTATTTGTTCAGATTGTTAAAGGAACTAAAAATAAAATGTGATTTTGATGTTAAAAGGAGTTAAAAATCAGCATGCGTGATTCTAAAAAAAAGTTAAGCGGTTTTAGCAGAAAATGCTTTCTTGTAATTATTGATATAATTCTCTTTTTCGCAACAAATGCCGCGATCTATTATTTTTCTAATGACGGAATACTGATGCATCCCCCTTATTCGCAAGTATTATTCAGTCCTTTCCACTTCATTTTAACGAGCATACTTGCAGTTGTTATCAATTATTATCTCGGACTTTACGCAAGTGTGTGGGCGTATGCAAGCACCGATGAAATGATTTCCTGTATACTTGCCTCCGTTGCGGACACGGTTGCGCTGCTTGCAGTTGACAAAATACTTTTTCATAATATACTGCAATATAAAGGCGAACTTTCCTATTATTCATACATACTTGTGTTTATGTTTCTGATTGTATGCACAAATATGCCCAGGCTCGGATATAAAGTTATACGCACAAAAGTAAACAGACATATTGCATCCAATAAAAAAGCAAACTTAAAAAGAGTAATGATTGTAGGCGCCGGATATATGGGAAACGCCGTTATCAATGATATCAAAGACAATCAGAGCCGTACATATAAGGTTGTTATAGCAATTGACGATAATCCTGCAAAAAAAGGTAAAAGAATAAACAATGTTAAAATTGTCGGAAATTGTGAGCAGATTCCCTTTTTTGCGGACAAATACAATATAGATGAAATTGTCATCTGTATTCCCTCTGCAAGTAAAAAAAGGCAGCAGGAAATTTTCAAGACTGCTCTTTCAACCGGCAAAAAAGTAAAGGTCTCCCCTTCCATTCAGGAATTTCTCGAAAACAACAACCGACCGCAGAGAGCCAGAAATGTGGGAATTGCAGATCTGCTTGCAAGAGATGAGGTAAATTTGGATATCAAGGTGTGCCGTTACCTTATTGACAAAACAATTCTCGTAACAGGCGGAGGAGGCTCAATCGGCTCCGAAATCTGTACGCAGTGCGCAAGGTATAAGCCCAAAACAATCGTAATATTTGACATATACGAAAACTGCGCCTTTGACCTGGCAAACGAGCTGATCGGCAAATACGGCAATGAGATAAACATTCAGGTGAGAATAGGCTCTGTAAGGGATATAGAAAGACTCAACGAGGTATTTAATGAATTCCATCCCGATGTTGTGTTCCACGCAGCCGCACACAAGCATGTTCCCCTTATGGAGGATTCTCCGTGCGAGGCTGTTAAAAATAATGTGTTCGGAACATATAATGTTGCCGTAACAGCAGATAAATTCAAGGTTCATAAAATGGTTATCCTTTCAACCGATAAAGCCGTTAACCCTACAAATGTTATGGGTGCAACAAAAAGAATTACGGAAATAATCATTGAGTATATGAACAAAGTAAGCAGCAATACAGAATACGCAGCGGTACGGTTCGGCAATGTATTAGGTTCTCACGGCTCCGTAGTGCCTATTTTCAAAAGGCAGATTGAACAGGGCGGCCCCGTATGTGTAACCCACCCGGATATCACACGATACTTTATGACCATACCGGAAGCAGCACAGCTTGTATGTCAGGCAGGAGGTCTTGCCAAGGGCGGCGAAATATTTGTTCTTGATATGGGTGAACCTGTAAAGATTATGGAGCTTGCCGAAAATCTGATAAAGCTTTCCGGCTACACGGTTGAGGAAATCGGAATAAAAATTGTGGGATTAAGACCCGGTGAAAAGCTTTACGAAGAGCTGGCAATGGATATCGAAATGTCAACAAGGCAGAAAACTGCCAATGAGAAAATATATGTAATACAACCCATCAATGTGAATAAAGAGCAGTTTGAAAGTATGCTCGATATGTTAAGAGACATAGATGAGTATACTGTGCGCGAAAAGCTCAAAGCAATTCTGCCCAATTACTGCCCTTCCGAAAAGAAAGAAGGTAATTAAGGTTAAGAGAAAAGATAAAAACTACAATGCCGAATATCCGAGAATTGCCGCCGCAGGCTTTCTGATCCTCATATTCACGGGGGCCGTACTGCTTTCACTTCCGATATCATATAAAGGATCGGGAATCAACTTTATCGACGCGCTTTTTACTGCAACTTCAGCCTCCTGCGTGACAGGTCTTGTCGTATTTGATACATTTACAAAATGGACTCTTTTCGGACAGACGGTAATTCTTTGCCTTATTCAGATAGGCGGACTGGGTTTTATTACTCTTATTTTTACCCTTACAACACTGCTTAAAAAGAAAGTAACCCTTAAAAAAAAGCTTTTTTTCAAGGAAAATATCGGCTCCATTTATAAGGGCGATATGAAAAAGCTTGTAAAAAAAGTTATCACGGGAACCGCAATATTTGAGACGGCAGGCACGGTCATTTTGTGTACGCAGTTTATACCCGAAATGGGAATAAAACACGGAATCTACTCTTCCGTGTTTTTATCTGTATCCGCATTCTGCAATGCCGGGTTTGATGTAATGGGAAGATTAGCTCCCAATTCATCTCTTATCACCGTTAACGGTAACCCTGTGATTCTGCTTACTGTTGCAGCTCTTATCATAATCGGCGGAATAGGCTTTATTGTATGGGACGATATATCATCTTATAAATTCAAGTTCAAGTACTACAGTCTCCATTCCAAGCTGACGCTTGTCACGACAGGAATACTTCTTTTATCAGGCTCAGCGGCATACCTTATTTTTGAGTATACAAACTCGTTTGAAAATATGAGCTTCGGTCAGTCGCTTTTAAACGCATTTTTCACCTCGGCAACCACAAGAACAGCAGGCTTTAACAGTGTGCCGAACGCCGATCTTAGCGGCGCGTCAAAAATGATAACCTATGTTCTTATGTTCATAGGTGGTTCCTCCGCCTCAACGGCAGGCGGTATTAAAACATCCACTGTTGCAGTCCTTTGTCTTTGTGTTGTTGCAACAGTCAAAAACACAAGGGACATTGAGGCTTTCGGAAAAAGGATTGACGCGGATGCGCTCCGAAAAACAACTGCGGTATTGTTTATAAATATTTCGGAAATTTTCTTTTCTTCTCTGATAATATCGGCAGTTCAGAAGGAATTTTCTTTTTCGGACATTTTATTTGAATGTATATCGGCACTCGGAACAGTCGGAATGACAACGGGAATCACTCCCCGTCTGGATATTATATCCAAAATTATAATTATGACGCTTATGTTTGTAGGCAGACTCACATCGCTTGTTTTTGCCCTCATGTTCGCAATAGAAAAGGAAAACACCACTACACAGAAACCCCGCGGCACTGTTCTCATAGGTTAAACAGCGAAGAGCCCAACACAATAGGTTTATCTAACCCTATACTATGTTAAAAATACTCCGAATACGGAATCAAAAGGAGAAATCATAAAAATGAAATCTGTTCTTGTTATCGGCGCAGGCAAATTCGGTCATCATCTCGCGGAATACCTGTGTGAAATGGGAAACGATGTCATGTTGGCGGATGAAAATGAAAAGCTGATTGACGAATACAGCAACCAGGTAACAACAGCCGAAATCGGAGACTTTACCGTAAAAAGCAATCTCGCGGCATTAGGCGTTGACGATTACGACTATGTTTTCGTTTGTATCGGCGATTTTCAGGACAGCCTTGTTATAGTGGATTATCTTAAAGAGCTTGGTGCCTCCTGCATAGTGGCAAAGGCGTCATCTCTTATTCACGAAAAATTTCTTCTTAAAAACGGGGCTGATAAAGTTGTATACCCCGAAAGAGACATGGCATACCGTATGGCTGTTGAATACAACAGTTCCTCCGTTTTTGATTATTTTAAACTCAGCGAGGACACGGGCATATATGAAATTTCTGTGCCCGACACATGGGTAGGAAAATCACTTGCAAAAATCAATGTAAGAAAAATTCACGGAATATCTGTCATAGCATACAGATATGAAGACAGAATATATGCGATAAACTCACCTGATTATGTCTTTTCCGCCGACGAGCATATCATCGTTATGGGCGATAAGAACTATATTAAAAAAATAGCAAAATAAAGAGGTAATTTAAGATGCTTTTTAAACCTGATTATGATGAAAACGGCAAAAAAATTTTATGTCAGATGAACGGAATCAACAGTGAAATGCTTATGGATATTTTCGTTCAGAAGATGAAAAAAGGCGACACCCTTAATATTTTTGAAGAGGAAAATGAATGTGCTGTGCTCCTTCTTTCGGGAAAAGTCCACTTTTCTGTTTCTAACACAATAAACGAGGATTGCCAAAGAGAAAGTCCTTTTCAGAAAACACCGTATGCAATCCACTTCTGCAGGCGGACAAAAGCGGTAATCCGTGCTTTGGATGACAGTGAAATCCTTGTTCAGATGACTGATAATGAAAAAACATGGAAGCCGGTATTCTATAATCCGGAGAATTGTCTCTATCAGGAATTCGGCAAGGGACAATGGAACGGAACAGGTCACAGAATTGTATCAACAATGTTTGACCTTGACAATGCTCCTTATTCAAATATGGTTATGGGAGAGGTGTTTAATCAGCCGGGCCGCTGGTCAAGTTACCCTCCTCATCATCATCCACAACCTGAGCTTTACTACTATCAGTTTGACCATCCTGAAGGCTTCGGCGCAGGTTTTGAGGGTGATACACCATATAAAACAGAGTCGGGAAGCTGTCTTTGCATCAGAGGAGGTAACGCACACCAACAGGTAACCGCGCCCGGATACGAGATGTACTATGTATGGCTTATCCGCCATCTTGACGGCGACCCATGGGATAAAACAAGGATTTATGTGCCTGAATATGAGTGGCTCGCAAACGTAGATTAAGTTGTGTTTTTCGGATATTTCTTTGAAAATAATGTCTATTTTTGGAAAATATATTGACTTTGATAAAACTGTATGCTAAATTAAACGAAGAGGGCAAGGGTTAAACCCTTACCCTCTTAATTTAATCATTCGGAGGATAAACGATGAAAATTTCAAAGAAAATTCTTGCTGTAATTCTTACTGCATGCTTTGTATGCGCCTGCTTTGCGGGATGCTCAAAGGAAACGGCAAAAGTAAAAGTTATAGACATAGAGCTTACATCAGAAAACTATGCTTTCGGTGTTGACAAGAACCAGGACGATCTTCTCAAATCCGTAAATGATTTTATTGCAGAAATTAAATCCAACGGTACTTTTGAAGAAATCTGCAACAAATATTTCGGTGACGGTACTCCTGAACCTGTTACATCCGCCACTCTTGACAACACCAAGGATCAGCTTCTTGTTGCTACAAACGCAGCATTTGAGCCGTTTGAATACACCCAGGGTGACAAATACCTCGGCATTGATATGGAAATCGCAAAACTTCTTGCAGATAAATTAGGAAAAGAACTTGTTATCCAGAATATGGATTTTGACTCAGTCTGCCTTTCAGTCGGTCTGCACAAAAGCGACATTGCAATGGCAGGACTTACAATAAATGAGAAGAGAAAGGAATCCGTTAATTTCTCAGATTCCTACTATGCGGCTTCGCAGAAGCTGGTTGTGGCAAATGATAACACTGAATTTGACACATGCAAAACCGCAGAGGATGTTGTAAACATTCTCAATGCCAAAGACAAAACTGTAAAAATAGGCGCTCAGAGCGGTACAACAGGTCAGTTTTTTGTAGAGGGTGACAAAGACTGGGATTTTGAAGGACTCCCTGTTACATGCGTTGCCTACAAAAATGGCTCACTTGCTGTTCAGGACCTTATTAACGGCAATTTAAACTATGTGATTATTGACTCTGCTCCGGCTCAGTTCATCACAGAATCCATAAATAATGTAGCATAAATGATACGAATAACAAAATAACCTCATCGAATTTCGGTGAGGCTATTTTTAAATATTAAGGAATTTTCACAATGGGTAATTTTGATAAAAAAATTCAGACATTTTTGAATGTCTTTTTGAACGCCGGTGGTTATAAAACCGTTATAACAGGATTGAAAAATACGCTTATTATTGCGATATCAGGTCTTATTATCGGAATAATGATAGGTACTGTTATTGCAACAATCCGTGTAATTCCTAAAAAAGGCGGTATTATCGGATTTTTGAATTCTCTTGCGGGTTTATATGTAAACTTTTTCAGGGGCACGCCTATTGTTGTTCAGCTTCTCTTATTTTACTATGTAATGCTCCCGGTTTTGGGAATTAAGATGACCTCCGTTTCTGTTGCGGTTTGTGTATTCGGGCTTAACAGTGCAGCATACATATCTGAAATTATGCGAAGCGGCATACTGTCGGTTGATCCCGGACAGATGGAGGGCGGCCGTTCCGTAGGCCTGAGCTATGGCACAACAATGATGAAAATTATTATTCCGCAGGCCGTAAAGAATATCCTGCCCACCCTTGGAAACGAATTTATATCTCTTATAAAAGAAACATCTGTCGTAAGCTTTGTCGGCGCAACCGATTTATATGTTGCCTTCAACTATATCGGCAGCAACAGCTATGAGTTTATGGTGCCTTATCTTGTTATGGCACTCATTTATATAGTGCTTGTACTTTTGATAACATTTCTTATTAAAGTTATGGAGAGGAGCCTGAGAAAAAGTGATAAAAGTCTGTAATCTCAAAAAGAGTTTCGGTGACAATCAGGTGCTTTGCGGAATTGACTATGAAATTCACCAAGGCGGAAAAGTCGTTATTATAGGACCGTCAGGCTCGGGAAAAAGCACATTTTTACGATGCCTCAATTTGCTTGAAATGCCGACGGACGGACAGATATGGTTTGACGGAAAAATTATAAACGATAAAAAAACAGATATAAACGAAGTGCGAAAGCATATGGGAATGGTATTTCAGCATTTCAATCTTTTTAACAACAAAACCATTATAGAAAACATAACCCTTGCACCTATACATCATAAAATAATGAGCAAGGAGGAGGCAAATGAACGCGCTTTAAAGCTCCTTGAAAGAGTAGGCCTTTCAGATAAGGCAGACGCTTATCCGAGTCAGCTCTCGGGAGGTCAGAAACAAAGGGCAGCCATAGTCCGCTCTCTTGCAATGAATCCCAAGGTTATGCTTTTTGACGAGCCGACATCGGCGCTTGATCCTGAAATGGTGGGCGAGGTTCTGTCCGTAATGAAGGATCTGGCAGACGAGGGGATGACGATGGCAGTTGTAACACACGAAATGGGATTTGCGCGGGAAGTTGCCGACAGAGTGATTTTTATGGCAGACGGCATTATCGTGGAAGAAAATATGCCCGATGAAATTTTCGGTAATCCCCGGGACGCAAGACTTAAACAATTTCTCAACGCCGTATTATAACACCGAATAACCATATATTATAAAAAAAGCCGAGATAGTTTTATCTCGGCAGACTTAAACCACCGGCTAAAATTCATTAACCGGTGGTTTTTACTATCAGTGTGTATTATTGTTGATTGTTGAGGAATCAACATACTGCTCTCCGGGCTTCGGATTTGCGCCTGTTTTGGCTGTAATAAGTTCGCTGACGGTTACAATTTGATAACCCTTTTCAATAAGAGCGGGAACTATTTTTTCAACAGCATCGGCAGTGGACGGATAAATATCGTGCATCAGAATAATTGCGCCGTCGTAAACATTGCTGATTGTTTTTTTATAGATTTTATCAGTATCCTTGCTTCTCCAGTCCTCCGTATCCACCGACCAGTATGCAAGCGGCATGCTTTCTTCTTTACACTCCTTTTTAATTGTTTTGGTAATTTGACCTCCGGGGCATCTGAATACAGTAGGCGCGGCGCCGCTGTATTTTTTAATTCTGCTGCTTGCTTTGCTTATATCTGAGGCAGAAACATCATTTCCGTAATGACTGTGGCTGAAAGTGTGGTTTCCAAGTTCACATCCCAGTTCCAATTCCCTTTTCAGCAGATATTCGGTCTCTTTGCTGACACGGTCACCCACCATAAAGAATGTTGCTCTTGCTCCGTACTTTTCAAGGACACTCAGGATTCTTTGTGTGGAGTTACTGCCGTTATACTTAAAAGCGGGACCATCGTCAAAGGTTAAGGCTACCATGGGCTTATTGCGGTCAATATTGCTTCCCATAACAATCTTATCTCTTATCTTTACATTGGAGCTTTTACTCCAGTGACCGTAAACAGCTTCACCGTTTAAAAGCATATAAGCCCTTGCTCTTATGTAATAAACATCTGACGGCTTGAGCTCTTTTATCCGAAGAGAACATTTCTCTGAATTTTTTATATCCTTTATCTTACAATCTTTAAAGTTTTCATCTTTTGAATATTCAATCTGATAGCCCGAAACATTGTCAAGCTTCGTCCAATTTATCAGGAGTGTATTTGCAACAGACGATATGGCGTCACACTGAACCGATTCAGGTATTGAATAAGCAACGATTTCATCCGAAAGTTCACTTTCATATTCTTTTTTGTTGTACATTTTGTATGCGGAAATTTTTATTCTGTAAACCGAAGCGCTGTCAAGATTGTCAAATTTATAACTGTGGGCACTGCCGTCGTTAATATCAAACATTTTTGTATAATCGTTTTTTCCCTCGTCAAACGAATAAATGCGGTATCCTTGCGCTTTATGTACCCTTTTCCAGTTCAATGTGAAAGAATTTTCACTGTTTTTTACCATCTCAATATTTTCAACATTACTGATTGCCTGCCCTTGTATAACACTCACGGCAGAAATTGCGGCAATAGCAATCATAAAAATCAAAGACAGTGCTGTGGCTTTTATTCTTTTAGCCAAAAACTCATCTCCTACTAACATCTACAATATTACTATAATATATCAATTGTAAAAAATCAATAACAAATATTAAATTTTAATTACAATCAGTGTGTAAATCTATTCATCTGTTTACGGCTTATTACGCAAATACTGATTAATTTTTATTGGTAACAAGTTGACCGCGAGCCTTAATAGTGGTATTATACTTTATGTAAATTACATTATTTCACACTATATGCTTTTTGTCATATTACTATAGAACGAAAGAGGCTGTTAAATGGAAAGTTTAATTATTATTCTGATTGGGTTTCCCTTTATAAGTGCTTTACTGTTGGGCATTATAAAAAACGACATATTCAGGCAGATTATTACATATATCAGTGCAACATCCATTATAATATCTGCAATCCTGTTTACAATAAAATATTTCACCGCACAGCAAAGTCAGATGTTTTTCTTTTCTCATACTGAAGGAACGGATTACTGCATGGTCGCCATAGAATTGTTTTTAACTGCACTTGTAACAGTACTGAGCATCAAATATAAAAAGTATTATGTTGCTCTGCTGTCCATTGTGCAGACTGCCCTGACGCTTTGGTACGAATTTTCGGGAGTTGCACCGCATCAGCAAATCAGAAAGATTTATGTCGATCATCTCACCGTAATCATGGTGCTTATTATAGCTGTTGTAGGAACTCTCATAACAGTCTATGCCTGTGGATATATGAAAGATTACCACAATCATCATATTGAATTTAAGGACAGGAGAAGTCTTTTCTTTTCCCTTATTTATATATTTCTCGGTGCTATGTTCGGACTTGTATTCTCAAATTCTCTTTTGTGGATATATTTTTTCTGGGAGATTACAAGTGTTATCTCCTTCCTGCTCATCGGATACACGAAAACGCCGGAGGCAATCCGTAACTGTTTCAGGGCTTTGTGGATGAATCTGCTTGGCGGACTCGGCTTTGCCGTTGCAATCGTTTACGCAGGAATCACATTCAAAATCATTGACCTTCAGAGTCTCATTCTCTGTGACGGCAGCATCGTTATTATTCCGGTCATCTTCCTTTCCTTTGCCGCTCTTACAAAAAGCGCCCAGCTTCCGTTTTCAAAATGGCTTCTCGGTGCAATGGTTGCGCCGACTCCCTCATCTGCGCTGTTGCACAGTGCGACAATGGTAAAAGCAGGCGTTTATCTTCTGCTCAGGCTATCCCCTGTTCTTCAATCGACAAACGCGGGTACTATGGTAAGTATTGTAGGCGGCTTTACTTTCCTGATAACCTCCATGCTCGCCATAACGGTAAGCGATGGTAAAAAGGTGCTTGCTTATTCAACAATCTCAAACCTCGGACTGATTACTGCATGCGCCGGTGTCGGTGTAGTTGAAACAGTCTGGGCAGGTGTATTCCTTCTCATATTCCATGCAGTTTCAAAATCCCTTCTTTTCCAGACCGTAGGCGCTATTGAAAATTCTACGGGCTCAAGGGATATTGAATCCATGCACGGTCTTTCACGCCGTCACCCCCACCTTGCTTGGACGCTTGTCATAGGAATTGCCGGTATGTTTCTTGCACCATTCGGCATGCTTATATCAAAGTGGGCTGCTCTCAAAGCATTTGTTGACAGCGGTTCTATCATTCTTGTAATATTCATATGCTTCGGAAGTGCCACTACACTTTTCTACTGGATAAAATGGATTGGAACAGTTTTAGCTTCAAAAAGCAACGACGGTCAGGAAAAAAATACAACCTCCGCCAATCAATGGATATCTATTATTATCCACTCCGCGTTTATGATTGCGCTCTGCTTTGTCTTTCCGTTTATATCAAGCCAGGTTATTATTCCTTATATTCAGACTGTTTTCAGCAGTGCGTCACAGGTTATATCAAGCGATAACATTATCATAATGATGATAATGCTTGTTGCCATATTTATTGTTCCTGCCGCTGCTTGGGCGTCTGCAAGGCATACACGATATAAAAAGGCTGACCGTTACATAAACGGAGTAAATGCCGGCGATCAGATGAATTATATAGATTCCATGGGCGAAAAGAAACGCTTTCTTCTCTCAAACTGGTATTTGGGTGATATTTTCGGTGAAAAGAAGCTGTGGAATCCCTCTGTAATAGCATCAACCGTTTTCATTCTTGCAATTATGACAATTTCTGTCGGAGGTGCTGTATAATGACTTTGAATAGTATCATCTGTATTATTGCATATATACTTTTTGCACCTGTGCTCGGAGGACTCACTTCGGGAATAGACAGAAAAATTACAGCCCGTATGCAGGGCAGGCAGGGACCTCCTCTGCTTCAGCCGTTTTACGATGTAATCAAGCTGATGAAAAAAGAAACTGTTGTGGTCAACCATGTTCAAATTTTCTATCTATTAACTTTCCTTATTTTCGTAATATTTACAGGTACGCTGTTTTTCGGCGGATTCGATTTACTGCTTGTATTTTTTGCGCTCACAACTGCGAATCTGTTCTTAATACTTGCTGCCACAAGCAGTCATTCACCTTATTCAACAATGGGTGCTAACCGCGAAATGATGCAGATGCTTTCTTATGAACCGATGGTTCTCCTTACCGCGGTAGGATTCTACCTCTCAACAGGCACATTCAAAGTGAGGGAGATCGTCCACAGCACCGGCCATATTCCGATATTGACGCTGCCCGGCGTTTTTGTCGGCTTTGTGTTTATCCTTACCATAAAGCTCAGAAAGCATCCTTTTGACCTTGCAACAAGCCATCATGCACATCAGGAAATGGTTAAGGGTATCACAACGGAATTTTCAGGCAGAATGTTTGCAATAGTCGAAATTGCACACTGGTATGAAAACATATTCCTTATGGGCGTTATCGCATTGTTTTTCCTCAACGCCAGCAAATGGACAATCATCCTTGCCGCAACCGCGGTATCCATAACATATTTTATTGAAATCCTTGTTGACAATACAAATGCACGCGTCAAGTGGCAAAAAATGTTTAAAAATTCCTGGATTACCACGATCATAATAGGAGCATTAAACATCTTTATTCTTGAAGTATTCACAAAGGGGGTATAAGATTGGCTGATATTACAAAATCACCTTGGATCATGCATTATGATGGCTCAAGTTGCAACGGATGCGATATTGAGGTACTCGCCTGTCTTACGCCCGTTTATGATGTTGAACGCTTCGGTGTAATCAATACAGGCAACCCCAAGCATGCAGATATTCTGCTTATTACCGGTGCAGTAAACGAGCAGAACAAGGATGTTGTAAAGCAAATATATGAACAGATGTCTGAGCCAAAAGTTGTCTGTGCAATAGGCATCTGTGCCTGCAACGGAGGCGTGTTTAAAGACTGCTATAATATATTAGGCGGTATAGATAAGGTAATACCCGTTGACATTTATGTTCCCGGCTGTGCGGCCAGACCGCAGGCAATCATTGACGGTGTGATTAAATCACTTGCTCTTTTAAAAGAAAAGGGTGAAAAGTTCAGGAGGGAAAGTAAATGAGAGAAGAATATACAATGGAAACAATGGATATCCCAACTTTGTATAATACAATGCTTGCAAAACAGAGAAACGGCTACCGTCTTGTTCAGATTTGTGCAACGGCATATGAGGGATACAATGAGGTTATATATTCCGTGGCAATCGGATATAAATTTGAAAATTACAGAATAATAGTTCCGATTGAAACCGAAATAAATACAATTTCAGATTTTTATCCTTCCGCAATGCTGTATGAAAATGAAATGAAAGAACTTTTCGGATTAAAGGTCAAATCAATAATAACGGATTATAACAATAAATTCTACAGAATTGCAAAGGAAACTCCGTTTAAAAAGGAAGTAAAAGAAGCAATCAAGGTCATAAAAAAGGAAGAGGAGGATGAATAATGGCTAATAGAAGTGTCGTCCCGTTCGGTCCTCAGCATCCTGTTCTCCCCGAGCCTATTCATCTTGACCTTGTTCTTGAGGACGAGAAGGTTATTGAAGCAATACCGTCAATAGGCTTTGTCCACAGAGGTCTTGAACAGCTTGCAGAAAAAAGGGATTTTAACGATTATCAGTATGTCATTGAGAGAATCTGCGGCATCTGCTCTTTTAAACACGGCATGGCATACTGCGAGTCAATAGAGCGAATATTTGACGCTCAGGTTCCTGAAAGGGCGCAGTTTTTAAGAACAATCTGGGGAGAAATGAGCCGTATTCATTCCCATCTGCTATGGCTCGGTCTGCTTGCCGACGCTTTTGGATTTGACGCGTTATTTATGCAATGCTGGAGAATGAGAGAAAAAGTTCTTGATATGTTTGAAGCATCAACAGGCGGAAGAGTTATCTTTTCAGTTAATAAAATAGGCGGGGTCCTCAAGGATATGGACTCCTCCATGCTCAAAAGCTTTTCAGACATATTTACCGATATGGCAGAAGAGCTCAAAAAACTTATAAGAATTTTTCTTAAAGATTACACTGTCGAACACCGTCTGCGCGGTGTAGGCATTCTGACAAAAGAAGACGCGCTTAAACTCGGCGCCGTAGGACCTATGGCAAGAGCGTCGGGAATTGAGCTCGATACGCGCAAAACAGGTTATGAAGCGTATGATAAAATCGAATTTGATATCATCACATCAAAAGAGTGTGACGGCTATGCAAGATGTGCAGTCCGCGCAGGCGAGATTTTTCAGTCGATAAACATAATCCGGCAATGCATTGATAAAATTCCTCAGGGAGCTATATCAAACGCCGTTAAGGGCAATCCGGACGGTGAGGCTTTTGCAAGAGTCGAGCAGCCGCGCGGTGAAGCAGTTTATTATGCAAAGGCAAACGGAACAAAGTTTCTTGAAAGAATGAGAATACGCACCCCTACTTTTACAAATATACAATCATTAATCCATATTCTGCCGGGATCGGATTTGGCTGATGTGCCGCTTCAGATACTCACGATAGATCCCTGCATAAGCTGCACGGAAAGGTAGTGATAGAAATGGAAATTATGAATTTTTCCAAAACCGCCTTGAAAAATCTTTTTTCAAAACCGGCAACCTCCGCTTATCCTTTTGAGCCTACGCACTATCCGGAAAGAAGCAGAGGACATATTGAAATAGAGATAGACAAATGTATAATGTGCGGAATATGCTCAAGAAAATGCATGTCAAATGCAATTACAGTTGACAGAGCAAAAAAGCAGTGGTCAATTGAGCGAATGGGCTGTGTCCAGTGCTCAAGCTGTGTTATTGCCTGCCCAAAGCAGTGCCTGACTATGGTACCGGGTTATACTCCGCCTTCTACGGAAAAAACCGTTGATACATATTATCAGCCAATCCCCGAAACAAAAATGGGTAAGGTAGTAAACGATATCGAAAAATGTATTTTATGCGGACTCTGCGCAAGAAAATGCCCTCAGGCGTGTATTACGGTCGACCGAAAGGAAGCAAAAACATGGTCAATAGACCGCGATAAATGCGTTCAGTGCGGCTTATGTATTGACGCATGCGTTAAGTTCAAGGCACTTTCAATGGCTGATGATTCGGAAAAGGGTGTCGTAACGCTTCACAAGGAGTAGTCTTTAATGACTTACAGATTAACCTTTACCGGTATTGTTCAGGGCATAGGCTTTAGACCTGCCGCACAGCGGATTGCATCAAAGCTGAAAATTACAGGCTATGTCAAAAATACCGGCGGCAATACCGAAGTTATTATAACAGGCAGCGAACAGGCGTTGGACAGCTTTGTCCGGCGCCTTATTGCCCTATTTGAAATAAAAGGCTTTGATTGTGAAAAATTAGATGAAATTCACTATGATACCTTTACAATAGAACATTCCTCAAGAGATCGCAAAACGCCATTTTTAACGCCTGATATTGCAACCTGTGCAGATTGCGAAAAGGAACTGAAAGACAAAAGAAACCGCCGGTACGCACATCCGTTCATAAGCTGTGTAAACTGCGGTCCGAGATACACCATTATCAAGTCACTGCCCTATGACAGGGAAAACACCGCCATGTCCGATTTTGATATGTGTGAAAAATGCAAAGAAGAATACATATCTCCTGAAAACAGGCGCTGTCATGCGCAGACAATTGCCTGCAATGACTGCCCCCCGTCAACCAATATATCCATTGATACCGCTGTGAATATACTCAAGAGCGGTGAAGTGCTTGCCATAAAGGATATCGGAGGATATCATCTTGCCTGCCGCGCAGACTGCCCTGAATCAGTAAACAAAATAAGAGAAATCAAAGGCAGGGAGACAAAGCCCTTTGCCGTTATGTTTCACTCAACAGAGCAGATAAAGGAATACTGCAAACTTAACCGACAGGAGGAAGAACTGTTGATTTCGCCGGCAAGGCCTATTGTTCTGCTTGAAAAAATAAAGGATTTTGATTTGAGCGTAGACTCCGGCAGTGATTATACAGGTGCATTTCTCCCCTGCAATCCCATACAGATTATGCTGCTTGAGGAGTGTTCACCGCTCGTAATGACAAGCGCAAACAGAAGCGGTGAACCCATAATAACTGATGATGGGAAAATACAAAAGCTCGGTGTCAAATGCCTTTCCCATAACAGAGAAATACTCACACCGCTTGACGACAGTGTCTTGAAAATAACTTGCGGCAGAACACAGTTTATACGCCGTGCGCGCGGATACACTCCGCTTGCCATAGATATCGGAATAAAGGCAAAGGCGGATACGCTCTGCCTCGGCGGGGATTTAAAGGCTGTTTTCGGCTTTCACAGAGATCATTATGTCTTTTTAAGCCAGTATTTCGGCGACTTGGAAAACAGCCTTGTCATGCAGGCTTATAAAGCAAACATAAAACGCTTTGCACGGCTCCACTCGTTTACTATTGAAAAAACAGTTTGCGACAGTCATCCGCAGTACTATTCTTCAAATTTATATAAAAATAATATAAAGGTTCAGCACCACAAGGCTCATATTGCCTCTGTAATCGCCGAGCATCATCTTAAAGGAAAAGTTCTCGGCTTTGCCTTTGACGGCACAGGCTTCGGTGACGACGGTGCTGTCTGGGGCAGTGAAGTAATCCGTTTTGACGGAAAAAATTTTTGCAGGCTGAACCATCTGGATTATGTAAAAATGCCTGCATCAGACGAAATATCTAAAAATGCCGATCTGGCTCTTGCCTGTTATACAGGCACAAATAATATAATCAATGCGGCAGTCCGTCATACTGTAAACACGGTTGAGTCGTCAAGCATGGGCAGATTATTTGATGCCGTATGCAGTGTGCTTGATATATGTCATTATAACCGTTACGAGGGTGAATGTGCCGTTAAACTGGAAAGTGCCGCAAAGCATGCCAAAAAGCCGCATTATATTACTCCCTCGTGGTCACCCTGCTCAATCATAGAAGAAATAAAAACCGCGCCTGCTGCAAAGGAGGAAATTGCCCTTGGCTTTCATCTAATGCTCTCAGAGCTTATACTTCAGAGTGCAAAGGAATATGGTATAAGTCAGATTGTGCTGTGCGGCGGCGTTTTCAACAACAGAATAGTAACGGAAAATACAATAAATAAACTTGAAGAAAATGGTTTCAGCGTTTATATAAACGAAAAGGTACCCTGCGGTGACGGCTCACTCGCACTCGGGCAGGCGTATATTTCGGCTTTGGAGGAATAAAAATGTGTATAGCTGCTCCCGGAAAAGTAATCCGTATTGATGAAGACACTGCAACAATTGATTTTAACGGAAATATTGTAGGTGCAAATAAGGGTATAGTCGATGTCAAAATCGGCGACTATGTACTTGTTCACGCGGGACTTATTATTCAGGTGATATCTGAAAACGAAGCGGAAAATATGAATGAAATCTTCCGCCAATTGGGAGAACTGTCATAATGGATATACAGGATATTAAAAAATTTCTAAAAGAGTATGACGCTGAACCCCTCACCTTTATGGAAATATGCGGCACGCATACCGCCTCAATAAGTGAAAACGCAATACCGTCCCTTCTAAGTGACAAAATCAGGCTTATAAGCGGTCCGGGATGTCCTGTCTGCGTCACGGTAGCAAGTTATATTGACGAGCTTTGCAGACTTTCCATGGAAAAAGATAACTGTGTTGTGACCTTCGGTGATATGATAAGAGTGCCCGGGTCAAAGATGTCGCTCGGGCAGGCAAAGTCGTCAGGCGGTAATGTTAAAATGGTCTACTCCCCTTTTGAAATTCTTGCTCTTGCCGAAAAGGACAGAGAAAAAACCTTTATTTTTGCTGCCGTGGGATTTGAGACGACAACACCGATATATGCGCTTCTGATAGAAAAAATAATTGAGAAGTCAATTAAAAATATCCGCTTTCTCACAGCACTGAAAACAATGCCCAATGCCATTGATTCAATATGCCAAATGAACCATAAAATAGACGGCTTTATTGCACCCGGTCATGTATGCGTAATCACAGGAGCGGACGCATTTGCTCCTCTTGCCGAAAAATACGGTATTCCCTTTACTGTAAGCGGTTTTAAGGGTGAAGAGCTCATTGCGGCAATTTACTCCCTTGTTCAATTAAAAAACAGACCAATTGTTTTAAATCTGTATAAATCCGCCGTCAGCAAACAAGGCAATAAAAAGGCGCAGGAGATTGTAAATAAATATTTTGAGCCGTATGATGCAAGCTGGCGCGGATTGGGAATCATAAAAGATTCGGGAATCGCACTGAAAAAAGAATATGCCTTTTATGATGCCGGAAGCAGAGAACTCTGCACTGACGGTCAAAAAAACAGCTCCTGCAGCTGCAGCGAGGTAATAACAGGGATGAAAAGTCCCTGCGAGTGCAGTCTGTTTTCAAAAATCTGCACACCGCTCAATCCGCAGGGCGCCTGTATGGTGTCAAACGAAGGTGCGTGCTTTCACTATTATATAAACAACAGAGGTTCGATATGAAAATTACATTGGCACACGGCAGCGGAGGTAAATCAACATCTGATTTAATAAAAAATATCTTCGCAAAGCATTTTGGAAACCCCATTTTAAATATGATGGAGGACAGCGCAGTTGTTGCGAGCAGTTCAAAAATTGCGGTGACCACAGATTCCTTTGTAATCACTCCGCTTTTCTTTAAAGGCGGAGATATAGGCAGACTTGCTGTCTGCGGAACTGTAAATGATCTGCTTATGCGCGGCGCGACTCCGAAATATATTACATCCGCGTTTATTATTGAGGAGGGCGCAGATTCAGATACGCTTGAAAAAATCTCCGCATCAATGGCAAAAACGGCAAAGGAAGCCGGCGTTACAATAATCTGCGGCGACACTAAGGTGATTGACGGAAACGGCAATATTTTTATAAATACGACAGGCGTGGGCTTTGTTGGGGAAAGCACCGATATCGTCTCAACAAATCTGAGAGAGGGCGAT
The DNA here is from genome assembly GCA_947628175.1 of uncultured Clostridia bacterium. Taxonomy (GTDB): domain Bacteria; phylum Bacillota; class Clostridia; order Oscillospirales; family Acutalibacteraceae; genus Eubacterium_R. The sequence goes on along the minus strand of CANQZA010000017.1, from coordinate 6,504 downwards.
GCGGTAATAGTCAGCGGTACTATGGGAGATCATCATGCGGCAGTCCTTTCTGCAAGAATGAATATTGAAAACAACATCAAGTCAGACAATGCGCCTCTGTGCCGGATGGTACGCGAAATGCTCAAAGACGGAATGGAAATTCACTGCATGCGCGATGTCACAAGAGGAGGTCTTGGCACTGTCCTAAACGAGCTCGCCGATTCTTCGGGCGTAAATATTGAAATTGAGGAACAAAGCATTCCTGTAAAGGAAGAGGTAAAGGCATTTGCAAAAATACTCGGGCTGAACATTTTGCATATGGGCAACGAGGGAAAACTTGTTGCGGTATTACCTGAAAAGCAGGCTCAACAGGCAGTTGAAATCATAAAAAAATGCCCCTACGGCGAAAATGCCGCCGTAATCGGCAGAGTAAATAAAGGAAAAGGCGTAACACTGATAACGCCGTTGTCAGGCAAACGGCAGGTAAATGTACTTTTTGGTGAAGGTCTGCCGAGAATATGCTGATTCAGTTGTAAACATTTCGGATTAGTCGAAAACGCTTTCTGTCTAATCCGTTTTTATTTTTTATGCACCTACTTCAAAATATTGCATACAACAGGAATAACATACCCGAAATCATCATACAAGTCCTTGTATGTATTATTAACAGATTGTAAATTCCAAGCTATCAAATCACAAGATATTGAAAATTTTGTCGAAATATGGTATAATACAGACACTATATAGTATAAATTTGTTAACAAATACGGAGGTGATTTCATTGGTTGAGATTTCTGCAGCTCATATGTATATTATCTGGGCGGCGATGATAGCCGTTTTTGCAATCATTGAAGCGGCAACTGCGCAGCTTGTTTCAATCTGGTTTGTAATCGGCGCAATAGCAGCGCTTGCGGCGTCTCTGTTTAACGCTCCTCTTTTGATTCAGATCATTATATTTATTGCGATTACAATTTTGGCTCTTGTTATCACAAGACCTCTTGTGAAAAAATATATTTATCCGAAAAAAGAATATACTAATGCAGACAGAGTAATCGGCAAAATTGCCGTCACCGTTGAAGAGATTGACAATATACATTCAACGGGGCAGGTAAAAATTGACGGAAAAATATGGTCGGCAAGATCAACAGACGACTCTGTAATATCTGCCGGAACGCAGGTTATTGTAGACAAAATAGCAGGAGTGCGGCTGTTTGTATCAACAAAATAATGCACAGAAAGGAAGAAAAATATGCAGTTTTATATTTTTATTATTCTTGCTCTAATCTTTATCGCTCTTTTAACCCTTATTCTCGCAAATGTTCGCGTGGTTCCGCAGTCAAAGGCGTATGTTATTGAAAGACTCGGAACATATTTTTCCACATGGGACACGGGACTTCATGTGAAAATACCTTTTATTGACAGGATTGCAAAAATTGTATCATTAAAGGAGCAGGTTGTCGATTTTAAGCCGCAGCCTGTTATAACCAAAGATAATGTTACTATGCAGATTGATACGGTTGTTTTCTACCAGATTACAGACCCAAAGCTCTACACCTACGGTGTTGAAAGCCCGATTTCCGCAATCGAAAATCTGTCTGCAACAACGCTTCGTAACATTATCGGTGAGCTTGAGCTGGATTCCACACTCACCTCCCGTGACACCATCAACGCAAAAATAAGAGTTATCCTTGATGAGGCAACCGATCCATGGGGCATTAAGGTAAACAGAGTGGAACTCAAAAACATCATCCCGCCCAGAGAAATTCAGGACGCTATGGAAAAGCAGATGAAAGCTGAAAGAGAACGCCGTGAGTCAATCCTGCGTGCGGAAGGTGAAAAGCAGTCTAAAATTCTTGTTGCGGAAGGTCACAAGGAATCTAAAATCCTTGAGGCAGAGGCTGAAAAACAGTCGGCAATTCTTCACGCCGAAGCAGTTAAAGAGGCAAAAATCCGGGAAGCGGAAGGTGAGGCAGAGGCAATTCTTAAAGTGCAGGAGGCAACGGCAAATGCTATCCGCCTTCTCAACGAGGCAGACGCAAACGATGCCGTTATCAAGCTGAAAGCACTTGAGGCGTTTGAAAAAGCCTCAGACGGTCAGGCAACAAAAATCATTATTCCATCTGAAATTCAGGGACTTGCGGGTCTTGCTGAAGGAATCGTCGAAAGTATAAAAAAATAACAAAAACCAATGAAAAAATTCCGCCTGTGCACGGGCGGAATTCATAAAGGATTAAAAGCATTTATTTAACTCTAAGGCGTGTGAACATTGTATGGCTTGCACGCCTTAATCATATTTACAATTACATATGTTCATGAGCAACTTTTCCTCTTACCATTTGTAACCGTAACGGCTATTTTTCCAGCTTATCGTATGTTGCATACTTATTTATAGTTCCTACATATGTATCGCTTGCCTCTCCCGTTTCGGGATTACGGGGTGAGTGAATATTATATAAATATCCGTTTTCGCCGTATCTGCCTGTTTTGCGTTCATCATAATGTGATTCATCCATACACACAGTTAAAACCTTAAAGCACATAACCGCATGATTACCGGACTGTAAAAGATCCCTTTCCCATTCCAGTTCACATTCCAAATTCAAAAAACATTCCCTGATTCTCGGTGCATTCACCTTACTGGAAGCCTCTGCCGTCAGCCCGGACATTGTAATTTCATCATTGTCAAATCCGTTGTTTTTTATCGTGTCTATACATTTCAAAAAACAGTTTTTTGACGGAAAATTAATAACACAACATCCTGTTTCCTTTATGGATTGATACATATGACCGCATTTATTCACACTTGAAAAAAGACAATGGTATCCTTCTTCTCCTATAAAAGTACACCATGATTGCATGGTCGCATTCGTTAAACCATTTGATTTGTATGTTGTCACAACAACGAGCGGTGAAGGAACAGCAGCCACATGCTCTATCCACGAAAAGCCGTAAAGCTCATTTTCATTGATTGTTTCCGGACAGACATCAAACTCTTTTTTCATACAGATATTCTCCCTTAAAAATTTTTGGTTAATTAGCGGATTAGGTTTAAATACAAGTTCAGCTTTTCATGTATACTATCTTTCAAATATCTCTTTTTTCATTCGTTGTGTACTGTTCCATGTGCACATCATAGACTTTGTGCACATCATAGACTTTGTTCGCTCATATTTAATCCCTGCGCTTAATTCAATGCAAGCACTGATTTTTATTATGGTTTTTCTTATTGCCTTCCTCAAATTATTGATTTGCTTCTCTGCGGTGTTTTAATTCACTTTCAACGACTTCCCTTTCCTGCGGAGTGTATCTGATAAAGAAAAGCGGAATGATATACAGCAGACTCGCAATTGCGGGAGTCAGAATGACAAGAGGCCATATCCATTTGTCAAAAGCGGCAGACTGTGTTCCCACATAAACCGATGCGCCGTCAACCGCCTTATAATGAAGAAGATGAAGTGAAAGCGTGGCAAGTCCCGCGGTGATACCGCTTGATATTTTTGTAAATGAGGTCTGCATTGAAAAGGTTATACCTTCCGTTCTTTTACCCGTTTTCCACTCCATATAATCAATACTGTCGCAGAAAATGGAAGTCTGCGCGATGGAAACGGCTCCCATGGGAATGCAACCGACTCCGATAACAATAAGCGAAATCCAGAGATTTTTGCCCTCAAAACCTATGAAATACGCAATTATCCTTACGATAATATTGCATACCTGCATAAGTATCAAAGCATTGACATAGCCCTTGCAAAGTTTTTTGAGTTTATCGGCAAAAACCATTCCTATAAATCCCGGCAGACCTGTGATTATGTAATAAATAGTAGTCAGTCCAAGTGCGCCTATTATGCTGTTTTCACCGAGAAAGTCGGCAGGAATTTCATATTTAAAGAAATAGGTAACAAGATTAGCGCCAAATCCTACTGCTCCCAACAAATTTGCAAGAGTGGCAAGCAACAGCATTCTGTTTTTAAAAAGCATGGAAAAGCTTTCCCGCAGAGTCGCCTGCTGCTCCTCTTTAACGACCTGTATTCTCTCCTGCGCAGCAGCGCATCTGCGGCTTATCATTGCACCGCCGAGACCGAAGATTATTGCAAAAACAAGCGTTATCAAAGCAAGACTGCTTCCGGTGGAATTTGCTATCATTTCAAGGACCATGGGAATTAAGGTGCTGAAAACACTGAACACGCAGCTGCCTATCGTTCTGGCCCACTGAATAAACGAATCTCGTTCATCCGAGTCAGGCGATACGGCAGATGTCATACCCCAGATGGATACATCCTGCACCGTGTATGCCAGATCCCAGCATATGTACATAATGACAAAATATGAAACTCTCAGCCAGAGCAGATCCTCTCTTGTTGAAAAAACGAGAAATAATAAAACCGTAAACACACCGACGGGAAGCGGCGTATATCTCATAAATGGTCTGAGCTTTTCTCCGTTTTTAAAGGTGTGCTTATCAATATATGAACCGACTATGGGATCGTTAACGCCATCCCATACTTTCATTAAAATCAGCAAAACGGATACTGTCAACACAGGAAACAGGGCAATATCCGTCATAAAATATGTGAAAAAAGAACCGCCGATGAGAGAGTAGACAAGATTCTGACCGCCGAGTCCGGTAAGAAAGTTAATCTTTTCGCGCTTTGAGATGTAGTTTTTCATACTTTTCCTTTCCAATCGTATAATTACAGCAGATGATAAATATATTATTGATAATGAAAATGATATTTTCGGATTAATAATTTTTTTCAAGCCATTTTGCGACGCCGTCATCATCGTTTGACCCAATAATTCGGGTTGCTTTAAGTTTGAGCTCCTCCACGGCATTTTTGACGGCATAACATTCATCAGCCGTTTCAAACAAATCTATATCATTTTTACCGTCACCGAATGCGATGAGACGGTCACAGCCAAGATATTTTTTGAGCCGGTTTGCGGCATTTGCCTTTGAGACCTGGGGCGGCATGATTTCAAGATAATAATCCTTGGTATATATGTCACGCTGAAAAACACAGTGATATGTATTCCTGTACTGTTCATAAAACGGTGTTAGCTGCCGCTCATCACCCATACAGTTTATATAAAAAATGTTTCCGTTATAAAGCATATCTCTGTGACTTACGGGATTATCTCTTCTATCTCCCTTTCTTAAGGAAATAAATTTTTCCATTGCGGGTGTGCAGCAATCCCTGATATAAGAAAACCGTTCGCAGGAATCCGTAAAGGAATATACAATCGGAAAAATTCCGTTTTTCAGCAAATCGTCAATAAGAGAATTGGCGTTATCCTCAAAATAATTTGACATCAGCATTTTTTCCATGGAATTTTCTATTACAAAAGTACCGTTGTATACAATCAGCGGTATTTTTGCATTTAAGCCTGCTGTCACCTTTTGCGCGGTAACAAAGGATCTTGCTGTTGCGTATGAAAAAATCATTCCCCTGTCCGTGAGCGCATTTATGATTCTGTTTGTATATTCGGAGGTTTTTTGATCGCTTCCGAGAAGTGTTCCGTCAAGATCAGACACATACAAAGTTTTCATCATTCACCTGTAAACCTACTGCATATTAAACAATAAAATAACTTGTTTTCGCTCTTATTAAGCCTAAGCAAATGAAATCGTGTTTTATAACTTCTATTCTATTTCTATTTTAAAACAGAGCGGCAAATCAGATGACGGCTTTTCGTTCAGGGTTATTACCATTTCCTCCTGCGTTCTGTTATAGCTATGCACCTCACATTCACCGAGCGCTTGTACGCCGCTTACGATAAAGTCGTGGCAGTTCGTCTTTGCAAAGGACTTTATTTTAACTGTTTTTCCTTCAGGGCGCATCTGAAAAGCATAAACAAAACCATTTTTATAGGTAAAGCGGAAATCATTTGCGGTAAACTTCTTTTCCTCACTGTCCTTGAAAAAACCATCCTCATTGTTGACTTCACCCTCTCCGAAGGTCCTCCAGAAGGTTGTGCCGTAAATGCCCTCTCCGTTTACCTCAAGCCATTTGCCCATACTATGAAGAACAGCCGTCTCCTCTTTTGTAATTGTGCCGTCTGCTTTTGGTCCGATATTTAAAAGCAGCATCCCGTTTTTGCTGACGATATCAACAAGATCACATATTACCTGCCGCGCGCTTTTGTACTCGTTATCCGCTCTGTATCCCCATGAGCATTTGCCGATTGCAGTATCTGTCTGCCACGCAACGGGCGATATTCCCGTTAACGCACCGCGCTCAACATCAAAGGTCGCGACGCCGGGAGCAAACGCCTCGTGCTTATAGTTTATGGTAACTTCTTTTCCCCATTCCTCAGCTCTGTTGTAGTAATATGCACACAATTTTTTCAAAAACGGCTTGAAGCCATGATTATGTATCCACCAATCGAAATACAAAAGCTGAGGCTGATACCTGTCTATCAGCTCACAGGTTCTCACAAGCCAGTCCTCAAGCCAGTCTTTACTTGGCGCAACTGAAAAAGTGTCTGCGGTTGTGACATGAAGAGTCCCTCCGTCAAGCTCAGGGC
>CANQZA010000016.1 GCA_947628175.1 uncultured Clostridia bacterium | reverse complement strand
GAGTTCAAATACATTGTAATCAACCGCAGGAGCAGGCGTCATATTCTTTTTAATACCGTCAAGACCCGCCGCAAGGCAAAGAGCCATTTCAAGATACGGATTGCATGTGGGATCAGGGTTGCGAAGCTCTACACGCGTGCCCATACCGCGTGCGGCAGGAATACGAACAAGGCATGAACGGTTTGAGGCCGACCATACAAGATAGGAAGGCGCTTCGTAGCCGGGAACAAGTCTTTTATAGGAATTAACCGTAGGATTTGAATATACTGCTATACCTTTTACATGAGCCATGATTCCGGCAATAAAGTTGTATGCAACCTTGCTTAATCCGTCAGGACTTTCAGGATCATAAAAGGCATTTACTGTCTTGCCGTTTTCGTCAGTTGTCATAAGAGACATATTGGTGTGCATACCTGAACCGTTGATGCCGTAAATCGGCTTAGGCATAAATGTTGCATGAAGTCCGTGTTTTGTCGCGTATGTTTTTACAACATGCTTGAAGGTCATAACACGGTCTGCGGTGGTCATAACTTCGTCAAACTTAAAGTCAATCTCATGCTGTCCCTCCGCAACCTCATGATGTGATGCTTCAATTGTATATCCCATTTCTTCAAGAGCAAGGCATATGTCGCGGCGGCAGTTTTCGCCGTGATCAACAGGGTTGAGGTCAAAATAACCGCCCTCGTCACCTGTGACAGTTGTAGGATTGCCGTCCTCATCAAGCTTAAAGAGGAAGAATTCACATTCAGGACCTACATTAAATGTATAACCCATTTCCGCTGCCTCGTCCATCACTTTCTGAAGTACATTTCTCGGATCGCCGAGGAAAGGTGTGACATTATCCGCACAATATACCGAGCAGATCAAGCGTGCCGTCTGGGCATTCTGATGCTTTCTCCAAGGAAAAATTGCCCATGAATCATAATCGGGGTGAAGATACATATCCGACTCATTGATACGAACAAAGCCATCAATTGAAGAGCCGTCAAACATACATTCGTTATCCAATGCTTTTTCAAGCTGAGAGCTTGTGATGGCAACATTTTTCATAATACCGAATACATCGGTAAACTGAAGCCTGATAAATTCAACGCCGTTTTCTTCGGCACTTTTAAGGATATCTTCCTTTGTGTACTTACTCATAGTAAATACTCCTCTCTTTAATGATTTCAATAAAAAAGCGAGGGCACTCCGCCTAAACGGAACGCCCTCGTTCTCACTACATTCACATTATACTTTCAAGAAGCATAAATGTCAACAAATTTATACAAGTTTGTCAAAAATAAAACTATATAGAGAGAATATATCCATATTTTTTGTATATATTATACAATAATCACTTCATATCAATAAACTCATCATCCATATTTTCTTTAACAAGGTTTGTAAAATACTCATTTGTCGCGCCATTCTGTGCATGTGTTTGGGCAATATCATCCGTATAATCCCCGAGCTTATATACATCAAATTCAAAGCCCCTGTCGTTGCGCTTGTACAGACAGACAAGCGGAACAAGCTTGGCAGAGGATATCTCGATTTCATCACCGTTTTTCTCAACAGTTATACGCGCCATACCTCCTAAAAGCTGATAGAGTTGAATCTGGTGTGAAATAAAATTGCCAAGTGAATAATATACGAGCATTCTTTTCTTGGTCTTTTCATTTGTCACCCATTCAACAGGCTGAAGTGTATGCGTATGCGTTCCGATGACTATATCCACACCCAAGTCGGAAAAAAGCTTTGTGTATTCCTTCTGGTAATCGGAAATCTTATGGCTGTTCTCATTGCCCCAATGAGGAAATACAATAACGACATCGGCATTGCCCCGTGCCTCGGTAACATCCGACTTAACTTTATCCTTGTCAAGCAGATTAACACACCATGGCTTGTCCGACGGAAGGGCAATATTGTTTGTTCCGAATGTATAATTGAGCAGAGCAAAGGTGATATCATTTTTCTCGTAATAAACGATATTTCTTTCCGCGCTTGCATTTACGCCAAGTTGTACAACACCCTTTTTACTGCTGAAATATTCTGTTTCCTTTTCAATTCCCGCCCATCCCATATCAAGAGAATGGTTTGTAGCGCATGTAAAAACATCAAAACCCGCGTCGATTGCAGCGTCTCCGATTTCCCACGGTGAATTGAAAAGCGGATAGCCTGTATAATCGAATGATTCTCCGCCAAGAACGGTCTCCTGGTTGATGACGGCAATATCTGCCGCCTCAATATCCGGTTTTATGTTTTTATAAAGAGCAGTATAATCCAGTTTTCCGTCTTCCTGCTCACCCGATGCAATAATTGTATTGTGAATAAGATTGTCTCCGACAGCGGTTATCGTAACCTTTGAATTTATGTTTTTGCTAACACTCTTTTGCGTTGTGGCGTCGTCGCTGTTCGCAATGGAAACAGTAGGGCGGGCTGTAGGATTTTTTTCGTCGGCTTTTTTCGTTATGTGGCCGCTTACTGCAAATGCTATTATTACCACAACTGCCACGACAACAGGAATAATGACCGAACTGTACTTCGCGTTTTTCTGGGACATCCATTTTCACAGCCTTTCCTCTGCAAAATTATTTTCTGTAAATTACGGGTATATTTTAACATAAATATCCCTTTAAAACAACATTGTTTTTATTTACGGGCAGATTTGTGCATATATTATTATGTATAATACATAATGAGGTGAAAAAATGATGGAAGCTGTTATGATGTATATTTTATTCTTAGCAGGATTGATACTTATTATTAAAGGCGGGGACTGGTTTGTTGACAGCGCAAGTTGGATTGCCGAAATTCTCGGTGTTCCGAAATTTGTTATCGGCGCTACCATCGTATCCATAGCCACGACTCTGCCCGAAATGATAGTGAGCATACAGGCGACCGCAAAAGGCAATGTCGATATGGCGTCAGGCAATGCGATAGGCTCAGTCACCGCTAATACGGCAATGATAATGGGAATATTTATAATCTGCATGCCTTTTGCTGTAAAGAGAAAGGCGTTTGCGCCAAAGGGCATTATGATGCTTCTTGCGTCGGCAGCACTCATTCTCGGCAGTATTTTTACACAGAAAAAGACACTTACTTTTGAAGGCGAAACCAATGATTATTACACCCTTTCGGCAATCGGAATCAGCATTCTTGCAATAATCTTCGTTGTCTTTTTCATTGAAAATTTCATTTCTATGAAAAATGAGCAGGTACACATAGAACCATCACCTCAAAACATAGGCATTCAGAATGAAGACGATATTATCGTATCAAAAGAAACAGTTTCCAAAGGCGAGTGGGCAAAAAATATAATCTGTTTTGCTCTGGGCGCAGCGGGAATTGTTTTCGGCGCGAAATTGCTTGTGGACTACGGAACGAGAATAGCAATCAGCCTTAATATTCCACAGAGGATTATCAGTGTTATTGCCATTGCGGTAGGTACCTCGCTGCCGGAGCTTGTTACAACCGTAACCGCAATCAGAAAAAAAGCCGGAGCTCTCTCTGTGGGGAATATACTCGGCGCAAATATTATAGATTTATCCCTTATACTGCCAATATGCTCTTTTGTATCCATGGGCAACAATACAGGAGCACTTGTTTTGTCGACATCGTCTGTCACGGTTGATATGACGGTGTGCTTCGCAGCCATTGCAATAGCAGTTATACCCACAATCATTACAAAAAAATTCAACAGATGGCAGGGAGTATGTATGCTTACAGGCTACGCTATATATCTTATAACGGTAGCCGTATAAAATTTCTTAAAGTTCAGGTCTCATAATAAAAGCACCCGAAGGTTCGGCACCTTCGGGTATATAAAACGCTAATTTATCTCTTCCTTTAATGTTTCCACTACCGAATCATCTTTGAGCTTTGACACAGCGTAAAGCATGGAAAGCCCTACTATCACAAATACGGCAAGAATGACCGCTGCATAAAGAGCATAATTAAGCTTAAACACAATTGTGCTGTTCGCGAGAAGTCTGTTCATTCCAAAACTGATAAGAATACTCAGAGGTATTGCAAAAATCAGAGCCTTAATACCGTAAAAAGCACTTTCCAGACTCACCATTTTCCTGAAACCTTTTGGCGATGTTCCCACTGATTTGAGCATAGCAAACTCTTTTTTTCTCATCGCAATGCCTGTTGAAATCGTGTTGATAATATTTGCAATTGTAATAAGCGTTATCAGAGCAATAAAGCCGTAAACAAATACTTCCAAAACAAACACAAGTGTATTCATTGCCTGAAATGTTTCCACAAAATCACTTACATATCGGGTTTCATAGTCTTTTTCATCAAATACATCCTGAATTCTCTCTGTCACTTTCTCATGTTGCTCGGTTTCAATGCCTATAATATAAAGAGGTTTTTGATCCTCCTTACTTAAATGGGAATAGTGATTTGAAACAGGCAGATAAACGGAAACGCAGTTTTGCGCATTGAGATTGCAGATGTAATTATCCTTGTCATACTTTACAAAATCAGTTATTTCAATATCATCGCATATTTTTTCTCCGAGCAGCTTTTCATTGTAAACTTTCAGCGTATTGTCATGATGATCCATATTATTCATAAGAATACCCTTTAAGGTATCACCGTAATATTTTTGATAATCAATGCCGTTGTCCCTGCAAAGCTGATTAAAATCGTCATCATCAATATAATTTACAAACATATTCACCTTGGAATCAAAAAGGTTACGATAACTGTTTGTCAAAAAATCAGAATTTGATAACGACGGCTCATCATTTTTATTCAGACAAAAATAGGCGTTAGCCACACAATAATAATCATCAATATCCGAAATATTATCAAGCTGACTTATAAATTTATCCCTGTCATCATAGCTTATCATTGCCTGCACCTGATAAGGAACCATTTCAAAATGAATGGCTTGCACAAATGACTGACAAAAATAGTTAACACTTAGAAACAGAACAACCGAAAGAGCAATGGAAGCAATAATGACCCGTGACTTTCTGCCGTTTCGCTTCAGATTTTTGTAGGCAAGCTCTCCCTCGTATCCGAATATGGCACGAACAGGCTTAGGTGATTTAAGACTTTTCGCCTTAATTTTGATTTCACTTCTTTGGCGTATTGCGTCAATAGGTGTAATTTTTGACGCCTTGCGTGACGGAATAAACGCGGAAATAAATATTGTAAATACGCTGAAAATAATTATGCCGATTACTGCCCAGAGCGGAACAACAACATCCATATTCATACCGGAATCGCTGACACCCATAATCATTCCCGTTGCAATAATTTTCTTACCGACGGCCTTAAGCGTTATACCTATGCCTGCAATACCCGCCAAAATTCCGACAGGAATACCGACTGCGCCGAGTATAAATCCCTCATAGTAAACAGACATCTTCTTTTGAATCTTAGTAGCACCGACAGACGCAAGCATACCGAGATACCTTATACGCTCGGACAACGACATACCAAAAGCATTATAAATCAGCACAACTGACGCAATCAGAATAATTACAAGCACAACCGATGCCATAGGCAAAATGGATACAGCTAAAGCACTGTTTTGATCAATAGCGAATTTTGTTTCAAGATAGTTGCTGTTTATATCGTAATCGGTAATTTTATATTGCTTTATAATATCCCGAATAACATCAAGGGACTTATAATTTACTTCTTTTAATTCAATGGAAGCTGTTACCGTCTGACCGTCCGTCAAATTCAACCCGGATAAATCAAAACCTCTTATAATATTGTACTGAGTCATTGTAGCAGGATTATTATACAGAATCGCGGTAATCTTGTATTTACCGATATCCTTTATCTGAAACCGCTCGCTGTTGCCTTGATAATCGCCGTTTACGACTACCTGACCTATTTTTTCATCATGAATATAACGATAGCCGGTCGGCAAGGTAACGGTATCGCCTATTTTCCAGTCCAGTTTATTCTTCTCAATAAATCTCTGCTCTACGGCAATCTCGCTTTCATTTTTCGGTATAGTACCCTCATACCGACCCGTAAACATCTGCTGAAGATTTGTGTAGTCACCGCAGTAAATATCACCTGTTCCCGATGATTTCGATTTTGCGTTTTCAAGATAATAAGAATTGCTGTCCAGTGATACTCTTACACCTACCCTGTCCATTCTTTCATCGTTGCTGAGCTGTGTAAGCTGATGCTGATTCACCTCAAGCAAAGCATGCTTGTGACCGCTGCCCATCAGTTCAATCTCTCCGAAAAGATTAAGAAACGAGGCCACAGCAACAAAAACGGCGGTAATCATGGCAACAGACACACAGATACCAAGCGTTGTGATTACTGTTCTGCCTTTATTTTCCTTAAGGTGACGCAGGGTTAAACGGTTTACTATACTCAACCCATTCTCACCTCGTCTCTCTTTATTTTTCCGTCCTCAATGGAAATCACCCTGTCTGCTGACAATGCAATTTTTTCATCATGGGTAATAATAAGAACCGTCTGATTATATTCCTTGTTAAAATGTCTCAAAAGTTCAACAATCTCTCTGCTGTTTTCACTGTCAAGGTTACCTGTCGGTTCATCGGCAAGCATCAGTGCAGGATTGTTAACAAGCGCCCTTCCGATTGACACTCTCTGCTGCTGCCCGCCTGACAGTTGGTTGGGCAGATGATTAAGTCTCTTTGAAAGTCCGAGCCTTTCAACAAGCTGATGAATCTGACGCTTATCAGGTTTTCTGCCGTCAAGAAGAAGCGGGAGCGTAAGGTTTTCCTCAACCGTTAAAATGGGTATTAAATTATAGAACTGATAGACAAGTCCTATCTGCCTGCGCCTGAAAATGGCGAGTGCCGTTTCGTCCAGTTTTGAGATATCCGTTTTGTCAATTACAACTCTGCCGGAGGTTGCGCTGTCAACACCGCCGAGAATATGAAGCAGAGTCGATTTTCCTGAGCCGGACGGACCTACAATCGCGACAAATTCTCCCTTTTCAACAGAAAAGGAGACATTGTCAAGCGCTTTTACCATTGTATCTCCCTTGCCGTAAACCTTTGATAAATTTTCGATTTCCAGTATTTTCATAATTACCTCCTGTTTCAGATAGTATACTTGATGTATCCCAAAAGAAAGCGGATTTTTACAAGGAAGTGTTACTGCATTTTCCGCCTTGCTTTTGGGTACAAGCAAAGTATAACTATTCAACCTTACAATCAAGTGACTTTTGAATAACAATTTTGTCACTTTGAACACTGCTCATATTCTCCGTAAAGACTTCATAAACAGACAGATGGATTATGAAAATAACGCATTAAACAACCGACTTGAAAAATTTTATTGTAAATGCACTGCCTGCTCCTTCACCGCTTTTAACTGTGATTTCACCCTTTTCATTCTGTACAATTGCCTTTGAAAGCGCAAGTCCTATTCCCACGCTATCGGGCGGAGCGTTTTTGCCATGATAAAACCGATTAAAAATATACGGAAGATCCTCCTTTGCGATACCCGACCCGTTATCCTTTATCTCAATCATATTGTATATTGCCGTCTGTGATGTACTGATTTCAAGCGTTCCTCCCTGCCCCATATGCTCAATGCAGTTTTTAACGATGTTTTTTATTGCCTCGACAGTCCAGTTCCCGTCGCCCTCGAAGATGAAATCCTCAATATTTTCAACCAGTCTTATGGCTTTCAAATCAAGCGTAATGAGAAACGGTCGGATACTCTCGCCGATAATACTTTTGATACTGAGACTCTCCTTTTTAAAATCAGCAGTTCCGGCGTCAAGTTTTGAAAGTTTAAGAAGCGTCGCTATGAGCCACTTCATCTTTTCACACTGATTTTCTATTATTTCAACAAAATTATTGCGTTTTTTGCTGTCCGTCTCATTTTTTATAAGATCCGTAATCACCATAACAGAAGTCAGCGGCGTTTTTAGCTGATGCGAAATATCGGCAAGAGAATCGGCAAGATAAAGCTTGTCCTTCTTGAGCTCGTCATTTGATGAACGCAAAAGCACTATCACCTTATAAAGATTGTTTTTAAGAATGGAAAGCTCACCCTCGGTGTTATCGGATACATCGAGGTCAAAATTCCCGGAACACACAAGTGAAAGATAGTTGTTGAGTTCGTTGATTTTATCGTATCTTTTTTTCATACAGACAGCAAAAACGGTTATCACGGTAACAGTAAAAATAAAACAAATAAGCGCACAACGCTTATCCATAAAAAAACAAACAATTGATGACACCGCTCCTGCCAAAGCGAAAATTAAAAACATCCGCAGATTTTCTTTATTTTTCATTGTCTATAATATACCCCAATCCCCTTACGGTTTTTATATATTCGGGCTTGTTAGGCTCGTCCTCAATCTTACTGCGGAGTCTTTTAATATACACTGTGAGCGTGTTATCGTTTACAAAATCTCCGTCTATATCCCATATTTCCTCAAGCAGTTTTGAACGGGTAAGAATAGTTCCCCTGTTTGCAATAAATGTAAGAAGCAGTCTGTACTCCATCGCGGTAAGGATAATTTCCTCACCGTTTTTATAAACCTTTGCCTCATTCATATTAACAGTAAGATTTTTTAGATTTACAATTCCGTCATTTCCGCTGTCCTTGCTGTAACGGCGTAAAACAGTCTTGATTCTCGCCATAAGCTCCTGAACACGAAACGGCTTTGAAATATAATCGTCAGCACCAAGCTCGAGACCCATTACCACATTCACCTCGTCATCAAACGCAGTAAGAAAAATCACCGGATAGTCGCCTATCGATTTAATTGTTTTGCAAACATCATATCCGCTTCCGTCAGGCAGAGTCAAATCAAGTATATAAAGGGAAAATTGCGTTTTCAATATCATCTCCTTTGCCGTCTTGACATCCCTTGCAAGAGTTACGCTATACCCCTCATTTTCAAGGGAATATGTCAGCCCGAGCCCTATTATTTCGTCATCTTCAAGCAAAAAAATATGCACAAAACCACCTCTTAAATATTTTATCATACTTAATACTTGTATTCCATTACAAAATTGTCACTTTGGACAATGCCTGCATAAATAACAAAATCCATAAGGCAGACACCTTATGGATTATATTTTTTGTTTTTTATTCTGTTTCGCCGCTGAGCTGTTTCCAATGAATTTTGCAGTAATTCTTGCCGTCGATAGGCGGATAATCCTCCTCGCCTACTCTTGCGGCGTTATAGCAGTCATATTCCTGCGCATATGCACATCTGATTACATCCTCGCCGCCCTCGCTGAGAGAAGGAATAAAGGCATAGCAGAATATACACAAAATGGCAATAACCAATACGGTCTTTCCGATTACCGGCTTTTTATCGCCGAGTTTATCGAAAAGTTTTCCAGCGTCAATTTTCTGCGCTTTCGTTTTTTCAAACGATATCATTACAAGCTTCATAATGGCGAAACCGCATATACCGGATATAACGCCGACAATAAGTCCGCCGATAACATCTGTAGGGTAGTGAACCATCAGATACACGCGGCTGCCCATTGTACACAGGGCAATTGCAGGAAAAATATAGGCAATTTTCTTTTTATCCTTTTTAAAGCATATAAATAAAGCAGTTGCTATTTCAAACGCAGAGGTTGTGTGCCCCGACGGGAAAGAATAGTCGCTCTCGGACAGAGCGCCCGCTCCTATGTACCATGACCAGTAATCCGCATTTTCCTGAAGGGTGTTATAAGGTCTTATCCTCAAAAACATAGGCTTGGCAACAACATTTGTTATCAGCGTTCCTACAATAACAGCAAAAAGAACCGAAAAGCCGTACTTTCTTGTTTTTTTGAAAAAACAAAGAACAACAGACAATACTATAATCGGAATTACAAATGTCTCGTCGCCGAAAGTAGTAAAAAATTTGGCAACATATGTTAAAAAAGTATTTTGAATTGTCCCGAAAAAGTGAAAAATCCACATATCCAAAGAATAAAACACCTTATCAAGACTGTCTCCCAAAGTTAAAAGTACAGGATTCATACTATTCCCTCATTTCACAGTTAAAGTAATATAATTATAATATCAAAATACTGACCGGATTTCAAGATATTGTTTAAGGGTTATACTTCATTTATTAACATATTTGTAAAAAAAATATGCTAAACTTTATAAAAATATAACAACTAAGGTGATAAAAAACCAAATGATTACAAATCCATATAAGGTTTTAGGCGTTCCTGACGGAGCAAGTGAAGAAGAATGTACAAAAGCATATAAAAGGCTTGCAAAAAAATATCACCCTGACCTGAATCCCGACAGCAGAGAAGCCGAAATAAAAATGGCTGAGATTAATGCGGCATATGACCAGATAAAAAACGCATCCTCGAATCCATATCAAAATCCGTTTTCAAACAGCTATTCATCAGCCACGCGCGGCAATTCATCTGCTCCTGATTATCTTTCCTCGGCAGCACAGTATATAAGAAACGGTCAATATCAGCAGGCTGTGAATCTGCTAAACAGCATTGAAAACAGAAACGCAAGATGGTATTATCTGTCAGCTCTTGCAAATATGGCATTGGGGAAAAGAGATATTGCTCTTGATCATATCAGAAGCGCGTATGCAAAAGAGCCGGACAATTTCACATATAAAAGCGCATATGAAAATATATCGCAGGGAATAAACCCTCTGAATTACAATCCGTTTTCATCCTTTTTTGATGATTGGGAGGATTTCAATGATTACGGAGGCAACCAAAATCAAAACGGCCGACAGACTGTCTATACCGTAAAGTCAAACAAAGGCTGTCTTCACAGAATTTTCCGAATTATTCTTATAATATTGGCAATCAGAATAGCGTTAAGACTTATCGGTTACATATCATACCGATTAGACAGACGCTCATATTACCCGCCTTATTCCTATACACAACCGTATCAGGCGCCGACTCAAAACAGTGATTATTTCGGCGAATATTATGGTGAAAAGGCAGATTCATAGGAGTTGAGAAAGTGAAAAAATTTTTTTATAACGCAGCAATGAAATTTCAGAGATTTATGACAGGCAGATACGGAACAGACAGTCTGTTTAAAGCTCTGCTGATTTTTTATCTCATAATAATAGTGATATCAAACATTGTATACAGATATTCAAAAGTATCATACACCGCATTGTGGATAATGGGTCTTGCCGTAATTATTTTTGCCTTTTTCAGAGTATTCTCAAAAAATATTCAGATGCGCAGGAGCGAAAATGAAAGCTGGCTTAAATTAACACAAAAATTAAAGCAAAGCACCGCATTGACCAAAGACAAAATAAAACAGCGAAAAACGCATAAATTTGTAAAATGCTCAAAATGCAAAAAAACACTCCGCATACCAAGGCACAAGGGTAAAGTCAATGTAACATGCCCGCACTGCCGCAATCAGTTTTTGGTAAGCACCGGAAAAAAACAATAAAATCATATAAAAATGAGGGAACTTTCAGATTTGTTCCCTCATTTTTTCATATTAAAAAGTCACACCGTCTTTAAAAATTGCAATTTCCCTGTAGCCGTTTTGCTCGTTTTTTGTTTTCTTACCGTTTGCAGTCTCTATAATAAGATGAAAGAGAGCATTGTCACGGTTTTCACGCATATCTGCCTGAGCGTCAAAATCAATCCAATGCGTTTTTTTTACCGCAAGAGCTGTATTTGTGGCAATCTTAATCGTTGGAACAGGCGCTCCAAGAGGTGTTCCTCTGCCTGTGGTAAACAAAATCATATGGCAGCCTGCGGCGGTCAGATTGGTTACCGCGACCATATCATTACCCGGACCGTTCAACAGATTAAGACCGGGCTCCACTGCAAAATCGCCATAATCCATCACCTGCGTGACAGGCGATTTGCCGCCCTTTTGAATACAACCGAGTGATTTTTCCTCCAGAGTTGTTATCCCGCCGTCCTTATTCCCGGGAGACGGATTTTCGCTCACGGGCTGATTATGACTGATAATATAACGCTTATAATGATTAATCAGTGTTACTGTTTTATCAAAAATACTTTTACTACAGCATCTGTTCATCAGTATTTGCTCCGCACCGAACATTTCGGGAACCTCTGTTAAAACGGCTATACCGCCCATCGAAACAAGTCTGTCTGTTATTCGTCCCACAAGCGGATTTGCAGTTATACCGGAAAGACCGTCACTGCCCCCGCATTTCAGTCCGATTTTGAGCTTTGAAACAGGTACCTCTGTTCTTTTATCCTGCGACGCGGCGGTTTTCAGTTCTTCAACGATACGCACACCCTCGGTGATTTCATCTGCAACATCCTGAGAATTAAGAAATCGTATCCTTTCATGGTCATAGTTGCCCAGAATCTTTTTCATTTCACTTATATTGTTGTTTTCGCAGCCAAGCCCCAGAACAAGAACACCGCCTGCATTCGGATGAAGAATAAGACCGCGCAGAATTTTCTGCGTTATATGCCGGTCGTCACCAATCTGGCTGCAACCGTGTGGGTGCGGGAAACAAAACGCTCCTGTTTTTTGAGCGATAAGCTCCGCTGACTTATTAATACAGCCGACTGTATTAATAATCCATATATCATTACGGATTCCTATATCACCGTTTTTTCTTTTATAGGCAGATATTGTGCACGGTTCTTCTTTTAAAGCGAAGCGTTCACCAGGTGTATAAATATATGTTTTTTCACCGCTCAAAGCAGTTTTCAAATTATCTGTATGTACCCTGTCACCCTGTTTTATATCCTTATACGCAATTCCTATCGGAAAGCCGTATTTTATTACAGTCTCACCTTTTTTTATGTCTCTGATTGCGTATTTGTGTCCGTTTTCAAGGCATACTCTTACATCATCGTCCTTATGAATTAAGACAAAGCCCATTTTATTGCCTCCCTTATACCGTATTTATGTATCTTTTCTGTGCATATTTTAAACATAGGCAGCATAGCAGACAAATCCATCCCCCACAGAGATTCGCTTGCAAGTATAACATCATAATCATTTTCCCTGATTAATGAAACTGCTTTTTCATCATCCTGAGGCAGTGAAGTTTTATAGTATTCAATCAATGCCGCAAGAGAGAAAACAAGCGGTTTGGGATAAACAGAGTGCTGCCTTTTATATGCAATGGCAGTCGGCAGAACACGAACCGCAAATTTACTTACCGAATTGAGCGCAATGGATTGCAGCCTGTGCTTTATATAAGGATTCTTGAACCGCTCCAAAACAGAATCGGCAAATGCCGTATTTTCCTCACTTTCCCCTATCACAGGGAGAATGTATTTATAAAGGCATTCCCTCAAAAAAGCGCATATTTGCTCGTCCTCCATACAATCCTCCACCGTTTCAAGGCCGCGCAAAAGCGCGGGAAATACAATGGATGTATGCGCTCCGTTAAGGACTCTGACCTTACGCTTTTTATACGGTAAAACATCCTTTGTCCATATTACATTAAGTCCTGCCTTTCTGAGTGGAATTTCATGTTCAAAATCTCCCTCAATAACCCAAAGATGATAAATTTCACCTGTATTAAGCAGTTTATCACTATACCCTATTTTTTTGCACAGCTCCTCCGCCTCATCGTGGGGATAACCCGTAACAATACGATCGACAAGCGTGTTGCAGAAAGTGTTTTCATTATCTATCCAAAGCGCAAATGCATCTCCGAGATTCCACTGCTCTGCATACCGCAAAACACAATTTTTTAATTGCTTAGCGTTGTTTTCAATAAGTTCGCAGGCAAAAATCACAAAACCGGAAAGTCCGGATTTGTATCTGGCATAAAGAAGCTGCGTGAGTTTAGCCGGAAACGAGGAGGCAGGTTTATCGTCAAATCTATTTTCAGGAACATATTTTATCCCTGCCTCCGTGGTGTTTGAAATAATAAAACGAAAATCAGGATTCTCCGCAAGAGAAAGAAAGCCCGCAAAATCCTTGTAAGGATTTATGGCACGGCTTATGGAATGAATCTCCGTATGCTTATGAATTTCAGTACCGTCTTTTATACCGCGCAGATACAGATTGTACCTGCAATTTTGTGCGTTTAAAATATCCACAGTTTTAGAATCTGTCGGTGATACAACAGTTATTTTGCCGTCATACAAACCTTTTTCATGGAGTATATGAATAAAATAATCCGCAAAACCTCTCAGAAAATTTCCTGTTCCAAACTGTATAATTGTTTCTTTCATAAAATCCGTCCTTTTTAAATAAGGGTTATTTTCTTCATTTTAATCATATAATGCATTTATTATTTTTTCAACACCATCGTGTCCTTTTATTCAGAAAATGCGTTCATCTGCTCCTTTTTCTTTTCTCTGAAGCTTTTTGAATAATATTTTTTTAACAGTCTTTCTGTCTGCCTGGTGCAAAGTCCTATTTTTTCGGATAACTTTGTAAGCGTTATATCCCTGTCATACAAAAAAGCATTTTCTATTATTATAAAACGCCTGTCATAAAGATTATCCGCATCTTCACTGTGCGCCGTATACGCAGGCAAATAGCACCTGACAACCTGCGTCAAAAGCTTCATTGCAAGGCCGGCAACCGCACTTTTGTAATCGGGATATTTTTCAGTGTATTCAAAAAGCATTCTCTGTGCGTCAGCGCAATCAAAATTTTCGGTTATGTAAAAATTCGTATTTAAAAACGCAGATGAGAAAAGATTACTGCTTTTCCCTCCCGTTCTCTGAATATAAATAAAAATATCTTCAATAGGATTCAGCGTATCCGTCTTTTGCGCATGGTAACAATTCGGTCCCGTAACAAAAAAATCGCCTGCTTTGAGACTGTATCGGCAGTTGTCGGTAATCAGCGTTCCCGCTCCGCTTTTTATAAAATGAAGCTCGTAGCTGTTATTTGAATGAGTATGACCTGCAATATCGTGATCAAGCTTTCCTCCGCCGATATCCGCAATATTAAATTTTATTTCGTTCCATTCAAAAGAAATCATAGCAATCACCTGAAAATAGAATATCATTATATGCGACACAATGCAATAAAATATGTCGTATTTTTTTGCTTTCTTATATGTTAAAATGGTCTGGGTGATCATATGAACAGATTAAAAAAAGTATTTTGCGTTGCGCTTTCCGGATGCATAGCTTTTTCCCTTGCAGCCTGCGCAAAAACAAACGCAAATGTGTCTGAAATTTTTGACAGCAATCATAAAATATCCTATTCAAACAAATACACACAACTGTCCGACAAAAAGAAAAACAAAACCAACTCCTGGCGTCAGGGTATGATATCTGGCAACGGACTTCAGGGAGTCATCACAAGCTCTGCTCCTTACAGCGACACGCTCATTTTTCAGAATATGCACTTCATCATGCCTAATGAAAATGTGCGCTACTGTCCCGACACCTCTGCGCAACTGGAAACCGTAAAGCAGAATATTGTTCAGGGCAAGGATATTGTTGACAATGCAAGCTATGATGATGTTTACAGATTTCATCCGGGCGGAGCACTCCGAATTGCTCAGGATAAAAACCGTGAAAGAGATTATATACGCTATACAGATTATGAATCGGCTCAGGTAGGCGTAAAATACACAGATAAAAACGGCACATGGGAGCGCAAGACCTTTACCTCTCAGTCAGATGGTGTGACAATCACAAGAATTGACAAATCCTCGCAAGACAAAAAGGTAAATATCACACTTTCTTTTGACAACATTTCAGTTCTTGCCAATTACGGCGACAGCGACGAAAAGAATATAAAATATAAAAAAATCGTATCTGATGACTGCGGTTATCTTGCTATGATTGCGCATTATCCCGACTATGAAAACAGCGAGCTCAAAAACGGCGGTTATGCGACAATGACCTATGTTGTATGCGAAAACGGAACAAAGCAGAAAGTCCTCGGTGATGCGGTAAGTGACGAGCAATACGCGTCAAATGAAAATCCTCAAATTAAAATTACCGACGCCGACGCGGTATATCTTATAACAGTTTCCGACCGCACCTACGATATGGGCGCTTATAACGATTTTGCCGCACAAAACAGCTATGCGCTTTTAGACAGTCTGGAGGCGCAGACAAAATCCGTTGCCGATAAATATACAGAAAACGGAAAATTCAATTATGACAGTGCGCTCAATAATCATTTAAAGATTTACAAACCGCAGTTTGACGCAGTAACACTCTCACTCAGGGACGGTGACAGCACTGCCTCAAACGAGCAGCTCCTTAAAAAGCAGAGAGGCGATGACGAACTAAATTCGGCCCTTGCTCAGAGAGCATATTATTCAGGCAGATATGCGTATCTTTGCTGCTCAGGCTATTCCACAAGCAGACTTTACGGCATGTGGACAGGTGAATGGAATACAGGCTGGGGCAGCAAATACACAATGGATGCAAATGTCAACCTTCAAACCTCTTCAATGAACACAGGCAATATTTCCTCCTCCCCTGTCGGATACACATATTTTATTCTCCGCCAACTTCCCGACTGGGAGGAGAATGCCACTGCTACTCACGGCTTCACTGACGCAATTCAGGCACCTGTAAACACAGACGGTGACAAAGCTGTTATAACAGAAACATGCTATCCGTACCCGTTCAGATACTGGAATGCGGGAACAAGCTGGATGCTTCAGCCACTCTATGAAACACTGCAGTGCTACGGCAATATTCAAATTCCTTTGAGCAATGAATTCAACCTTGACAAGCTCAGGTCGGTGCTCTCAACAACCGAAGCTGACCTTACGGATAAGGATATAAAGCAATTTCAGGATAAAGGATATCTCGATTTGCAAAAGGACATTCTTCTGCCGCTTCTTATTAAATCGGCAAATTACTGGGATCAGCTTATGACCGAGGAATATTATACGGATTCAAAGGGTGATATTCATTATGAGAAAGGGAAAACCGCTCTCTCAGACGATGAGTATTACTGTATTCTCCCCAGCTATTCGCCTGAAAACAATCCAAAGAATTATCCGAGTCCTTCAGATGCAAATACGGCGATTGACATTGCCGCATGCAAAAACAATCTTGAAATGCTTATTGATGTGGCCAAAAACGCCGCACCTGATATGGATATATCCAAGTGGGAAAATCTTATGAAAAAGATTCCTCCTTACCTTTATGATGAAACAGGCGCTCTCAAGGAATGGGCCTGCAATCAGTTTGAAGAGAATAATGAACACAGGCATCTCAGCCATCTGTATTGCGCATGGCCGCTGTTTGAAACACAGAAAAACAGTGATCTGACTGCGGCCTGCGAACAGGCTATTGACAACAGAGAAAGTGAAAATGAGGCAAGCCACGCACTTGTTCACCGCTCGCTGATTGCAGCAAGACTTAAGGACAGGGAAAGTCTCACAGACGCTTTGGCAGATCTGATGAACCATAAAATTCATTACGATTCAATGATGACAAACCATGACTACGACAGAGGAAGCTGCTACTGCACGGACTTTGCTATAGGATATCTCGGAATCATAAATGAAAGTCTTGTATATTCAAATAAGGGAGAAATAGAGATACTCCCCGCACTGCCGCAAAGCGGCTTTGACAGCGGTACAATAACAGGTATCCGCGCAAGAACCCGAGCGCAGATAACAGAGCTTACATGGAATCTTGAGAGCAAGACAGCTTCTGTTACAATAAAATCGGACATAAATCAGAAAATAACCGTTTACTGCGGTTTATCAAAGCAGGTCAATGCTCTTAATATGAAAGCAGGCGAAAGCAAAACTGTAGATTTTAAGCTTTCATAACTCCATTCTCCGTTATCAAATTGTATAGAAAAAGCAGGGCAGTTATCTGCTCTGCTTTTTTATTGATTTACCTGTTGCCATACATTTTTTCATAATAATTCCGGTATTCGCCGCTGATTATAGTTTCCCACCACGATCTGTTATCAAGATACCATTGGATTGTTTTCTTTATACCTTCCTCAAACCTTGTCTCAGGCAGCCAGCCGAGCTCATCGTGTATCTTTTTCGGATCAATCGCATAGCGCATATCGTGCCCTTTTCTGTCTGTTACAAAGGTGATAAGGCTTTCAGGCTTATGGAGTAATTTGCAAATCAGTTTTACAATATCAATATTTTTCATCTCGTTGTGACCGCCGATATTGTATACCTCCCCCACTCTTCCTTTATGAATGATAAGGTCAATTGCCTTGCAGTGATCCTCGACATAAAGCCAGTCTCTTACATTTTCACCTTTTCCGTAAACCGGGAGCGGTTTGTCGTTAAGTGCGTTCGCAATCATAAGGGGAATGAGCTTTTCCGGAAAATGATACGGACCGTAATTATTTGAGCATCTTGAAATTGTCACAGGCAGGTCATATGTTCTGTAGTATGAAAGAGCAAGAAGGTCGGCAGCCGCCTTTGACGAACTGTACGGACTCGATGTATGAATAGGCGTTTGCTCCGTAAACAGCAGGTCGGGTCTGTCAAGCGGCAAATCGCCGTAAACCTCATCTGTTGACACCTGATGAAAACGCTTTACTGCGTACTTTCTGCTCGCGTCCATAAGAACAGCAGTACCTAAAATATTTGTCTGTAAAAAAATACCGGGATCTTCTATGGAACGGTCAACATGCGACTCTGCCGCAAAATTTACAACTACATCCGGCTTTTCCTCCTCAAAGAGCCTGTAAACGGCTTCCCTGTCGCATATATCAGCCCTGACAAATCTGAAATTGCTGTTTTTCATCACGCACTCGAGTGTTGACAGATTGCCGGCGTATGTCAGCTTGTCAAGGCATACAACACGGTAATTGCTGTATTTTTTCATTATATGGAATATAAAATTTGAGCCTATAAAACCGGCGCCGCCTGTTACGATTATCGTCATAATCATTCCTCCGAAAGGGATAAAATATACTGACCATATTCAGTCATTTTCAGCTTTTCACCAAGCGTATGAAGCTGCTCTTTTGTTATAAATCCGCGTCTCCATGCAATCTCTTCTATACAAGAGATATAAAAACCCTGAAGCTCCTGTACCGTTTTGACAAAATCCCCTGCCTTGTGCATCCCCTTAGGAGAACCTGTATCAAGCCACGACATACCTCTTCCCATAAGGGTTACCTTGAGTTTGCCCTTTTCAAGATAATAATTATTAATGGAGGTAATCTCAATTTCTCCTCTGGCTGACGGCTTTACCGTTTTTGCAATCTCCACAACCTCATTATCATAAAAATAAAGTCCGGGAACAGCATAATTTGACTTTGGGCGGAGCGGTTTTTCCTCAATAGATATGACCTTTTTATTCTCGTCAAACTCAACCACACCGAATTCAGACGGATTTTTTACCGGAAAGCCGAAAATGACTGCTCCGCATTCCTCTGCCTGCTGCATTGATAATTTAAGAATACGGGTTAAATCCTTGCCGTAAAACACATTATCGCCCAAAACAAGGCAGACGCTGTCATTTCCTATAAAATCAGCCCCAAGTAAAAATGCGTCGGCAAGACCTCTCGGCTTATCCTGCACCTTATACTCGATATGTACACCGATCTGCGAACCGTCGCTCAAAAGCCTTTCATAATTAGGAGTATCCTGTGGTGTTGAAATCACAAGAATTTCTTTAATGCCTGCCAAAAGAAGCACTGACAGCGGATAATATATAAGGGGCTTATCGTATATCGGAAGAAGCTGCTTGCTCACCGCGATTGTATTAGGATAAAGACGCGTACCCCTACCTCCTGCTAAAATGATACCCTTCATAAATTTCTCCTTATTTTTTACATCTTAAAATTAATTCACATATCCTGTCAACCTGCTCAACAGTCAAATCGGCATACAGCGGCAGTGTAAGAATATTGTTGCTCACATCAATCGCCACAGGCGTTTTGTTCACATCAAATCTTCCGCAAAAGCAGTCAAACGAATTTGTAAGAGGATAGAAATATTTTCTTGCGTAAATTTCATTTTCAGCCAGCATTTCGCATACCGAATCTCTGTCGCATCCAAAATTGTCTTTGTCAAATAAAACAGGGAAGTAAGCATAATTGGCCTCAACATTTTTCTGCGCAGGAGAAAGCGTAATTCCCTCAATGCCGCCAAGATGGCTTGTGTACCGTTCAACGACTATCCTTCGCTTATTGATTTCTTCATCAATATGTCTCAGATTACACAAACCCATTGCAGCGCAGAATTCATTCATTTTTGCGTTTGCGCCTATTTGTACAACAGTATCGGGGGCAGACAGCCCGAAATTTTTAAGGGCTCCGATTTTTTCCCCGAATTCGCTGTCCTTAAAACATACGGCTCCGCCCTCCACAGTATTAAACACCTTTGTTGCGTGAAAACTGAAGCACGAAGCGTCCCCGAAAGAGCCTATTCCTTTACCTTTGTATTTTATTCCAAAGGCATGAGCAGCATCATAAATAACTTTTAAATTGTGCTTTTTTGCAATGTTATCTATTGCCTCAATATCACATATATTTCCGTAGACATGAACAGGAAGAATGGCCGATGTATTTTCTGTAATCAGATTTTCTATTTTTTCTGTATCTATAGTAAAATCAATGGGATTAATATCGCAAAAAACAGGTTCAAGCCCATTTCTGACAATCGAATGAGTCGTTGAGGCAAATGTAAACGGCGTTGTTATAACCTCGCCGGTCAGCCCCATTGCCTGTATGCAAAGCTCAAGAGCCATATGGCCGTTTGTAAACAGGTCTATATTTTCTACTCCGAGATAGGATGCAAGCGCATTTTGCAGTTCCCTGTGCTTGACTCCTGAATTTGTAAGCCATCTGCTTTGCCAGAGTTCCTTTATTTCCGAAACATATTCATCAAAATCAGGCATTGAAGAACGGGTCACTAATATTTTATTATCCATATAAATCCTCCAAAAGATTCATTGAAGTCAACTGTCATAATCACTTATTCTTTATTCCCTTCAATTTTTCCTTTGCAAAATCACATAAATATGTAAAGGAATCTATTTTAAATACATAAGATCCGCCAATGTATATTGCAACCCCCAAGACAATCTGAACAGCCAAAGTAATCCAGTCGTTCCATTTAAGAAAAGTTATAAGCCATACGCATACGCCCATCACAGAGGCGAGAGCAAGGCTTGGAACAAAATCTTTGAGCTGACTCAGATATCCGTATTCCAGCAGTTTTTTATTGGGCCATGAATTAATTATCTGACTTGAAACACATGTTATAAGCATACTGTATGCCATCACCATAACACCATAACGCATTGAAATGATTAAAACGGTAATTCCGATTACTTTTTTGATAATCTCAAGCTTTAAAAACAAATCGCTGCGTCCGAGTGCCTTTAGGGCATTGAGGTTGGCAGTATGAACGGGCATAAACATATATGTTATGCAGAATACTTTTACAAAAGGCACACACTCTAACCATTTATCCGTCAACAAAATTCTTATAAATGAGGAGGATACAGCCGCCAGCCCTATCATCATCGGAGCTATTATATAAATACTGGTTTTAATGGACTTTCTTGTCATTTCTCTGATACGGTATTTATTTTCCTGCTCATCCGACAACGCCGGAAAAAGGACGCTGTCTATAGAGGAATTTATATTTGTGATAATCAAACTTGGAAACTGCTCGCCGCGATTATAATATGCAAGGTCTGATGATGTATAAATCTTACCTATAATCAACTGTCTTATCTGGGTATATATAGTTTCAATCAATGATGAAAGCAGTAATTTCCAGCCGAATGAGAAAAGTGATTTGAACCTTGTGAGAGAAAACATTTTTTTAGGCCGCCACTTTACGGTAAACCATAAGATTATTGTATCAATCAGTGTATTGGAAATCTGCTGGACGACAAGCGCCCATACACCCAAGCCAAAATACGCCATAAGGATTCCCAACACTGCTGAAAGTATTGTGCCGCCCAAGGTTGAGTAAAAAAATCGCTTAAACATCATATGCCTTGAAACATATGCCTGCTGTACATTTTTTACACCGGAAATAACAAGAGTAAGACTCAGCACCCTTATAACCGGGATGAGCGATTCATCTTCGTAAAACACAGCAATCGCGGGTGAAGCCAAAAACATGCCCATGTATAAAACGAGACATATTGCCGTATTAAAATAGAATACGGTTGAAAAATCAAGATCATCGGCATCCTTTTTCTGAATCAGGGCATTACCGAGACCGCTGTCAACAAAAACCTGTAATATAGAAGTAAAAACGGTGACAAGAGCAATTGTACCGTAATGCTCGGGCGACAGCAGTCTCGCAAGAACGATCGACACGACAAATCGAATTCCCTGAGCACCGATACGCTCTGCAAAACGCCACACCAGCCCTGAAAATACAGTACTTTTTTTATCAGACATTCACTTCACCTTTTTTATGTAAATAACAATTCATCATTATCTGTTGGTTATCTCTCTTTTCAGATTAACAATACGGTCTGATAATTTCAGTCCAAATATTGTGCGCAAAAATTTTTTTACCTTTTGTTTGCGGGAAAGAATCATATTTCCCGTGTCGTACCACTGTAGATTCTGTTCAGAACTGTTTATAAATTCCATATGCCTGTCAAAAGCATCGCATATCTGAATCCACTCCTGAGAAAAATCATAATTTTCAATATCAGGGAGCTTTTTTTCAACAAGAACCTGAACCATATAATCGGTTATACTTTTATCTGAAACATCCCTGCCGGTGATAGAATTATTTTTGAAATTCTCAATCATACCCACAGGTTTGCCTGTATAAATATTTATTGCCAAAGTAGGAATACCGGCATGGGCAGTTGCCATGGCACTGCCGGATGCAGATACGAACATATCGCATTTCCTCAACGCTTTAACAGGAAGAGGCCACATATATCCTGATATGTAAAATTTAATATTCGTGTGCTTTTTTAAAACGGAGGATATTTCATCCTGTGCATTATTTTCACACCCTCCGAAC
The DNA here is from genome assembly GCA_947628175.1 of uncultured Clostridia bacterium. Taxonomy (GTDB): domain Bacteria; phylum Bacillota; class Clostridia; order Oscillospirales; family Acutalibacteraceae; genus Eubacterium_R. The sequence goes on along the minus strand of CANQZA010000016.1, from coordinate 13,576 downwards.
AAAGCTATCATAACACACTTTGGATACACACTGTCTGCAAAGGAGCAAAACGCATCTATAATATCGGGAACAAATTTTTTATCAAGCCTTCCCACATAGCCTAAGTTATAATCCCGCCGCTCAACAGTATCGGTAAAAGCATTTTCATAATCAGAAACAGAATTACTGCAACAGCATTTTAGCCCGAAAGCACTGTCTGAATCAAGTTTCCTGAATCCGTCAAAGAGTTTGATCATCGTCTCCTTAGTAATGCAGGCCAATTCTTTTCTTTTATATTTAAACTCCATGAAAGACATACCCACACTTTTAAGGCGGATATTGTTTTCATCCAAAAGCAGCACAAAATGCTTTGCCCCGATTTTTTTTGCAAGAAGCTCGCCCCAATATGCCATATGATCGCTTCCTGTCTCTATTATAATATCAGTAGAATCATCGGGAATTCTTTTCGCAAGGCTGTCAAGTATCTTTTCACGCTGTTTTCGCGTAAACTCCGACGGCGAATCGTACAAAAAGCCACAACTGTTTTTATTGTATTCCTCAAGCCCGTGAATATATATTTTACCCTCGTTAAGCGGAATAACAATGACACGCCAGCCTCTCTCCTTAAGATACATTATTTTGTTTCTGTTATAGATCGGTCCGCCTGACACAAAATCGGCAATGGCAAATATAAATATATATGTTTTCAAAAAAAGCCCCCGTTGTCTCAAAACAAGTTATAATACAGACTATTTTACTAAGTATAACACAATTATAATTATTTTAAAAGATAAATAGCGTAAAAATAAAATTTTTCATCAAATAAAAATATCGCCCCGACAAGATCGAAGCGACAATCCGTATTGTATACTATTTTCAGAATTAATTAAGAATACGCAATCATCCCTCATCAATCGGGTTTTTGCTGTCAAGCTTTGCGTCTCTGCCGTATTTGCCCTCATAACCGGGATTAATATAATCCTCAACAATTTTTCCGTCGCGGATACGGATTACCCGTTCAGCCTCTTCGGCTATCTCATTATCATGTGTAATCACGATAACCGTTCTTCCCTCATCCTTAAGACGGTGGAGAATTCTCATTACATCTTTTGTTGATTTTGTGTCAAGGTTTCCGGTAGGCTCATCCGCAAGAATAACAGGAGGCGCAGCGGCAATCGCTCTGGCAACGGCAACTCTCTGCTGCTGTCCGCCTGACATTTCCGCCGGAAGATGGTGCATTCTTTTATCAAGACCTACTCTCTCAAGCGCTTGAACTGATACTTTTCTCCTCTCGTCCTTCTTCATACCGCGGTAAACAAGAGGAAGCTCTACATTTTCAAGCGCGGTAAGAGATGAGATAAGATTAAAGCCCTGAAAGATAAAGCCGATCTGTTCATTTCTGATTACACTCATCTGATCATCCGTCAAATCGTCAACAAGTTTTCCGTTGATGTAATACTCACCGTCTGTGGGAGTATCAAGGAGTCCAAGCATATTCATAAGCGTTGATTTACCTGATCCCGACTGACCTATTATGGCAACAAACTCACCCTCATCAATCGTGAGCGAAACGCCGTCAAGTGCATTAACCTGATTCTCACCGGGATTATATATTTTATATACATTACGCACATCTATGAGATGCATAATATTCCCTCCGTTTTACATTTTGTATATTTTAATATTACAATTATTAATCAAAAATGTCAAGAGTATAAAAGCAATATAATTGTAAACAATATTTGCAGGAGTGATAAACTATGAGTATCAGTAAAGACGATTACAGCAAAATGGCGGATAAGGCAAGTCCCAATTCCCCCGTAATATTAAACTGTATTAAAGCGTTTCTTATAGGCGGAGCAATATGTCTGTTCGGTCAGATACTATTTACTGTTTTTGAAAAGGCAGGAATGGGAGAAAAAGAAGTTCAGGCGGCAACATCATCTGTATTGATAATCCTTACGGCAATACTCACGGGTATTGGTGTTTTTGATAAAATTGCGCGCCATGCAGGAGCAGGAACAATTGTTCCCATTACAGGGTTTGCAAATTCCGTTGTATCGCCCGCGCTTGAATTTCAGCACGAAGGATTTATTCTCGGAACAGCAGCACAGATGTTTACGATCGCAGGACCCGTTATCGTTTACGGAATCGGCTCATCCTTTATTTACGGGCTAATCCTTTATATTTTCAAACTATACTGATTGATTTAAAAATCCCCGACATTCAGGCAATGCCGGGGATTTTTGCGACACAAGCTTATTTTCTGTACTTTTCCGCTTGGAGATTAAACATATACGCATATGTTCCGTTTTTCTTCATAAGCTCACTGTGAGACCCGCTTTCGATAATTTCGCCGTTTTCCATTACATAAATCCTGTCGGCATTTATTGTTGTTGAAAGGCGATGCGAAATGAATATTACCGTTTTATGCTCAGCCGCCTCAAGCATGGTCTGATTAAGATTATACTCTGCTATCGGGTCAAGATTTGCAGACGGCTCATCAAGAATAACATAAGGGCAATCTTTATAAAATGCTCTTGCTATTGCGACTTTCTGATTTTCACCGCCCGAAAGCATAGTTCCCTCGTCATCAAATTCTCTTAAAAGCTCTGTTTTTGTTGCTTTTGCAAGCTTCTTATTAAATCCGCTGTGTCTGAGCGCTTCTTCAACTCTTTTGCTGTCAGGCTCTGAATCCAGCGCAACATTTTCGCCTATGGTGCAGGCGAAGGTCTGAAAATCCTGAAAAACGGCCGCAAACCTGTTTCTGTGTGACGAAAGAGTATTTTTTCGGATATCAACACCGTCTATGCAAATCTCACCCTGTGTCGGATCATACAGTCTAAGCAAAAGATTTGTAAGGGTTGTCTTTCCGGCGCCGTTATATCCTACAAGGGCAATTTTTTCATATGGCTGGATTGTCAGATTTATATTTTTAAGAACCGGCTTATCTGTTCCGGCATATGTAAAGGAAAGATTTTTTATCTCGATTTTTTTAGGCTCTGTTATCTCAGCCGTAGTTTCGCCGTCATTGATATATTTGTCCTTTTTCAGAAATTCACGGTACTTTTCAATCATCTTCGCTCTTTCGGAAAAAAAGGTAACAGCCCATACAGTAATAAAATTCATAGACATAGCTATGGAATAAGCGCCGTTAAAGGTTGCTACAAAATCACCGGGAGACAGCGTCTTTTTTACAAGAACACAATAGCCCAGATACATGGGAAGGATAAACATAAAGCCGAAAAGTTGCATACCGCTTTCCTGTGTGAACTGGAGATATGAAATCTTTGACTGATATTTTTTCTGATTCGCAATAACATCGTCTGCCGCGTCGTTATATCTGTCTATCAGAATTCCCTTTACATTGTTCATTCTGACTTCCTTTGCGTAATCCTGTAAATAAAATATACGCTGAAAGTAATCGGAACGCCTGTGAAATCTTGTGTTATCTATTCTTCTGTTCATTTGCAGAGTGCCTATTTTTTTGCCTATCGGCAAAAATACAAGTACAAATATGATGATTATGACAAGACACATGGGATCAATACTCAGTAAAACAGAGCCTACGGCAACAAGTGAAATTAAGCTTCCCATATATTCTCTCACTAACCCGAGCAAATTCTGAATATTGTCTGACGAAGATTCAATGGTCAGTATAAAGCTGTTGTAAAATTCGGGATCATCATATGACGCGAGATCAATAGATTTTGCCTTTTCATAAAGCTTTTTATTAAGTCCTCTGTATACCTTTTCCCGCTCGACATTCCAGAAAAATTCCCTGAAAATCCATGTCACAAGCGTACTGACAATCAGTATGCCAGCAATGACACCGACTGCATAAAAAATTCTTTCAAGATGCTGTTTGCTCATTACGATATCAATAATATATTTAATGCCGAGAACGCTGATGAGCTGCCCCGGCAGAATCATCAGTATACCCCATATAAATTCACCTATAACCAGAAGAGGAGATATGCCGAATAGAAGTCTTACAAAAAACAGTATATTTGAAAACATGGAGTGTTGTGTTTTATCTTCCGTTTTCATTTTCTTCCTCCTCATATACTTTATAGCTTGATGCCTGCATGGAAAACATTTTGCTGTATTCGCCCTTTTGCTGCATAAGCTGTGTGTGATTCCCGCTTTCAAGAACAGTACCGCCGCCAAGAACAAAGATGTAGTCAGACAAAACGGCACTTGAGAGCCTGTGAGAAATATAAATTACGGTTTTATCTTTTGTTGCACCTATCAGATTCTCATACATCTTATATTCCGCGATAGGATCAAGCGCCGATGAAGGCTCATCAAGAACAGCAATATCAAAATCTTTGGCAAAAAGCCTTGCCGTGGAAATTTTTTGATTTTCACCGCCCGAAAAGCCTACGCCGTCATCATCAAACTCACGGGTGACAATAGTATCTCCTCCTTTTGGAAGAGCCTGAATTCTATTCCATATTCCGCTTTTTTCAAGTGCACGACATGCGGTAATCTTATCCGCTTCACTGCATTCGCGGCACAGTACATTTTCATATACGGAGACAGCAAAATTTTTATAATCCTGAAAGACTGTTGCAAATTTGTTTCTGAGCTGTTCAATATTGTATTCTTTAATATTCACACCATTATACAAAATCTCGCCCTGCGTCACATCATAAAGCCTTAAAAGGAGCTTTACAAGCGTTGTTTTTCCCGCTCCGTTAACGCCGACTATAGCAACGGTCTGACCTTTTTTTATTTTAAGATTTACATTTTCAAGAGAATATTTCTCGGCGGAAGGATATTTAAAATAAACATTTTTTAATTCAAGACTTTCAAATTCTCCCGCTTCTCTGCTTCCGGATGTAATTTTAGGCTCATAATCAAAGAAATCACGCAGATTCTGAAAATACAGTGCCATCTGTGTAAGATCCTGAAAACCATTGGCTATATCAAGAGTTGAAGTTCTTACGGAATTAATGGATGATAATACAACCGAAAAATCCGACACATTCATATTATTTCCGTAAACAAACTGCCAGCCTGCGTATGCGTATGTACCTATAATGGGTATAAAAGTGCTGCAAAGAGAGCTCACCATACTATACATGAAAAGCTTTATTCCGTATTTTCTGAGAATCAGAATATTAGACTGTATGGCGGCATCAAAGCGCTGCATTAAAACGGCAAAAATATTTGATGTGCGCATATCCTTTGAATAATCCTTTAAAAACATTGTTCTCTGGATATATGCTTTTATTCTGTTATTGGTAGTCATTTCCAGATCTCTTTTATAAACCGCCTTGCTTTTGAAAAGCTCAATAACAAAAACAAGCATTACAGGCAGCAAAAAAATAATATAAGCAGGATCTATTACCGTTACTGTTGTAATAACGCAGATAAACGAAATAACGGCACCCAAAATACATCCTATATCATCTGCAACGAGATCGTAATAGCTATAGGCAAGAACAAGCGTTGCACGCTGATATTTATCGTAAAACTCAGGATCCTCATAACAGCTTACATCCAGTTCATATGCTTTTTTAAAGATTTTGTTGTTTATAACCTTTAAAACCTTTTTTGTTGAATACTGTCTTCTGTAGGTGAAATACCACTGAAATACCTTTAGACCTAACGAAACCGCAAGAAAAAGAGCAAGGTATATACAGTACTGCTTAAAAGAGCCGTTGCCTTCTATTACCGACAACAACACTTTTAAAAAGAGTATATTCTGAATAAACAGAGAAAAAACACTTTTTGCAGTATATGAAAATATATAGCCGAGCAAAAGCATTTTATCGGAATGCCAAATCAGTTTCAGCGCATAGGCAATATTTTTTAAAACGGGTACTTTCTGGTTTGCCTCAAGCCATACGCGTCTGCCCCTCACAAGAATCACCGCCTTTTTAATTTCACATCATTTTAACACATATCCTCAATAAAAACCTGACTTTTTTTGCTGAATTTATAGATAAATCAACTTTGTCTCAAGCGTCTTTGTATCCAGCACCTTGACGCTCGATTTGCAGTACTTGTCATATGAATTACTGCCGCTGCCCGCACATTGAATAAATCTGACGCCCATAAGATCCAACTCAAATGTATTTTTATGGTCATGGCCGAAAACGGCAGCTTTAAGATTTGAGCAGAGCTGCTCAAGTTCACCTGTATTCACATCAGGAGGGCATGGTCTTTCACCAAGCCGCCCGCTGTAGTGTACATCTTTTTTAAAGCGGCAGAAGCCCTTGCTGTCCCAAACCGCTCTTAATTTCCATATCCTTGAACATTCGATCCATTCCATGATATCCGGCATAATAATATGCTGAAAAAGAATTGCTTTTTCGCCGTATATCTTACTTTTTGCCCAATCAATCTGCTCCTGCTTTACGATATCATAAAAGCTCTCCTCCCCTTTATAGTAAGAGCCGCTGTCCATAAACAGCAATGTTTCACCGTCCATTTTTAAAACATAGTCCCTGCCTTTAGTTAAGCAGTTTTTATATGTTTTCATAACTTCAAGTATCTGTTCTTTTGAAAAATAACATTCATCGTCATGATTTCCGAAAACAGTTGCAAAAGGTCTGCTTGCTGTTAAATCCAGAACCTCACAAAGGTATTTTTCATAATTTTCCTTTACCGCCGGACCATGGACCATATCCCCTAAAAAGACAATCAGATCGCACGCAATAGAGTCAATTGCTTTTTTCAAGCGGACAAGAGTTTTTTTGTCTGCATCAGGTCTGTTATGTACATCAGCAATAATCAAAATTTTCATATGACAGTCCTCAAAACTAAAATTAAAGTTATAATAACATATTTTTCCGAAAAAATAAAGCACTGTTCAAACAGTGCTTTTTAAACATTACTTAAGTTTTATTCTCGTCTACAGAAAACGAAGGATGATCTCTTGTAATATTAAAACAGTCTTTTCCTACAATAATATGTTCAAGCAAAACGATTTTTACCTTTTTTAAAACCGCATTGAGTTCAATAGTAAAATTGATATCGTTTATAGATGGATACGCGTCCCCGTCCGGGTGATTATGCGTTATTATTACGGCCGAGGCGCCGTCTTCAATTGCAATTCCTACTATTTTTCTTATATTTACGGCTGATGAATTAATGGTCCCGATACTCAAAGTATGGACATTTATCAGGGCTTTATCAGACCTGAGCGTTACCATCGCAATTTTCTCGACGCGTTCGGCACCAAGAAGATTCATACAATACTCGTCCGCCTGAGTAATCGTATTTAAGGCAACAACATTCTGATTTCTGTTAAGAAGTGCCCTTTTGTTCAAATCAGCAACAAGTTTTATCGCAACTGCGGTACATTCTCCTATACCTTTTATTTTCATCAAATCCTTCGGGTCGGCATGGATCACGCCGTCAACGGTTTTATATTTATTGATAAGCTCATATGACAGCGGCTTTACATCCTTCTGCGGGATAATCAGAGAAAGAAAAAGTTCAAGCAAATTATAATCGGGAAGATGCTCATAAGCGCCGGAAAGATAGGATGTCCTCATTCTTTCCCGATGACCTTCCTTTTTTAAATCCGGCATTTATATCGCTCCTTTTAATACCATTTTGTTATCCAGCCATCACGGTCTGTTGCCGGTTTTGTGGGCGTTTTGGATGAAGTCTCACTCTCTTTTTGCGTGTGCGCTGTCGTTTTATGTACATCTGTTTTGCTGGACTGCTGATTGGAGACTGTTTTGTCCGGCGTATTTCTGTTTTCACTTGGGGGTTCATAATGGCTTTGACTTTCTCCCTGTGAAGAATTCGGGATATTCGGCTTTTTCACTATTGTTGCTTTTTCATCGGATAACTGTGACTGCTCAAAAGGAACTTCATTATCGGCGTTTGAAGGACTGCTTTGCAAAACAGATTCCTTAGAAAATGGCTTTGATGTTGTTGTTACGGCAGTACCGGCCTTATTTGATGAAGCAGAGAAAGACGACTTTTCCGTATTTTTAACCGTACTTGCTTTACGCTCATTTTGTGTACTCAAATTCTTACTTTCATTCCGCGCTGAGATTTCTGACGATGAAGGATTATCCGAAACGGAAGAAATACTGCTTTGAGACTGATTTTCGCTCTTGAATATTTTTTCGCCTTGCTTTGCACATGAGATAAAAGAGAGCGCAATGATAAAAACGGAAAAACATATCAAAATCTTTTTGTTCATATTCATATCACCAATTCAATAACCAAACAGCTTATCTTTATCCGTCAAATAAACGACCGATTTATTTATCAATAACTATATCCTATTTAAACAGTATTTTGTGAAAACAAAATTAAGCCGAGTAAAAAATAATTTTACCCGGCTCATAATCAAAATTAATTTTCATTATCAGTACGGCTTTGGGCATGCTTTTCAATAAGAGCCTCAAGAATTCTGGAATGTTCCTTATCCGGCAAAGCATATTTAAGTGTTGGAATCGCGGATAAAAGCATACCGATTGCAGGCGGAACCGAAATAAGGAAAAACATAATGGACGCATATTTGCCGCCGTTATAGGTTATAAAATTTTCACCGGCCGTAAGTCTGTTATTCATTATTTCAATATTTTTATCTGAAAATCCCACCGCACTGTAAGCAAAGGACTGAATAAGAGCGGCGATACCTCCCGAAAGCTTTGTAATAAAGCTCTGTCCCGAAAAAAAGACACCATCAGGTCTGATACCGTTTGTGTATTCCTCATAATCCACACAATCCGCAATCATAACCGACTGCAATACATTTATGCCACCCATACCTGCGCTTGCAAGCATAAGAAGTACGCCTGTAACAATTACCCAACCGATAGGAGTTAAGTCTCCTCCGGCAATCTTAAATACAACAAACAACATGAAAAACGGTACTGCGCCGCCTATTGAGTAAAAATTATAAAGCGCTTTATTTTCAAATTTTTTAACAAGCATGGGTGTAATGGCCATAGCCACAAACTGACCTGCAAAAATGCCTATTGCTATCACAACAATATTCAATGCCATTGAGATATTAAGACCGCTTTCAGTCATAATATTCATAAAGTTTCCGTTTGCGTAGTAATATGTAACAAACGACATTGCTATGAGCATAAGAAGCTGAATAGGGCTTCTTAAAATGCCTGAAATAAGAATCTGGCGAAACGGTCTGCACTTCCACATCATTGCAAAGTTTTCCTTCATGCTGTGGCGTTCCTCAGAACTTTTTACTCTTTCTTTAGTGCCGATACCTGCAAGTTCAAACAAAACCGTACTGATTACCGTCAGCACAACAACGGTCGTGATAAAACCGTACTGATTTGCTTTATTAACATCCATACCTTTATTGGCAAATATACCGGATATAACCTGGGCAACCTGAACAACAAGAACACCGATACCGCCGACACCTGCCGCAATCCTTGCAAGACCAAGCAGTTTTGACCTGTCATTTTCATCCTCGGTCATAAGAGAAGTAATTCCCCACAGAGGAATATCGCATACAGTAAAGAGCATACCCCAAAGTATGTATGATACTGCTGCCCATGTGACAATCATAACCTTGCCTGCCGCTGATGACGCCTCGGCATAGTTGCCGTTTACAAATGAAAGTATTGTAATAAGACCTATAATTGCAGGGAAAATAATAAGATACGGCCTGCATTTGCCCCATTTGGATTTTGTTTTATCAACAATTGTACCCATCATCGGATCATTAATTGCATCCCATACTCTTGCAACGGCAACAATCCATCCGATTGCTATTACCGGTACATAGATTACATACTGAAGATAGTAACCTATAAGACCAGTGGCAATGATGTTGTAAATCATATTCTGACCGAACATACCGGCCAGATACATATTGCGCTCTTTTTTTGTGTAAGTGCGTTTGCTCGTGCTCATGTAATTCCCCTCTGTTATTTATTAGGTATTATAGGTACATTTTAACAGAATATTTTATAAAAGGCAAGTAAAAGCAGGCAGGTTTAACAATTTTTTTAATGTTTTTGAAACATACGGACAAGCCATTCTTATCATCCAATAGGCACCTTCATTAAGCAACAATGATTACAAAACAAATCAATCCGTATCTTCAATCGTGTAATCCTCATTACTGTTCACTATAACAGCCTGACTGTCTGTAAGAACTATAAATTTGAGATTTGGGTTTTCATCTATCGTTTTATCAATCAAAGCGCTGTACTCATCGCTGCTTTTATAATGCGGCAAAATATGCGCATGAATCAAATTAAGCGAATGATAATCCGTCAGCAGTGGTGCAGCAGTTCTGTCATCCAGATTATAAACATATTCAATAGACGGACACGCAATACATGAACCTGCACTTGCGCCGATATAAATCTTTTTATCTGCAAAATCCCTTAATTCATTTAATACATTTTTCCGTTTTATCTGTTGTAATAAATAAAAACAGTTACCGCCTGCAACATACAGTGCATCAATTGTGTGAAGCTTTTCAACAATTTCTTCTTTGCTCTGCGTTGAAAGCGCAATATCAATGATTTTATATCCCATATTCTGAAGATTCAGTTTGTTCTGCACCATATAGCTGCGGTCGTTTTCCACTTCGGACGCAGTAGGAATAAAGCCAACTGCAGAGCCTATTTTTACATATTTTTTAATAATCTGCATATTGCTTGAAAGTAATATTTTCATTTTTTCACTCCATACTCTATTCAAATAAATCGTGTGCAAAATCCTTTTTTCTTGCCGATACATAGGGCCAATTGCCTGTATCATTTATAGTCATAGCATTCACATTACCAAGATGAAAAGACGCATGTCTGAATTGTCCTAAAATACATTCAAATCTTGATTTGTTATCACAATTTTCAACCACTTCATTCAGCTTATCTCCGGTCAAGTTTTCAAGATAATCCGTTGTTTTTGATTTAATAATTTCATAATAATTCAACAAATCTTCTTGTGTGACTATAATGTCCGATTCTATATCCAATGAATGCAAATGATCGCTATGAAAATCAGCGCCAACAAAATTTTGAGGTGTACAGCACCAATAATCAAACCAATACATTGCGTGATAAATATGCTTCCAAAGCGGCTGAGCATATAATTTTTTGTTTAAATCACAAGTCAATATCGTTCTGCGAAAATTATCCATTAATCCATATGTCATATCTCTTACAACATCGGACATATCTGAATGATTTATATTTCCATCCATAAATTCACCTTAAAACAAGTTCATTCCGTAATACTCAACAGCTATAATCGTTCCGTCGGGATAGGTTTCCTGTGCTGATTTAATAAATTCGTTGAAACCTAAATGCTGATATATTTTCAGATTTTCTGTTTCATTCGGTTCAACACCCAAAGTAACCTTTTCATAGCCCTTGCTTTTCAAGTCATTCTTCATAAAGAGAAATAACTTTGAAAAATAACCTTTTCTTTGATACTTCTCAATCGTTCTGAAAGCACAGAGATAAGCTGTTTTATCATCTACCAAATCGTCACTGTTTTGAACAACACTTTTATCAAGCATAGCAGTTGCTTCGCATATGATTTTACCGTTATAGAGGCCGTAATACACCATGCTCTGACCGTTTCTGACACGCTCTATTGATTCTGCTTTCCATATTTTCCAGTTCGGATTTTTATGCTTTTTAATTTCATAGTTCCACTTCGTTTCCATTTCGTCAACGGTTGCAACTTTGCATATGTAATTTCTATTGATTAGCATTGCGAAAACACTTACTTTCACTTTTTAACAAAGAGTATGACAAACAATCCTCTATACCAAAAGCCGTTTTATCTCTCTGTCTCAATATTGCTTCACATTTAAAGCCCAAGCGTTTCAACACATTCTGTGAACGAAAATTACTTTTTGCGACAAAGGTTGTGATATTGTTATAACCGATTTCTTTAAACCCGTACTCTAAAACCACCTCAACTGACTCTGTTGCATAACCGTTACCCCAATACTTTGATCCGAAACAATAGGAAATAAAGCCGACCTGCGCTTGTTTGTTTTCATCATAGAGATATACAGTTCCGATTAAAGCATCATTTTCTTTTAAAAACACACCCCAATAACATTCGTTTTGTTTATAAAGTTCCTGCCATTTTGTCAAGTAATGCTCTACAGAATTTACATCAGGGTAGCAATCCCATGACATATACCCTGCCACCTTGGAATCGGAATAAATATTTTCAAATAACTGCTGTGCATCTGTTACCGCAAGCTTTCTCAAGCAGCAGCGCTGAGTATACAATATTTTTGTTCCCGCTTTACGCATATTGACCCTCCTTATTTTTATTTCGTATAAAATTTGATTGATAAAACATCAGTAACAGTAAAATTTTATAAAAAAGTCCTTTTCAGTTTTATGAATGAAAGCGTTTGCTTTCTCAGTTTCTGCGGCAGCGTTTATATAATTTAGCAGACCAAAAAGTCATTTTTGTTTTTTCAATATAAAACCGCAGAATACTTTTATAATTCTTAGTCGCTGTAGATAATGTGATATAGTCTGCAATTGATTCTAAATCATGCTCGGCAAATTCAAAAAGCGCTCTGCCTATTCCCTGCGAGCGATAGTTTTTTTCAACATATATTTCCTCGATTTCAAAGCAGTTTGCTCCCTTTTCAATCGGTGTGATTGCTTTTTCAGTCACTGCACACTTGCCGAATAAAAAACCGATAATTTTGTTATCTGAATATGCAAGAAACAAATCTCTGCCAAGCAAATCGCTCTTATCATTCGCACAATACCCAAATGTTGAATCTTCGCTTTCCCATTTTTTTGAAAGCGCAATAACCGCTTTTATATTGCTGTCGGTCAATTCAGCCTTTTTAATTTCAATGTTCATTTTTTATTTCTCCGTCAACAAGCATAATCATTTTACGGTTGCGTTTAATTGAGTCTTCCCAAATCTCTTCCTTAATATGACTGTCCTTGCTCAAACGCGTTTCCTTATCTGCCATGGTTGCGTATCTTATTTCTACCATAATTAAATCCCATAAATCTTTTTAATCTGCTCATAGCAAACTTTTTCGTCCGCAAAATCGGATCATCCGCTTTAAACTTTGATTTCTATATTATCCGATTATAGTATTCCTTTGATGAATTCATCATAAAACTTATTGGTATAATCGTTCATTTCATAACACAGCTTTATTGTTTCAGGCAAATAGCACTTGTTGTTATTATTAATTACATTATTTCTCATAAATTCAAGCGTCTGTTCAAGAGTTTGTCCGCGAACAGAGCCTGTGATCAGTGTCTTTACTACTGTATAAGTTTTACCGCCTTCAAGCACATGCGCATCATGAAGGAGTTTACCCTCAAGAGTTTCCGGCATCTCAGGTTTTTGAGATTCCCAAGCAATTTTAACTATCTTTTGAACTTCCGAATCATTAAGTCCATTTTCTGCTAACCATTTTTCAATTATCTTTTGGTCACTATAAATAAAACCGTGAAAGTATAATGCAGAAAGCAGAGCGTTATAATCGACATCATACCCGTAATCATCAATAAGTTTGTCAACCCACCTACGCACTAAATCAATATGCCACATATTATGCATTATATCTTTATCAGCATAGTATGGTCTTGAAAATTCTCTAAGCTTTTCTTCTGATATTTTCATAGTTGAA
>CANQZA010000015.1 GCA_947628175.1 uncultured Clostridia bacterium | reverse complement strand
ACCGCAGCCTTGGCAGCATCAAATATACCTGTATGTCCAACCATATCACAATTTGCAAAGTTTACAATGATAACATCATATTTACCCGAGCGGACCGCCTCATCCAGCTTTTCGGAAACTTCGTAGGCACTCATTTCAGGCTTAAGGTCATATGTTGCAACTTTAGGCGATGGAACAAGAATTCTGTCCTCTCCTTTATTGACAGCCTCCACACCACCGTTGAAGAAGAATGTAACATGCGCATATTTTTCCGTCTCTGCGATTCTGAGCTGCGTCATATTGTTATTGGCAAGATATTCGCCGAGAGTGTTGGCAAGACTTTGAGGCTTGAAGGCAACAAGCACATTAGGCATGGTTGCGTCATACTGTGTCATACATACATATGTCACGGGAAATCTGTCACGCTCAAAGCCCTTGAAATCGTCGTCAACAAAGGTTCTTGTGATTTCTCTTGCTCTGTCGGGACGGAAATTGAAAAAAACTATACTGTCATCAGGAGAAATTCTGCCCTCATTTTCAAGGCATACGGTAGGCTCTATAAACTCATCCGTCACATTTTTACCGTCTGCGTCAACCTTTTCATATGATTCCTCAATTGCCTTTACAGGATCAGACGCATGGATACCTTTACCAAAAACAAGAGCGTCATATGCTTTTTTAACTCTGTCCCAGTTATTATCACGGTCCATGGCATAGTATCTTCCGACAATCGTTGCAATTTTGCCTACACCTATCTCGGCAAGCTTTTCAACAGCCTCTGCAACATAATCCTTTCCACTTGTGGGCGGAACATCTCTGCCGTCCATAATGCAGTGAAGATAAACGCTTTTCAGTCCCATTCTTTTTGCAAATTCAACAATTGCCCAAATATGGGAGTTGTGCGAATGAACTCCGCCGTCGCTCATAAGTCCCATAAGATGAAGAGAAGTGTTATTCTTTACAGCATTCTCAATAGCGGTTTTAATTGCCTCATTTTCAAAAAAATCACCGTCCTGAATGGACTTTGTGATTCTTGTAAGCTCCTGATAAACGATTCTTCCTGCGCCGATATTTGTATGTCCCACCTCAGAATTTCCCATCTGACCGTCAGGCAGTCCCACATCGAGACCGGAAGCGCCGATATATGTGTATGGATTTTCAGCCATGATTTTATCAAGATTAACTGTATTTGCGGCTGCAATTGCATTGCCGTAATCAGATTCATTTTTGCCGAATCCGTCCATAATGCAAAGCACAACAGGTTTTTTCATGTTCAATCCTCCGTATTTTATTTAATTTTGTTTTGGTCTATATTTTGCTTACCCAAACTTAAACGGGCAGGACAATCCCACCCGTTTGAAATGCGACCTTTATTTGCTTGCGGCTTTTACAATGATTGAAAAATCTTCTGCTTTGAGAGATGCGCCGCCGATAAGTCCGCCGTCAACATTCTCCTTAGAGAGAAGCTCCTGCGCGTTTTTAGCATTCATTGAGCCGCCGTACTGAACAACAAATGCGTCAGCAGCAGCCTTGCCGTAAAGCTCTGCAATCACACTGCGGATATATCCGTTTACCTCGTCCGCCTGATCGGCAGTTGCTGTTTTTCCTGTTCCAATAGCCCATACAGGCTCATAAGCAATAATAATATTGTCAAGCTCTTCTTCGGTAACGCCTTTAAGTGCAATTTTTGTCTGCATACCTACAACTTCAAATGTTACACCCTGCTCTCTCTGCTCAAGGACTTCGCCGACGCAGAGTATTACTTTCAAACCGCTGTCAAGAGCCGCGCGTACTCTCTTGTTTACTGTAACATCGGTTTCTCCGAAATACTGTCTTCTCTCACTGTGGCCGATTATTACATAAGGGACACCCATGGCTTTAAGCATAGGAGCGGATACCTCACCTGTATAAGCGCCGCTTTCCGCCCAGTGACAGTTTTCGGCACCGACCATTATATTTGAGCCTTCCGAAGCGTCAAGTGCAGCCTGAAGATCAACAAAAGGCGCACAGATTATAACATCACAGTCAGCATCTGCAACAAGCGGCTTCATTTCCTTAATAAGAGCCGTCGTTTCCTGCGGAGTGTTATTCATTTTCCAGTTGCCGGCAATAACAGCCTTACGCAAAGCTTTATTCATATCAATATACCTCTTTTATCATTTTTTATTCTTTATCCATCAGAGCAACAATACCCGGAAGCTCTTTACCCTCAAGAAATTCAAGAGAAGCGCCGCCTCCTGTTGAAATGTGACTCATTTTATCCGCAAAGCCGAGCTTTGTAACAGCAGCAACGGAATCTCCGCCGCCGATAACAGATATCGCGCCTGATTCTGCAACTGCCTTTGCAACGGTAATTGTACCTGATGCGAAATTATCCCATTCGGATACGCCCATAGGACCGTTCCATATTACGGTACCTGCACCCTTAATGGCATCGGCAAACAATTTTTCTGTTTCAGGACCGATATCAAGTCCCATCCAGCCGTCCGGAATCTCATCGCTGTTGACAATCATAAACTCTGTATTCTCATCATATTCCTTGCCCACCTTATTATCAATGGGAATGAGGAATTTTACACCCTTTTGCTCAGCAGATTTCATCATCTCGCCTGCTTTTTCAATCCAATCCTCTTCAAGAAGAGAATCGCCTATGCTGTGACCGAGATATCTCATAAAGGTATATGCCATACCACCGCCGATGATTATTGTGTCACACTTTTCAATAAGATTTGAAATGACGCCGATTTTATCCGAAACCTTCGCGCCGCCGAGAATGGCAACAAGGGGTCTTTTCGGATCTGCGAGTGCTCCGCCCATAAACTTGATCTCTTTCTGAATCAGATAGCCGCAGACTGCCGGAAGATAAGATGCCACGCCTGTTGTAGAGCAATGCGCACGGTGTGCTGTGCCAAAAGCATCATTGACAAATACATCTGCGAGAGATGCAAGCTCCTTTGAGAAAACCTCCTCATTTTTTGTTTCCTCTTTGCGGTAGCGCACATTTTCAAGCAACATAACTTCACCGTTCTGAAGCTGCTGTGCCATTGTTCTTGCGTTTTCACCGACTACCTCAGGATCTTCTGCAAGCTTAACCTCCGTACCGAGATACTCTGAAAGCTTGGCTGCAACAGGCGCAAGACTGAATTCAGGCTTATATTCTCCCTTAGGTCTGCCAAGATGAGAACAAAGGATAACCTTTGCACCGTTTTCCATAAGATATTTGATTGTGGGAAGAGCAGCAACGATTCTTTTATCATTTGTGATTACACCGTCTTTGAGCGGAACATTAAAATCACAGCGAACAAGAACCTTTTTGCCATTTACTTCGATATCTTCAATTGTCTTTTTGTTTAAAGCATCCATGAACATAACCTCTCTTTATAGTAAATATTTACCAACATATTTTTGCCTTAACAATTATATATTATTTTGCGCAAATATGCAACAATTAATTACGCTTTTGGGAATTTTATATAGACAGAGCACCTCTGTATTATAAAAAGCAGAAGTCCTGACGGATTTCTGCTTTTAAAAGAATACGATTTATTTTGCAAGATCTGCTTTAACTTCTTCAAGCTCTGCCGCAAGCTCCTCGGGAAGTGTATCACCGAATTTTGCATAAAGCTCCTCAACGCCTTTGAGTTCTTCCTCCCATGCGGTCTTATCCACATCAAGAATCTTATCAAGATCCTCTTCTGTCATATCAAGACCTTCCAGATTAATATCCTTTGCATAAGGGAGATAGCCTATAGCCGTTTTCTGTGCGTCTACCTTGCCTTCGCAGCGATCGATAATCCAGTCGAGAACACGAAGATTATCGCCGAATCCCGGCCAGAGGAAGTTGCCCTCATCATCCTTGCGGAACCAGTTGACATTGAAAATTTTGGGAGCCTTGTCAGGATCAAGAGTCTCACCAATTTCAATCCAATGCTTCCAGTAATCACCCATATTATAGCCGCAGAATGGAAGCATAGCCATAGGATCGCGGCGTACAACACCTACCGCACCTGTTGCGGCGGCAGTTGTCTCAGAACCCATAATTGAGCCTACAAACACACCGTGATTCCAGTCCTTTGACTGATATACAAGCGGGGTAAGCTTTGCACGGCGTCCGCCGAATACGATAGCAGAAATAGGAACACCCTGCGGATTTTCAAATTCTGGGGAAATGCATGGACAGTTAACGGCAGGAGCTGTAAATCTTGAATTCGGATGAGCTCCCTTTTCGTCACTTTGCTCACCGTTCCAAGGATTACCCTTCCAGTCAATTGCATTTACAGGAGGATTTTTGTCAAGTCCTTCCCACCAAACTGTGTTGTTATCAAGATTATGGCATACATTTGTAAAGATCGTGCCCTGCATTGTTGACTTGAGCGCATTCGGATTTGATTTCATATTTGTTCCGGGTGCAACACCAAAGAAACCGTTCTCAGGGTTGATGGCATAGAGTCTTCCGTCAGGACCCTTTCTTATCCACGAAATATCGTCGCCTACACACCAGACCTTATAGCCTTTTTTGATGTATCCCTCAGGCGGAATAAGCATTGCAAGATTTGTTTTTCCGCAGGCTGAAGGAAATGCAGCGCAGATATACTTGACTTCGCCCGATGGCTTCTGAAGTCCCAAAATGAGCATATGCTCTGCCTGCCAGCCCTCATTTTTTCCGAGATAGGAAGCAATACGAAGAGCAAAGCATTTTTTACCGAGAAGTACATTTCCTCCGTAAGCAGAATTAACAGAGATAATTGTATTGTCCTCGGGAAACTGGCAGATCCATCTGTTTTCAGGATCAACATTGCACTTGCAGTGCATGCCGCGTACCCAGTCGTCTGAATCACCGAGAGTGTCAAGCACCTTTGTGCCTATTCTTGTCATTATGTTCATATTGAGAACAACATAAATGGAGTCTGTAATCTCAATACCTATCTTAGAAAAAGGTGAACCGACAGGACCCATTGAGTAAGGAATAATATACATTGTTCTGCCTTCATAGGAGCCGGCAGCAATGTTGTAAAGCATCTCGTATGCCTTGGAAGGCTCCATCCAATGATTTGTGGGACCTGCATCCTTTTCTGTCTTTGTGCAGATAAGCGTCCTGTCCTCCACACGGGCAACATCGTTCTCAGCCGTTCTGTGAAGATAGCAGTCAGGAAGAAGTTCCTCATTAAGTTTAATCATTTCACCTGTTTCAACGGCTTCAGCCTTCAGAGCGTCAATCTGCTCTTTTGAGCCGTCAATCCAAACAATTTTCGATGGCTTTAAAAGCGCAACCTTTTCGTCCAGCCATGAAAGCAGCGACTTGTTTGTTGTAAGATTTGTATTCATAATACAATTACTCTCCTTGTCCGTAATGTAATAATATATAAAGCCTTAAACCTTATATCACACTAAAGATTATAGCAAAAAATGCCAAAAATTCAATAGCGCTGTGCAAAATTCATTAAAATGTAACAATATATATTTTGTAAATCAACTGTTTTTGTAGCTCTCATCAATCGGCATGGTTGCGTAGGCGTTGAGCGCCTCATCCGCACGGGTACCTGCAAGGAATTCATAATATCCCTGCGAAGCAATCATTGCTGCATTGTCGCCGCAGTATTTGAACGCAGGCAAAAAAAGCTCACGGCCGTGCCTTTTGCACATCAGCGCAGCCTCTTTTCTTAATTTAGAATTTGCTGAAACGCCGCCTGCTATCACAATTTTTTCATAACCGTAATCCAGCATTGCCTTTTCAAGATTTGCGATAAGACAGTCTGAAACGCTTTTCTGAAAGGATGCTGCAAGGTCGGCAGTATTGATTCGGATACCCTTCTGGTTTGCGTTATGAATAATATTGATAACTGCCGTTTTCAGTCCGCTGAAAGAGAAATCATACGGGCTGCCGCTCACTCTTGGATGCGGAAAGGTATAGGCATTTTCATCTGCGCGCACACTTAGTCTGTCTATACTGATACCGCCCGGATACGCAAGACCCATTGCCCTTCCTGCCTTATCCAGTGCTTCTCCTGCCGCGTCGTCCCTCGTTTTTCCTATGACTTTAAAATCCGTATACGAATTTACCGCAACGATATGCGAGTGACCGCCGCTTACCACAAGACAAAGAAACGGCGGTTGAACATCACTTGAAATATAGTTTGACGCAATATGCCCTCTGAGATGATGTACAGGCACAAGCGGCTTGTTTGCCGACAGGGCGAATGCCTTTGCAAAATTAACTCCTACAAGCAGAGCCCCTATAAGCCCCGGTGCATAAGTTACGGCAACTGCGTCAATATCGTCAGCGGTACACTGAGCATCATCCAGAGCCGCTTTTACAACACCGCTTATACATTCCGCATGACGGCGTGACGCAATTTCCGGAACAACGCCGCCGTACAGCTTATGCTCCTCAAGAGAGGTGGCAATTACATTTGATTTTACAATTCTTCCGTCCTCAACAACTGCCGCCGCAGTTTCGTCACAGGAGGATTCTATACCGAGTATTTTCATAAAAGCTCCTCATTTTCCGTTTTTTTCCACATCATCATAAGAGCGTTTTCCGTAGGATTGGAATAGTAATTTTTTCTTATCCCGATTCTCCTGAAGCCGAACGATTCATAAAGTCTTAGTGCCGGAATATTGTTCTCCCTTACATCAAGAAAAACCCTGTCAAGTTTATCTGACGCAAGACATTCCTTCAAAAGAGCTCTTCCTGTGCCCGTACGCCTGAACTGCGGCAAAACGGCAACACGCATAATATCACCCTCACCGAGACTGATATGAATACCTACATATCCTATTGCCTTTGCGTTTTCGACTGCCACAAGAAATTGGGCAGAAGGATTGTCAAGCTCGCCTGCAAGCGACTCCCTACTCCATGGGGCAGAAAAGCATACTTGTTCTATCCGGGCGACATCGTCAATATATTTTCTTGAAAACTTTTTTATCACCATATAAATACCTTAAATACAACCACAGAAAATCACCTTTGTGCCTGCGCATACAGAAGCATGTGCTTAATGTGCCTCATACCAGTTTTTACCAATTTTTCCGTCGGCACACAAAACGACTTTCATTTTGCAGGCGTTTTCCATTTCCTCGGTAACAATCTGCAAGGTTTTCTGTGCCTCTTCATCCGGCGCTTCAACAATCAGTTCGTCGTGTACCTGGAGAATAAGGCGCGCTTTCATATTTTCTTTTTTAAGGCGGTTGTCCACTTTAATCATCGCAATTTTTATGATATCTGCTGCCGTTCCCTGAATGGGCATATTTCTGGCAACTCTTTCACCGAACGCACGCAGCATACGGTTTGACGCAGCAAGCTCCGGAAGATAGCGTTTTCTCTTAAACAGAGTCTCACTGTATCCTTTTTCTTTGGCAGTATCAATCATTTTCCGCATATAATCATTTACACCGCTGTATGTCGCGAGATAATTGTCAATATAGCTTTTCGCTTCTTTATTGGTAACACCTATATCCTTAGCAAGAGAAAATGCGCCTATTCCGTAAACAATTCCGAAATTGACTGCTTTTGCCCTACTTCGCATCTGAGGCGTAACCATCTCAAGCGGAAGATTGAACACCTGCGACGCGGTTATAGAGTGAATGTCATCACCATTGTTAAAAGCGTTAATCATGACTTTGTCGTCTGCCAAATCAGAGAGAACCCTCAGCTCAATCTGGCTATAATCAACATCAACAAGTTTTTTTCCTTTCCCTGCAATAAAAAATTTTCTCATTTCCCTTCCAAGCTCTGTCCGGATGGGAATATTCTGAAGATTAGGTTCAAGAGACGATATTCTGCCTGTCCTTGTCTCAACTTGATTAAAACGCGTATGAATTCTGCCGTCAGGCTCAATGACCTTAAGCAGACCGTCGCAATATGTTGATTTTAACTTTGTAAGTGTGCGGTACTCCATAATCCGTGAGATCACGGGATGTTCGCTTACAAGCTCCTCAAGCACCTCCGCTTTTGTGGAATATCCGGATTTTGTTTTCTTTTTGCACGGCAGCTTCAAATCCTCAAACAATGCTATGCCAAGCTGTTTCGGAGAATTGATGTTAAATTCATATCCGACACTTTCGTATATAGAAAGCGTTAAATCGTTTATCCGCACAGCCAGCTCTTTGCCGAATTTTTCGATACCCTCTTTATCGACCTCAAATCCGATATACTCCATTTTCGCAAGAACCTTTGAAAGAGGAAGCTCAATATCATTGAGCAGATGGGCCTCATCTGCCTCTTTTATTAAAGCGTCCATTTTTTCATAAAGAGGCTTAATTACACTTGCAAAAGCAACGGTTTTATCTCTTTCGCCGAGAGCATTGAAGAAGTCCGGCACCTGAACATTATATTCAAGGCACAGATGCTCAATATCATAATTGGTATCACTCGGTCTTAAAAGATATGCAGAGAGCATGATATCGGCACATACACCCTCAAGTTCAACATCATACCTGCATGCAAGCCTGTGAAGTTCTTTTATATTATAGGAATATTTTTTTATACTCTTGTTTTTAAAAAACGCACGGATAAAATACGAATATTCCGGCGTTTCGGCAGGCATAACGATAACTTCATCATCAAACGAAAAATATAAATCCGTTATTTCCGCGTCATTTATATCGGGATAAAAATAGGCGTCTTTTTCTTTCAGACGGGAAAGAAGATAATCCGCGTCAACACAGGTGAGGCGTGTGAGTTCTCTTTTTTTCTGAGGCTGTGATGTGGTTTCCGCAACGGCACTATTGGGGTCAAGACCGAATTTAGGCAGGAGAGAAAACATTTCAAGTCGTACAAATATTGCCGCCGCCTTTTGCTTATCGCCCGGTTTAATTCTGTACTCTTCAATATCGGTGCTTACAGGCGCGTTTGTACGAATGGTGCCCAAATCAAGAGAAAGATATGCTTTTTCTCTGTCATTTGAGAGTTTTGCTTTGACGCCGGGTTTTACATCAATGGTATCTATGTTTTCATAAATATAATCTATGCTGTGAAAGCGTTGTATCAAATCAAGAGCAGTTTTGGCACCTACCCCCGCGACACCGGGAATATTATCACTTGAATCCCCTTGGAGTGCCTTCACCTGTATGAGTTCGGCAGGGGTGACCTTATATTCATCATAAATCGCATTTTCATCATAAAAATCGGTAACAGCCTGTCCCATTTTGGTTCTCGCAAGCAAAACCTTAACGCCCCCGTGGGCAAGCTGGAGCGAATCGCGGTCACCCGTTGCAATATAACATTCGTGTTTATTCTGCCTGCACGACTGCGCAAGAGTACCTAAAATATCGTCTGCCTCCCAGCCCTCCTGTTCAACAGTTCTGTACCCAAGGCAGTTGAGAATTTCCTTAAGGACAGGCATCTGCTGTCTGAGTTCATCGGGCATAGCGTGCCGTCCTGCCTTGTATCCATCATAAAGCTTATGACGGAATGTCGGCGCGTGAACATCAAAGGCAACAGCCACGGCATCGGGATTACACAAATCACTGAGTTTCAAAAGAATATTCAAAAAACCGTAAATGGCATTCGTATAATCACCGTTTTTGGTTGAAAGCAGCTTGATGCCGTAAAAAGCTCTGTTTGCTATACTGTTTCCGTCAATAACAAGCAATTTCATAAAAGCAATTACCCCGTTCAAATATTTGATAATATATTGTATCACAAAAACACATAATATCAACTAAAAAAATAAAACTATTGCGATAATCAAATACACATGATGATCCTGCATTATATCGGCTGCTGATGTTATAATTGATTTTATCTTTGGATTGTGATATATTATCCATTATGAATATAAAAGATGTTGAATTTAAAAACAGAATCTTTCTTGCTCCCATGGCGGGGATCGCGGACAGAGCCTTCCGTGAGTTATGTATAGAATACGGTGCAGGCTACACCGTAACGGAAATGGTATCCGCAAAAGGGCTCACTATGGGGGATAAAAAAAGCGCCGAGCTTTTGATTTTGGGCAAAACCGAAAATCCCGCCGCAGTGCAAATATTCGGCGACGATCCGGAAATCATGGCACAGGCAGCTGTAAAATGTCTTAATTTCAATCCCAGAATTATTGATATAAATATGGGCTGCCCTGCTCCAAAAATAGTTTCAAACGGCGCAGGCGCTTCTCTTATGAAAAATCCCGAGCTTGCGGGAGAAATCATCAAAGCCGTTTCAAATGCGGTAAAAATTCCTGTAACCGTAAAAATACGCAAGGGATGGGACGCCGATAATATAAATGCCGTTGAGATGGCGCTTATCGCTCAGAAAAACGGCGCCGCCGCAATCACAATTCACGGCAGAACAAAGCAGCAGATGTATTCCGGGGAGGCGGACTATAAAATTATTTCCGATGTAAAACAGGCAGTAGACATTCCCGTAATCGGAAACGGTGATGTAACAGACGAGCAAAGCGCCGCCATAATGTTTGAACAAACAAACTGCGACGCAGTTATGATCGGCAGAGGTTCACTCGGAAATCCGTGGATTTTCAGGAGAATCAACGCCTATCTCGGTGAATGCCGAGTGCTCCCTCCCGTAAGTATAAGCGAAAAAATGTCTGTTATGCTTCGACATATTCAGACAATTATAGAATACAAGGGTGCGTATACTGCTATAAAAGAAGCCCGCCATCACGCAGGATATTATACAAAGGGACTTCGCAAAGGGGCACAATTCCGTAAAAAAATCAGTGCGATTGAAAGCTTTGAGGAACTGGCGGAGATTGCCTACAATATTGTAAAGGAAAATGAGTAATGATTTTTAAAAATTGTACCTTTTATAATGATAAATTTGAAAAGCAAATAGCTGACCTTGAAATCCAAAACGGACTGATTGCCAATATAGGAAAATTAAACGGTAAAGGAAGAGATATGAGCGGTTTTCTTCTGATACCGGGTTTTATAGATATACATATCCACGGCTGCGGCGGAGCAGATGCATGCGACGCGAAGATTGAAAGTCTTGAAACCATGTCACAAGAGCTTTCACACCACGGTGTAACCTCATTTTGCCCCACCACTATGACCTTGAGCCGCAATGATATTTGCAGCATAGTCTCCGCGATTTCAGACTGCAAACCAAAGGGTGCAAAAATTGCAGGAATAAATCTTGAGGGGCCTTTTATTTCAAAAGACAAAAAGGGAGCGCAGAACTCAAATTTTATAAGAAGGGCGACTATCGGCGAATTTGACGAAATCTATAACAAAAGCAAAGAAAAAATCAAGCTTATAACCATTGCGCCTGAAACATTCGGCAGTCGGGAATTTATTGAATACGCAAGCCAAAAGTGTACTGTTTCAATAGGTCATTCAAACGCGGATTCCGATACATGCAGAGCGGCGTTTGATTCCGGAGCGCGACATGTCACACATCTCTATAATGCCATGACGGCATTGGGCCACAGGGAAGAGGGTATTGTGGGTGCGGCGCTTGATGATGAAAGAATAATGTGCGAGTTAATATGCGACGGAGGTCATATACTTCCCTCCGTGCTCAGAAGCACATTCAAAATACTCGGTGATGACCGAGCGGTTGTAATAAGCGATTCCATGAGGGGTGCAGGTCTTGAACCCGGACAATATGAGCTTGGAGGACAGTCGGTATTTGTAAAAGAAGGCGCATTATTTGCAACGCTCTCAAACGGCACAATTGCCGCCTCAATAACAAATCTACATCAGGAATTCAAAAATCTTATTGCCTTCGGAATTGATTTTAAAACGGCTCTCAAAGCATGCACAATTAATCCCGCAAAAGCAATCAAAGAGGACAGCAAACTCGGTTCAATAAAAAAAGGAAAATGCGCTGATCTTGTATTTTTAGACGATGACCTGAACATTAAAGAGGTTTACATAGATGGAATACTCGCTTAACATAGTTTTAATAGAGCCCGAAATACCGCAAAATACAGGTAATATCGCAAGAACCTGCGCCGCTACGGGCGCGCGGCTTCATCTTGTGGGTCCCATGGGATTTCAAATAACAGACAAGCAGGTCAAGCGTGCGGGACTGGATTACTGGGATAAGCTGGATATTTCCTTTTATAACAGCACCGAGGAATTTTTTGAACAAAACAAGGGCGGAAATTTTTTCTATTTTTCTACAAAAGCTGAAATCACACATTCAGATATAACCTATCCCAACGAGGCATATCTTGTATTCGGCAAAGAGACAAAGGGGCTGCCCGAGGAACTGCTCAGGGAAAATCACGACACCTGCGTCAGACTCCCTATGCGCGGAATGATACGATGCCTCAACCTTTCAAATGCCGTGTGCGTCGGCACTTATGAGGTGTTGAGACAATGGGGATATCCCAAACTTTCACAAAATGGAAAGCTTACAAAATACAACTGGTGAAACGATTTTAAGATACAGTGTTATTTGCTGTATCTTTTTTTCATATTATTATCTGGTGGTTTTATGAAAAAGTATAAGGATTATCTGCTTCTTGTTACTCTGGGTACATTGGCTGTGTTTTTGGTCATTTTTTCCGACGATGCAAAGGAGGGTGCAAAGCAGGGACTCATACTTGCACAAAACACAATCGTTCCAAGTCTCACACCTTTACTGATTCTATTTTTTCTGATAATGAAAACAGGCGCAAAGGATATTATTGCAAAAAGCTTAGGCTTCATATGCCCATACCTGTTCAATCTGCCCCAAATCAGCTTTCCCGCAATATTTTTCGGTTTGACGGGAGGATATCCTACCGGGGCACTACTCACAAAAGAGCTTTTTGACAGCGGAGAAATAGATGAAGAACAGGCAAAAAGAATGATGCGTTTTAATTTTTGCGGCGGCTGCGGCTTTATAATTACAGCCCTTTCAGCATCAGTTTTACACGATATAAAAACAGGAGCCGTTTTGTTTTTATCAAATATTTTATCCTCTGTTATAATCGGCTTTTTTCTGTCGTTTACAAGAAAAAGAGAACACAGTCCTTTTTACGCATATACCGAAAACAGAAATTTAGGCGACTGTCTTGTCGAGTCCGTAAGCAGCAGTATCAGTTCCGTTTTAAACATAACGGCATTTATCCTTCTTTTTTCTGCACTGGCAAATATTTTCAGAATACCGCAATCCGTAATTCCGCTGATTGAAATAACAAGCGGTGTGTGCACCGGCAAAGCTATTCCGCTTGCCCAAATGTCCGCCTATCTGTCATTCGGGGGAATATGTATTCATTTTCAGATTTTAGGTATTATCAAACATTTCAATATGAAATACAGTGATTTCCTTTTTTTCAGAGTTTTAAGCGGTATTCTTTCATACTGCACAGCAAAAACACTTTTTTACTTTTTCCCTGCAAATACCGCTGTTTTTTCAAACAACAGCGTGCATACCGTTGCGTTTTCAAGCGTCAACCTCACTTTGTCAGTTCTGCTTGTACTCGGCTGTTTTGTCATAATCCTTGACATTCATTCTAAGAAAAAAATTTGTTAACCCGGCAAAAACAATATCTGCACCGATATGTCAAAATGAGTCATATCAGTGCAGATATTAATATGGTTATCCTTATGAATATGCTTTTATGATTTCCTTTATCATTTTAATATCCTTAGAGGTTGACACAGACTGCGGTGATTTATATTCCACAAGGCAGGATGGGATATTATATTTTTTATGAACCCAGCCTATCGCGTATCCCTGTGACGAGACATAGACGCCGTTCTGTTTCGCTCCGAGTCCAAGCTGCCTGCATACGATATCATTGAGCTTTTTGGTTCCGATTGCTTCATTCAGCCAGCCGTGCATATTGAGATAGACATTCGGCTTTTCCTTTTTTATAAAATCCCTGAGCTTTCTCGTCTCGACACCTCTGAAATTTCCGAAATCCCGGTTTATATCAACATGCCTGGCGGTGCATCTGCCAAACGCCGTTGAACAGGCGCGAAGATTGTTTTTTCCCGCAATCGTTCCGTCAGGGTTAGCGCACGGAACAATTACCAGCCTGAATTTACCCAGTTCATCAGAATGTTTAGAAAAATATTGAATAAGCGCATTTGCCTCTTTAACAAGAACCTTTCCGTCTCTGCTGTAGCTGTCCTCAAAACCGTGGACGGCAAAATCCATAAATAATGTTTTTTTGTATGAACTGCCGTTGGTAATAACAAAGCCTTCAAGATTCCTTCCCTGAACTGATTTACCGTACTTAACCTTTTCAACATGATCGTTATCCAGCGCAATCTGTGTAGAGGCTGTATTCAGAGAAAGCGAATCATTTTTTACCACGATTGTTTTATGTGTCTCAAGTCCGTTATATGTCTTTACCGTAACTGTTGTTTTGCCTGTCTTTTTACCCGTTATATATCCATCACTGTTTACAGAAGCAATCTTCTTGTTTTTAATCGAATATGTGATTTTATTTGAAGCAGAACCCTTTGATAATTTAAAGCTGATTTTATGATTATTTGAGCCCTTTTGTATAACATTGTTTGCATTTGTAATGCTTATGCTCTCAGGCGCTTTGCATACGGTTACTTTGCATGTGGCAACTTTGTTGTTAAATGACTTAACTCTGATTTTTACCGTACCCGTTTTAACGCCTTTGACAATACCACTTGAATTAACTGTTGCTATTTTCTTGTTGGCGCTTGAGTAAACACGGGCATAAGAATACCCCTCAATCGCTTTTGAATCCAGGTTAATCCTTTCCCCTATACCGATTTTTACGGATAACTTATTAAGAGTCAATTTTTTTGCTGCCGGCTTGACAGCTACTTTAATAACAGATTTTCTGCTTCCGCTTTTAATTGTTATTTTGACATTTCCCTTAGATTTTCCTTTAAGAATTCCTTTGCTGTTTACAGAAACAATTTTTTTGTCAGACGATGTGTATTTGTATTTTGCGTCAGCTATATTATCGTCATCAATAAGCGTTACCAAATCTACTGTCTCGTTAATGCCTACTTTTATACTGTCCTTTTTTATTGCAATACTTGTTTTTGCGTATGCGTACATAGGTATACACAAAAATGTGCCTGATAAAATAAACAGCGAAAGAAACAGTGAAATAAGCTTTCTCATAATATAAAATTTCCTCTTTTCATCAAATGCATTACAGTATATTTTTTTGCATATTTTCCACAAAAAAAGACCCCATTTATTCAGATATAATATCCTATTTTCAACAAATGAGGTCAGTTAAGTATTATTTTATTTATTAAACATTTATTTCCACATCTACGCCCAGCAAATCCTTTTCTTTTTCAAGAATCGGCTCTATGACTTCTTTAAGAAAATCTGCCGTCTGCTCCTTTGCTCTGCCAACAAAATTCTCAGGTTTTAATATTGCCAGTATTTCCTCCCTGCTTGTCATAAAGGCAGGATCGTTAGCTATACGCTCAACAAGATCATTCTGCCCGCCCTCTACTTTTACGACAGCTCCGGCGGCCATGGAGTGCTGACGGATTTTTTCATGAAGCTCCTGGCGGTCTCCGCCTTTTTTTACCGCATCCATCATAATGTTTTCCGTCGCCATAAACGGCAGCTCGTTCATAAGCCTTGACTCAATAACCTTGGGATAAACAACAAGACCTGAAGTCACATTGATATACAAATCAAGGATTCCGTCCGTCGCAAGAAACGCCTCGGCAACCGAAACACGCTTGTTGGCGGAATCGTCAAGCGTTCTTTCAAACCACTGCGCCGATGCGGTCCATGCGGGATTAAGCGCGTCAATCATAACATATCGTGACAAAGAGGCGATTCGCTCGCTTCTCATTGGATTTCTTTTATATGCCATTGCGGACGAGCCGATTTGATTTTTTTCAAAAGGCTCCTCTATTTCCTTG
This sequence comes from uncultured Clostridia bacterium, assembly GCA_947628175.1. Lineage (GTDB taxonomy): Bacteria > Bacillota > Clostridia > Oscillospirales > Acutalibacteraceae > Eubacterium_R. Next base: position 21,372 of record CANQZA010000015.1, on the reverse strand, counting down.
AGGTTCTGAAGAAGTCTCAAATCGTTTGAAAACTTACAACACGACTGCGCAATAAGTCCGAGACAGTTACAAACGATTGTATCAAGCTTTCTCGCATATGTTTGACCGCTTACGGGAAAACAGTCCTTAAAGCCCATCTTTTGAGCTATTTTTTTATCAAGCAGCTTACATTTTTCATGGTCGCCGTCAAAAAGTTCGAGAAAGGACGCCTGCGTTCCTGTTGTTCCTTTTGAGCCGAGAAGCATCAGAGAATCAATCACATGGCATATTTCCTCATAATCAAGCACAAGGTCCATAAGCCACAGTGTTGCTCTCTTGCCGACAGTAGTAGGCTGTGCGGGCTGAAAATGCGTAAAACCAAGGCAAGGCAGATTTTTATATTCATCAGCAAATTTTGCAACGCCCGCAATAGCGTTTACAAGCTTTTTCTTGATAAGAAGCAGCGCCTCACGCATTGTGATGACATCCGTATTATCTCCCACATAACAGCTTGTGGCACCGAGATGAATGATAGGTCTGGCATTCGGGCACTGCTCGCCGTACGCGTGAACATGGCTCATTACATCGTGGCGGAATTTTTTTTCATACTCCTGTGCCACTTCGTAATTAATATCCTCAGCATGCTGCCTAAGCTCTTCAATCTGTTCTTCGGTCACATTAAGTCCAAGCTCATTTTCCGCCTCAGCAAGCGCAATCCAGAGTTTTCGCCATGTTTTGAATTTAAAATCAGGCGAGTATATATACTGCATTTCCTTTGAAGCATAGCGAGCGTTAAACGGTGAGTTATATGTATCGTTCGGCATCAGTCAAGCCCTACCCTTTTCATCATTTCTGCATAAGCGTCTTCCACGCCTCCCATGTCTCTGCGGAAGCGATCCTTGTCAAGCTTCTCATGTGTATTCATATCCCAGAAGCGGCAGGTATCAGGGCTGATTTCATCGGCAAGGACAATGGAACCGTCTGCCGTTTTGCCAAACTCAAGTTTGAAATCAATCAGTTCAACACCTATTGAGGCAAAGTATTCTTTAAGAACATCATTGACCTTAAATGCCATTTTCTTAATGGTATCAACCTCTTCCTGCGTTGCAAAGCCGCAAGAAACAGCGTGGTATCCGTTGATGAGCGGATCGCCGAGGTCATCGTCTTTATATGAAAATTCAATGGAAGGGCACACAAAATCCATACCCTCCTCAAGGCCTAATCTTTTACATATTGAGCCTGCTGCACGATTGCGGATGATAACCTCAAGCGGAACAATTGTAACCTTTTTTACGGCAGTTTCCCTATCTGAAAGTTCCTCGACAAAATGAGTCGGAACGCCGCTTTTTTCAAGTATCTGCATAAGGTAATTTGACATTTTGTTGTTTACAACGCCTTTGCCTGTAATCGTACCCTTTTTCAAACCGTTGAATGCAGTTGCGTCATCCTTATAATCAACTATAACTATTTCGGGATTTTCAGTTGCCCAAACTTTTTTAGCCTTGCCCTCATAGAGCTGTGTTGTTTTTTTCATAATGATCTCCTTTTTAACAAATGATTACTTTTTATAGGCTGCTTTGATTCTTTCAATAGCTTCCACTGTCTTTTCGGCGTTGCCGAAGGATGTCAAACGGAAATATCCCTCGCCCGAAGGTCCAAATCCCGAACCCGGAGTGCCGACAACCTGACACTTTTCAAGAAGCTCGTCAAAAAATTCCCATGAGGTATATCCGTCAGGCGTTTTCAGCCAGACATAAGGCGAATTTACTCCGCCGTAACATTCAAAGCCTGCCTGTTTCAGTCCGTCATAGATTACTCTTGCGTTTTTCTGATAATAAGAAAGAATTTCTTTTATCTGTTTTTGTCCCTCCGGCGTATAAACAGCTTCTGCCGCACGCTGTGTAATATATGAAACGCCGTTGAATTTTGTTGCCTGACGGCGTGCCCAGAGAGGATTCAGGCTGGTACCGTTAAAAACAAGTTTCTTAGGAACAACGGTATAGCCGCATCTCATTCCTGTAAAGCCGGCTGTTTTTGAAAAAGAGCGAAACTCTATTGCACATTTTTCGGCCCCGTCAATTTCGTAAATCGACTTTGGTATATCATCTTCAACAATAAAGGCTTCATAGGCAGAGTCAAACAGAATCAGTGAATGATGCTCAACAGCAAAATCAACCCATTTCTTAAGCTGCTGCTTTGTCGCAACGGCCCCTGTAGGATTATTAGGAAAGCACAGATAAATGACATCCGGAATTTCATCGGGAATATCCGGAGTAAAATGATTCTCCGCCGTGCATGGCATATAGATTATATTCGACCAAAGACCGTTTTCGTTTTTATCGCCGCTTCTGCCTGCCATTACATTTGTATCAACATATACGGGATAGACGGGATCACATACGGCAATCTTATTGTCAACCGAAAAAATGTCGCCTATATTTCCGCAGTCGGACTTTGCGCCGTCAGACAGAAATATTTCGTCTTTTTCAAGTTCAATTCCTCTGTCAAGATAATCATGCTTGAGAATGGCATCAAGAATAAAATCATAGCCATACTCGGGCGGATAGCCCCTGAATGTCTTTTCGTCCGCCATCTCGTCAACTGCCTTGTGCATTGCGTCTATAACAACGGGAGCCAGAGGCTTTGTGACATCGCCTATTGAAAGGCGTATGACATCTGCCTCAGGGTGAGCCTGCTGATACTCACGCTGCTTTCTTGCAACAGTTGAAAAAAGATAGCTGGACTCGATTTTTAAAAAATTTTCGTTAATTTTCATATTTTAAACCTCCGTTTATACCAAATTTTTATTCTTCCGGAAGAGTGATTTCTCCGCTGAAAACAGTCGTTGCAGAACCTGACATAAAAATACTGTCCGTTTCATCGCCCGACCATTTAATCTGAAGTTTGCCGCCGATAAGGTGAACCGTAACATCATTATCAACCAAACCGTTCACAAGCGCGGCCGCAACCGACGCACACGCGCCTGTGCCGCAGGCAAGCGTTTCACCCGATCCGCGCTCCCAGACTCTCATTTCAATATTCTTTCTGTCTTTTACTCTTATAAATTCTGTATTTACCCTGTCGGGAAATGCACTGTGATTTTCAAAAAGCGGTCCTGTTTTTTCAAGAGGAAAATCTTTTAGTGAGGTATCAATAAAGACTACCGCATGCGGATTTCCCATTGACACACAGGTCATTTTATATTCGTCAGAACCTACTGTTATTTTTTCGTCAATTACTTTTTCCCCGTATCCTATTACGGGAATTTTTTTTGCATCAAACACAGGCTTTCCCATATCAACGCTTGCGTTTTTAACCTGCCCGCCCTCAAGCTCAACCTCTATATGCTTGACTGCGCCCATTGATTCAATCGATATGGTCGTATTTTTTGTAAGACCGTTATCATAAACATATTTGGCAACGCACCGTATACCGTTGCCGCACATTGCTCCCCTCGAGCCGTCAGCATTATACATCACCATTTCAAAATCCGCAATATCAGAAGGCTTAATTATTATAAGTCCGTCTCCGCCTATACCGAAATGACGGTCGGAAACAAACCGCGCTGCTACCGGTTCATTCTTAATACTTTCTTCCAATCCGTTGACATAGACATAATCGTTTCCACAACCGTGCATTTTTGTAAACTTCATAAAACCACTCCCGTTCTATTCCGTAAAGTCATTGATAATCTCTTTTGCAACATCAACAAGCTTTTTGCCGGTGCGCATACTCTGCTTCTGTAAATATTTATGCGCCTGACTTTCAGTAATATTTCTTTTGTTCATAAGAATGACCTTTGCGTTTGAAATAAATTCCTGTTCATCATTTTTTCGCATTGTAAAGCCTGATTTGCTGCACACAAGTATTTCAACAGTATGTAAAAACTCATTTCTGTTCAAAGGCAGTGTAAGATTGATAAGGTTTCCCATGTAGCTTTCCCTGCCATTTTTTGAAAGCGCCACAACATCAAAAAACGGCGGCAGATTTTCAGCGATGATTCCCGCGCTCATATCGCTGAGTTGAGACGCACAGATAACAACGCCTTCGTACAGATCCTGTGCAATACTTAAAACACTTGAACCCAATGCACATATGTGGGATACATAAAGTCCGTCTTTCTCAAGCATCAATCGAAGCTGTAACGCAACATCTTTAATTGGATACGCAATGATAATAGATTTCATGAACAGACTCCCTGCCCAGTAAAATGTTTTTATTATTATATCATATAAAGCTATTAATGTACAATACTAAATATACCTAAAATTTTGTGTTTTTACAGAAAAAAGCAGCAGTCGTTTGTATCAAAATATACAGATTTTTAAAAAAAAATTATTTTTTTTGTAACAAACTAACCAAAAACCGCTTGATTAATGCTCATAGAAATGCTATTATGGGAATATAGATGTAAAATATACCCATAAGGAGATGATTTTAATGGCTAAGGTCAGGAAGGAGTATGAATTTCCGCTTTACCTTTTTCACAGCGGCAAAAACTATAAAGCATATGAATTCTTCGGCTGTCATAGAATTAAAGGTAATACTTTTGTCTTCAGAGTATGGGCGCCTCACGCTGCATCTGTATCTGTTACAGGCGATTTCAATAACTGGAATGAAAACGAAAATGTGATGAATCAGATTTCATACGGAATTTGGGAGGCGGTCATTGACAATGTTGAAATTTATGACTGCTACAAATATGCGATTACAACACCTTCGGGAACAAAAAATATGAAGTCTGACCCATATGCCTTTCATTGTGAGACCAGACCCGGAACCGCTTCAAAAGTTTATGAAACAGGCTCCTACAAATGGGGGGACGATAAGTGGAAACAAACCGCCTCAAGCGGCAGCATACTTGATAAACCTGTTAATATTTATGAAATCCATTTCGGCTCATGGAAACGGCACGAAAACGGAGAAACCCTTTCCTACCGTCAGATGGCGCATGAACTTGTACCATATGTAAAGGATATGGGCTACACACATATTGAGATGATGCCCATAATGGAATATCCGTTTGACGGCTCATGGGGCTATCAGGTAACAGGCTATTTTGCTCCAACTTCAAGATACGGTACTCCCGATGATCTGATGTATTTTATTGATGCGTGTCACAAAAACGGCATAGGGGTTATCCTTGACTGGGTTCCTGCACATTTTCCAAAGGATGCACACGGACTTTACGAATTTGACGGCAAATGCACTTATGAATATTCAGACCTCAGAAAAGGTGAACATAAGGAATGGGGAACAAGAGTATTTGACTACGCAAAGAGTGAAGTTAAATCCTTTCTTATCTCATCTGCCATGTACTGGGTTGACCAATTTCACTTTGACGGTTTAAGAGTTGACGCCGTCGCCTCAATGCTCTATCTGGATTACGGCAGAGAGGACGGCCAGTGGGTACCCAACAAACACGGCGGAAGAGAAAATCTTGAAGCAGTTGAATTTTTCAAGGATCTCAACTGTGCGATGTTCAAAGAGCATCCCGAGGTAATGATGATTGCCGAGGAATCAACCGCATGGCCTATGATTACAATGCCTACCGACATCGGAGGACTCGGCTTTAATTTCAAGTGGAATATGGGTTGGATGAACGATATGCTCCGCTATACATCACTTGATCCTCTGTTCAGAAAAGGCAGCCACAGTTGTATCACCTTCAGCTTTTTCTATGCGTTCAGCGAAAACTTTATTCTGCCGATAAGCCACGACGAGGTCGTTCACGGCAAATGTAGCCTCATAAATAAAATGCCCGGCGATTATGATATGAAATTTGACGGCATCAGGCTGTTTCTTGCGTATATGTTCGCACATCCCGGCAAAAAGCTCCTTTTTATGGGAAGCGAATTCGGTCAGTTTATCGAATGGAATTACAAGCAGGGGCTTGACTGGATGCTTCTTGATTATGAAAAACATTCTAAGCTTCAAAATTTCACCAGAGAGCTCAACACATTTTATAAAAACACGCCCGCACTTTGGGAAATTGATTATAGCTGGGAGGGTTTTCAATGGATTTCAAGCGAGGATAACGCAAATTCAGTAATTGCTTTCAGAAGAATCGCTAAAGACGCAAGGGAGTTAATTGCAGTGTTTAATTTCACTCCAAACAGCTTTGACGAGTATAGAATAGGCGTTCCGGAAAGCGGAACATACAAGGTTGTCTTTGACACTTCACTCGAAAGATACGGCGGAACAAAAGCCAGAATATCTGGAACATACAAATCAAAGCCGGTTCCGATACACGGCTGTGAGAACAGTATCGGAATCAGGCTCAACGGTCTTTCCGCAACATACCTTGAATTAAAACAAACAAAATATAAGGAGAAACAAAATGGCACACAAAACTAATGTTGTAGCAATGCTTCTTGCAGGCGGTCAGGGAAGCCGTCTCGGAGTCCTTACAAAAAATATTGCAAAGCCTGCCGTTCCGTACGGCGGCAATTACAGAATTATTGATTTCCCTCTTTCAAACTGTGTAAACAGCGGTATTTATACAGTAGGTGTACTGACGCAGTATCAGCCTCTTGAACTCAACGACTACCTCGGCAACGGACAGCCATGGGATCTTGACCGTCAGAACGGCGGAATTCATATTCTTTCTCCTTATGAGGCAATCGGCGGCGCAGAGTGGTACAAAGGTACTGCCAACGCGATTTACCAGAACATAAATTTTATTGAAAAGTACGATCCGGAATATGTTGTTATTCTATCAGGCGACCATATTTACAAAATGAATTACGGAAAAATGGTTGATTTTCATAAGAAGAACGATGCCGCGTGTACAATCGCGGTACTTGAGGTTCCGTGGGAGGAAGCGTCGCGTTTCGGAATTCTTGCTACAAGAGATAACGATGAAATATATGAATTTGCCGAAAAGCCTGCCGAGCCAAAGAGCAATAAGGCGTCAATGGGCGTTTATGTATTCAGCTGGGATAAATTAAAACAATATCTTATTCAGGATGAAAACACTGCGGGTTCCTCAAATGACTTTGGTAAAAACATCATTCCCACAATGCTCAATGCGGGAGAAAAAATGTTTGCCTTCCCATTCAAGGGCTACTGGAAGGATGTTGGAACTATAGACTCTCTTTGGGAAGCAAATCTTGATATTATTAATCCTAATGTTAATCTTGATTTAAGTGATACAAGCTGGAGGATTTACTCAAGAAATCCGATGGCTCCTCCTCATTATATAGGAAAGAATGCTGTTGTGGAAAACTCCTCAATCAGCGAAGGCTGTGAAATTGAAGGTGATGTTGATTACAGCGTTATATCATCCAATGTAACGATTGAAGAGGGCGCAAGCGTCAAATACAGTGTCGTAATGCCGGGCGCAACGATAAAAAAAGGTGCAAAGGTATACTACTCAATCGTTGCCGAAGACGCAGTGATAGATGAGGACGCACAAATCGGTGAAATTCCCGAGAAGCTTGAAAATCCCGAAAACTGGGGCATAGCGGTAATCGGTGCAAAAGCAAAAATCACTAAAAATAAATATATAGAACCCGGAGTAATGATAAAATCGGGAGAGGAGGTATAAGCAATGAACGGTAAAAAGGTTTTAGGCATAGTATTTGCCAATGTTCACGAAGAGGCACTTGACTCTCTTACCGCAATGAGGACTATGGGCTCCGTTCCGTTCTGTTCACGCTACAGGCTTATAGATTTTCCTCTTTCAAATATGGTAGACAGCGGTATATCAAAAATAGGGGTAGTAACAAATTCAAATTTCCAATCACTTATGGATCATGTCGGCACGGGAAAACCGTGGGATTTGAGCAGAAAAGCAGACGGTCTTTATCTTCTCCCTCCTTTTTCAGTCGGCAGCGCCTCAATGTGGGGAAACAGAATTGACGCACTCTACGGAAATATAAATTTTCTCAGGCAGTCAAATCAGAATTATGTTCTTATGTCGGACTGCAACCATATTCTTTCGGTGGATTATGAAAAAATGTTTGACGCGCACGAAAAAAGCGGTGCGGACATCACCATTCTCGGAGTAAAGAGTAAAATGCCTTCTAATATAGGCTCTGTTCTCTGCTTTGACGAGATTGACGAAAACGGAAGAATAACGGAAATGAGCCTGGATAAAAACACGCAGGATGAGGTTTTTTACTCATGCAATATAATGTTAATGAAAAAATACCTTCTGGAAACGCTTATAACCTCCGCTCATTCAAAAAATGAAATTTCCTATCAGCGCAACATTATAATGGCTAATGTTAAAAACCTGAAAATCCACGCCTTTGATGCTACGGATTGCTTTGCCGGAACAATAGATTCGATACAGAGCTATTATAATATATCCATGTCTCTTCTTAAAAAAGAAAACAGAGCAAAACTTTTCTCATCACCTATTTCAACAAAAGAGCGTGATGATATGCCAACAATATACGGTCCCGATTCTTCACTGAAAAATTCTCTTGTGGCAGACGGTTGTATTATTGAGGGCACGGTTGAAAATTGTATTATATTCAAAGGCGTAAAAATCGGAAAGAACACAGTTGTGAAAGATTCGATACTGATGCAGGATACCGTTATAGCAGAAAATTCCAAAATCAACTGCTTAATCGCGGATAAAAATGTAAACATCAAAAATGGGGTTGAACTTTCCGGCGCTGCCACCTTCCCTGTTTGCCTTACCAAAAACACAAGAGTATAGGAGGCATTTTTTATGAAAGTATTGTATGTAGCATCTGAAGCGCTGCCGTTTATGGCATCAGGCGGTTTAGGCGATGTGGCAGGATCACTTCCCGTCGCATTGAGAAAAAGGCTTATCGGTTGCCGGGTCGTTATGCCGCTTTATGACAGCATTAAGCAGGAATATAAGGATAAGATGAAATTTATAACCTCTATTTCTGTTCCTGTTTCGTGGAGAAGGCAGTACTGCGGTATTTTTGAGGCAAAAGTAAACGGCGTTATATACTATTTTCTTGACAACCAGTATTATTTTAAACGCGACGGCATCTACGGTCATTATGACGATGCTGAGAGATTTGCCTTCTTTGCACGGGCTGCAATAGAAATCATACCCGCAATCGATTGGAAACCTGATATTATCCACTGCAATGACTGGCAGAGCGCGCTTACTCCGCTTTACTACAGTTGCTATTATGCAAATACAATGGGATTTGAAAATATCAAAACAGTATTTACAATCCATAATATCCAATACCAGGGAAAATACGGTGACGAGCTTTTAAACGATGTGCTCGGCATAGCCCCCGAACACAACAATCTCATTTTGTACGACGGTCTTGTAAACTTTATGAAAGCAGGTATAGAATGTGCAAATAAAGTTACCACCGTATCCCCAACATATGCAAAGGAGATACTTGATCCATGGTTCTCGCACGGTCTTGATCCTATACTGAATCAAAGAAGCTGGAAGCTGTGCGGAATTCTCAACGGCATTGACACCGATGGATACAATCCCGCAACAGATAAAGATATATGGGCAAACTACAGTGCAGAGGATTTCTCCGCAAAGGCAAAGAACAAGGAAGAGCTCCAAAAAAGGATGGGAATGACTGTAAGTGCAGATACTCCTGTTATCGGTATTGTCTCAAGACTTGTAGGTCACAAGGGTTTTGATCTCATGCAGGAGGTCCTTGAAAAAAGCCTGTATGAGCGTAATGTTCAGTATGTTGTTTTGGGCAGCGGTGAATGGCAGTATGAAAATTTCTTCCGCTATCTTCATGACAAATACCCAGATAAAGTAGGTCTGACGCTCGGATTTGTTCCCGATCTGGCAAGAAAGATTTATGCGGGAGCCGATATGTTCCTGATGCCGAGCAAGTCGGAACCGTGCGGTCTTTCACAGATGGTATCACTGCGCTACGGAACAATACCCATTGTGCGTGAAACGGGAGGTCTTAAGGACTCCATAACCGACTCAGGCGACGGAGAGGGTAACGGCTTTACATTCAAGTCGTATGACGCATACGATATGCTCGGTGCAATTTACAGAGCGGTAGATGCGTATAACGGTGATAAAAACGGATGGAACATACTTGTCCAAAGAGCACTTGATTGTGACTTGAGCTGGGGCAGGAGCGCTAATGAATACATTAAAATGTATAAATCTCTTTTAAAATAAAGCCTCAATCTTTCCTATTCATAAAATTTTTAAAAGCCGCCGGAATTCCTCCGGCGGCCTAATTTATTCTGTAACAAACTTGTAAGCAGTGATTATCATTGCTGTAAATAACATATCTATGTGTCATTATCCGCATATTTTTTCATAAAGATGACAGTTTCTTTTTTCCTCCGAGATTGTTGAAAAAAGCCATTATTTTATCGCAATAAACGCCTGCTGTCCACTTTACGGTTTTGATACTGCGGAAGAACACCCAAAGAAAAACTTTTTAATCGCAGGGGCGTCGGGATAATTCAGCCGGTCAATATCGGCAAGAACTTTTGATACATCGTAATCAACCTCAATACTCTGTACACAAATATGACCGTCCTCAGATATTTCAAGAATTGCTGCTCTGGCGATATTGCGCTCCTTTGCAGGGCATCCCACGGACCCGCTGTTGATAAACCATTTGCCTTGTCGATGACAAAGATTTGAGGTGTGATTATGTCCGTATATTACAATATCCTGATCCTCTCCCTGAAACATATTGGACAAATCATTTTCAGTTGGGCTTGATGCATAAATAAACTGATGATTCTTATTCATGCTGTAATGGAGAACTGTAATTTTTTTATTAAGTGCAGTTAAGTCCGCACGATAAGGCAGATTTCTTAAAAAATCAATCGAAGATTCGGATAAGCGGCTATGCTCCCACTTGTGATGCTTCATTTCCTCGTACCCCATTTTTTCATCGTTAGGATACTGTGAAGGCATACCCTCCAACAAATATTTTTCGTGATTTCCTCTGACGGCAATCAAATTCGGGATGGACATAACCCTTTGTACGGTTTCTTCCGGATATGGACCTATCCCGATTATATCACCTGCACATATCACTTGTTTACAGTCTTCTTTATCAAACTTTTTCAGCACAGCATCTAAAGCAATCACATTATTATGAATATCGCTTAAAATACCTATCTTCATATAAACTTACCTGCTGTTCAAAAGCAATATCATCATTTCTATTCTTTAAAACAAAAACTTATTTTCCGTAATAGGCTTTCAGGTACATATCCTTTATTTCACTCATAAGAGGAAGTCTCGGATTGGCTCCTGTGCACTGGTCATCGAATGCCTGCTCAACCATTTCATCAAGATTATCAAGGAAATATTTTTCATCAACACCATAATCCTTAATACACTTTTTGATACCGCAGTATTCCTTGAGCTCGTCAATTTTTTTAATGAGCCCCTTTACCTTTGCCTCATCATTTCTTCCCTTGATACCCAATGCGTCGGCAATCTGAGCGTAGCGGCCGAGAGTGGACGGATGGTCGTACTGGCTGAAGGTACCCATTTTTGCAGGTGCCTCACTTGAATTGAATTCAATGACATAATCAATCATCAGCGCGTTTGCAACCCCGTGAGGGAGATGATGAAAGGCGCCGAGCTTATGAGCCATTGAGTGGCAGACACCGAGAAAAGCATTTGCAAAAGCCATACCCGCCATTGTTGCGGCATTTGCCATTTTTTCCCTCGCAGTGGGATCATTTGGTCCGTTGTCATATGCTCTTGGAAGATACTCAAAAATATTTTTGAGCGCCTCAATAGCAAGTCCGTCTGTATATTCGGTCGCCATCATGGAAGCATATGCCTCAAGGGCGTGTGTTACAGCATCAATACCTGATGCAGAGGTAAGCCCCTTTGGCGCATTCATCATTAGATCAGCGTCAACAATTGCCATATTCGGCATAAGCTCATAATCCGCAAGCGGATATTTTGTGGAGCTTTCTTCATCGGTAATAACTGCAAAAGGCGTAACCTCTGAGCCTGTACCTGCCGATGTCGGAACGGCAATAAAGTAAGCTTTTTCACCCATTTTAGGGAAGGTGTAAACCCTTTTTCTTATATCCATAAATCGCATCGCAAGGTCAAAGAAATTAACCTCCGGATGCTCATAAAGCACCCACATAATTTTAGCTGCGTCCATTGCTGAACCGCCGCCGACAGCAATAATACAGTCCGGCTTAAAGGCATTCATCTGCACGGTACCCTCTTTTGCACACGCAAGAGTAGGATCAGGCTCAACATTAAAAAATGTTGTATGAACAATGCCCATTTCGTCAAGCTTATCGGTGATTGGTTTTGTGTAACCGTTGTTGAAAAGAAAGGAATCGGTAACTATAAAGACCTTTTTCTTTTTCATCACATTACCGACTTCATCAAGGGCAACAGGCAAACAACCTTTTTTGATATAAACCTTTTCGGGTGATCTGAACCAAAGCATATTTTCCCTTCTTTCAGCAACAGTTTTAATGTTGAGCAGATGCTTTACGCCGACATTTTCGGATACTGAATTACCGCCCCAAGAGCCGCAGCCGAGTGTGAGTGACGGTGCAAGTTTAAAGTTATAAAGATCTCCTATGCCGCCGAAGGAGGAAGGTGTATTGACAAGAATACGGCATGTTTTCATAAGAGCGGCAAACTTGTCTATTTTTTCTCTCTCGGTTGTCTCATTGACATAAAGGGAAGCCGTATGACCGAAGCCGCCGTCCTCAACAAGTCTGCCTGCCTTTGCAAGAGCATCGTCAAAACTCTCACTCTTATACATCGCAAGAATAGGAGAGAGTTTTTCATGTGCAAACTCCTCACTTATATCAACTGATTCAACTTCGCCTATCAGAATTTTTGTTTCCTCAGGAACTTTAATACCCGCAAGAGCGGCTATTGTCGAGGGATTCTGACCCACAATTTTTGCATTGAGAGAGCCGTTTATAATCATTGTTTTTCTTACTTTTTCAATTTCATCAGGCTTGAGAAAATAACAACCTCTGTATTCAAACTCATTGCGCACCTGCTTATATATTTTCTTATCAACGATACAGGACTGCTCCGATGCACAAATCATACCGTTATCAAAGGTCTTGGAATGAATAATGGAATTGACCGCCTTAAGAATGTCAGCGCTTTCGTCAATAATCGCAGGTGTATTTCCGGCACCGACTCCCAGTGCGGGCTTTCCGCTTGAATATGCTGCCTTTACCATACCGGGACCGCCGGTTGCAAGAATGATATCCGCCTCTTTCATAACAAGATTTGTCATATCAAGCGACGGCGCATCAATCCAGGAAATAATACCCTCCGGTGCTCCCGCTGCAACAGCTGCATCAAGAACAATCTTAGCCGCAGCGGCAGTGGATTTTTTTGCCCTCGGGTGCGGAGAAATAATTATACCGTTTCTTGTTTTAAGCGCGATAAGTGTTTTGAAAATGGCGGTTGAGGTTGGATTTGTTGTAGGAATAACAGCCGCGATTACACCGATAGGCTCGGCAATTTTTATGATTCCGTATGCTTTGTCCTCCTCAATAACACCGCAGGTTTTTGTGTTTTTATATGCGTTATAGATATATTCTGCCGCATAGTGGTTTTTAATAACCTTATCCTCGACAACGCCCATGCCCGTTTCCTCAACAGCCATTTTTGCAAGCGGAATTCTTGCTTTGTTGACAGCCATGGCCGCTTCAAAGAAAATTTTATCCACCTGCTCCTGTGAAAATGTTGAAAACTCCTGCTGTGCCTTTCGTACACGGGCAATCTCCTGCTCAAGCTTTTCAACACTGTCAATGATTTCTTTTGCCATTTATTTTGCCTCCGTTGATTGTTGTCATTATGCTAATATATAAAGCGGATTTTAACCGTAGAACAGTAAATATAATAATATTATAAATATAATAAATGCAACATTTTTGTGTAATTTCTGCATTTATCATAAAAATGACAATAAGTTCACAATAATTTTGTGAGAATTTTCGCCAAATTCCAGTCAATTGCCAATAATTTAACAAACATATACAAAGATACCTTTTTTTAATTCTGTTGCTTAATGGTTGTATTCAGCAGTTCCTGAAGGTGATACAATCTTTCCTTTTCCATAGGGGGTGTATCAGACAGGGGATTTTGTATACCAAGATTATCATATTTAAAAAAGCCCATTGTGTGAAAAGCAAGAAGCTCATACTTTTCAAACGAAAACTGCCCGGAAAACAAGGCATATTTTTTTATGTCCTCTTTTGAATCATTTATTCCGGGCACAATCACCGTTCGAAGCCAAAGCCTTATTCCCTTTTCTGAGCAGTATTTTCCTATTTTGACAAAGTGTTCAAAACAGCCGCCCGTGTATTTCTCGTAATCCGTTTTATCATAGAATTTCACATCAAGAATTACAAGCTCTGCACCGTCAATGGCTTTTCTTACACTTTCGGTCATCTCCACGCTGCCCGAAGTATCAAGCGCGTAGTTGATTCCCTCAGCTTTCAGCATCGCGCCTGTTTCATTTATAAAATCAGAATTAAGCAGCGGCTCGCCTCCCGAAAAAGTGACGCCGCCGCCGTTTTTAAAATATGGCTTGTACCTTTTAATTTTGTTTAATAAATCCTGTGACGACCACGCTTTGCCGGATTTAAACCATGTATCGGGGTTATGGCAATACAGGCAGCGAAGCGGACAGCCTGTAAAAAACACGGCATATCTTATACCGTCACCGTCGAGAGCCGCCATGGATTCAAACGAATGAATATCAGCTTTCATCATAATGATGTGTGGAAGGTTCTTGAAATAACCTCTTCCTGTTTTTCCCTTGTAAGTTTGTTAAAGTTCACCGCATAGCCGCTTACCCTGATTGTCAGTGACGGATAAAGCGTCGGATCGTTCATAGCCGCAATAAGCTTTTCCCGGTTTAAAACATTTACATTCAGGTGATGAGCGTCCTGCGCAAAATACCCGTCAAGCATTGTTGTCAGATGCTTTATCCGCTCATCCTTATTTTTGCCAAGGGTGTCAGGTGTAATGGAGAAGGTATTTGAAATACCGTCCTGGCAACACGCATAATCAAGCTTTGCAACAGAGTTGAGAGACGCCAGAGCACCCTCAAAATCACGGCCGTGCATAGGATTTGCGCCGGGTGCGAACGGCTCGCCAGCCTTTCTGCCGTCAGGTGTTGCACCTGTCTTTTTACCGTACATAACATTTGATGTGATTGTGAGAATGGAGAGTGTATGCTTGGCAGAACGGTACGCGGGCGTCTTGCACAGCTCCTTGTAAAAAAACTCGACAAGTTCTTTCGCAATAAAATCCACCCTGTCATCATCATTGCCGTATTTGGGGAATTCTCCCTCAACGGTAAAATCGTTTATGATGCCTCTTTCGTCTTTTATCGGTGTAACCTTAGCATATTTAATTGCCGAAAGAGAATCTGTTACAACAGACATACCGGATATGCCGAATGCCATAAGCCTTTCGACATCAGTATCGTGAAACGACATCATAAGTCTTTCATAAGCATATTTATCATGCATATAGTGGATAACATTCATTGTATTGACATAGAGCCTTGCCATCCATGAAAGATATTTTTTGTATGCGTGAACAACCTCTTTGTAATCCAAAACCTCTTCATCAAAGATTTTGCCCTCGGGAGCTATCTGCTCCGCTCCGATCTCGTCTCTGCCTCCGTTGAGAGCCATAAGCAAAACCTTTGCAAGATTGCACCGTGCTCCGAAAAACTGCATCTGCTTGCCCATTTTCATAGCAGACACACAGCAGGCAATGGCATAGTCATCACCGTACATTCTTCTCATAACATCATCATTTTCATACTGTATTGAATCCGTATCAATTGAAACCTGAGCGCAAAAATCCTTAAAGCCCTGCGGAAGATGCTCCGACCACAGCACGGTGATATTCGGCTCGGCGGAAGGACCGAGATTATAGAGCGTCTGAAGAACACGGAACGAGGTCTTTGAGCACATTGACCTTCCCTCTCCCGTAACACCTGCAAGGGCAAGTGTCACCCATACAGGATCGCCTGCAAAAAGCTCATTATATTCAGGTGTGCGAAGATGACGAACAAGCCTGAGTTTGAGAACAAGATCGTCTATAAGCTCCTGAGCGCCCTTCTCGTCAAGCACGCCCTCATCTATATCCCTCTGGATATAACAGTCGATAAATTCAGCAATTCTGCCTATTGAGTTTGCCGCTCCGTTTTGCTCCTTAATAGCACCGAGATATCCGAAATACAGCCACTGAATTGCCTCTTTCGCATTTTCGGCAGGTCTTGCTATATCATAACCGTACTCAAGAGCAAGCTCCTTGAGCTGGCTCATAAAATCAAGCTGTTTTGAAAGATCCTCAAGAAGATGTATAACCTCTTCATCAAAAACATCGGCATTTCCTATCTCCTGCTTATCAAGCTTTTTTTGCTCAATAAGATAATCCATGCCGTAAAGTGCGACTCTTCTGTAATCGCCTATAATTCTTCCGCGGGCGTACGCGTCAGGCAAACCTGTCAAAATACCTGCATGGCGCGCTTTTTTCATAACATCCGTATACGCTCGGAAAACGCCTGTATTATGAGTGGTTCTGTATATAAATTCATCCTTTACCTTATCGGACATTTCATATCCGTATGCACGGCATGCTTGAACTGCATTTCTGTAACCCGAAAAAGGAGATACGCCCCTTTTCAGCGGTTCATCTGTCTGAAGACCTACAATGATATCTCTCTCCCTGTCAACATATCCCGGACCGTGTGAAAGAATTGTCAGCACCTTGCTTGCATCAACATCGAGCACACCGCCGTTTTCATTTTCTTTGACAAGAAGCTTTTTCACCTTATCAAGAACAATCTTTGTTCGTTCTGTCGGACCCGCAAGAAACGATGAATCACCGTCATAAGGCGTATAATTCATTTTTATGAAATTACTCACATTGATTTCGTCACACCATACGCCTCGTTTGAAATTTCTCCAAGCTTCCATTTATTTTTCCTCCCGAAAATTTCTAATTGTTTTAATGCCTATACAGTACTATTATGCCTCAATATTTGATTTATCCGACAACAAGAATGCTATACGCTAATTATACAATGTTTCAAAAAAATTTTAAATACCTTTTGCCGTTTTTTTACATCTTTTGCAAATTTTGTAATTTTATATAAAAACAAAATATTACCTATATTATTTTTACGAAAATTTCATAAGACATGAAAAGTAAAATATATAAAATCTATAAAAATTGATTTTAAATCTGGTGTGAAACCGATAGTTGCCCCAAAAAAACTTTTTTGCAAACTAAAATATATGGCATTTTTATGCAAGTTTTGGTAAAATTATTGTCATAGAAAAACATCTGAAACGAAAGGATTAAATTTATGGATTTAGTAACTGCAAACAGATTACAACAACTCAGAAAAATGAACGGTTACAGTCAGGATGTGCTCGCCGAAAAACTCGGAATAAGCCGTCAGGCAATATCAAAATGGGAGAGAGCCGAATCATCGCCCGATACAGATAATCTTATAGCGCTCGCAAAACTATACGGAATTTCGGTTGACGAGCTTTTAAATACTTCCTCGGATAAAGTTATTATCAAAAACACAAATAAAAAGGGCAGGGATATTAAAGGAAAAGCAAAATCAATTCTTTCCAAGGCAAATGACTTCGGAATTTATCCTAAGATTGCGTCAAATCTGTTTAAATTTCCGTATTCTATCATTGTAGTAATACTTTATGTCGCACTGTCAATGATATTTGATATATGGCACCCGCTGTGGATTATCTTTCTGACAATACCGATTTACTACAGAATTGCCATAGCCTGCAAGGCAAATAACAATAAAGTATTCCGTATTCTTCTTCCTGTTCCCGAGCTCATTGTCACTGTATATCTGATCCTAAGCTTTATAACGGGGGCATGGGGATATCTTGCTCTGCTGTTTCTGATTATACCCATCTATTACTGGATAGTAATATTCTTTACCAAAGCAAATCAATAATAAAAGTTTAAAAGCCGCTCCATTCGGAACGGCTTTTATATATGTTTTTAAGCAATAAACTAATCCTGTGAAGGAGCGCCTACAGGGCAGACACTTTCACAAGCACCGCATTCGATACATGTATCAGCATCAATAACGAATTTTCCGTCACCCTCTGAAATAGCACCTACAGGACATTCAGCTGCGCATGCGCCGCATGAAATACAATCGTCTGAAATCTTATATGCCATTAAAAACACCTCCTACATCAATCTATATTCTAAATATAGCAGTATAAGCCTTAAAAATCAAGTCGTTTTTATTCTTTAACGGCTTTTTCCTGTTTTTGCCTGGAAAAATTACCTGTTTCTCTCACAATTCTGACAGCGTTTCTGTCAACAACAACAGGCAGTCCCTCAGGAGAGCTGTCAAGCTGAACCTTGAGCTTACCTGTAAGAAGCGAAGCGTCAACAACCTTTCCTCTGCCCTCTCTGCAATCAACGACCGTACCCTTGGCGGGAGTGATTTTGTTAAGATACTCATATGAATTCTGTTCATATTTAAGACAGCACATCAGCCTGCCGCATGTTCCGCTTATTTTTCCCGGAGCCAGAGAAAGCCCTTGATCCTTCGCCATTTTTATGGTAACAGAATGAAAATCATCAAGAAAGGTTGAACAGCAAAACGGTCTGCCGCATATCCCAAGACCGCCGAGCAGCCTGCTCTCATCTCTTACACCTATCTGACGAAGTTCTATCCTCGTATGAAAAACGGATGCGAGATCCTTTACCAGCTCACGAAAATCAACTCTTCCGTCAGCAGTAAAATAAAATATAATCTTGGATCTATCAAAAGAATATTCAGCATCTGTCAGCCGCATATCCAGACCATGACTATCAATCTTCTCAGCGCAGATTGCAAGTGCCTCTTTTTCAAGGCGCTTATTTTCGGCAAGAACGGCCATATCTTTTTCTGACGCAATTCTGATAACAGGCTTTAACGGCAATACCACATCGTCGTCCTCTACCTCTTTATTTTCTGTATGCGCAACACCGCATTCCAATCCCTTGGAGGTTTCCACTATCAGATGCTGACCTTTTTTTATTATAAAATCTTTAGGATCAAAATAATACATTTTGCCCGTGTCCTTGAAGCGGACACCAACAACCATTGTCATTTCAATCACCATATCCTTTCAGGCTGCAATATAATCAGGATAATGTGATGTTCACACTATCCCCTATCTGCCTACCG
The DNA here is from genome assembly GCA_947628175.1 of uncultured Clostridia bacterium. GTDB lineage: Bacteria > Bacillota > Clostridia > Oscillospirales > Acutalibacteraceae > Eubacterium_R. The sequence goes on along the minus strand of CANQZA010000015.1, from coordinate 2,236 downwards.
CCTCTCTGAGGGCGTAACAGATTTTTGTAATTAATAAAGCATTATTTATATTCATTTGAGCCATTTTTTTTAACTCATCACACTGTGCAATCAGGTCAACGAGATTTTGCTTGGTAAGCTTTAATTTAAGCCTTCTTGCACAATCGTACTGTCCCGATATCAAATCCTGCGATTGCGGCAATACCAATGCATCCCTGAAGATATTTTTAAGAAATTCCGTTGCGAAAACTACCGACTGCCTGTCTTTCTGAAAAGAGGAACAAAGACTCATCAAAAAAAACTCGTCCGAGTCTGTCAGTGCGTCACAGATTTTGACGCATACTTCTGCCAGGTCGCTTGATCTGCTGCTTTGCAGACTCTCAACAGCCTTTCCGATATTACCGTTGGAAATCTTTAGGGCATTTTGGGCAGAGTCAAAATCAATCCCCTGCATATTATCAACAATATAGTTTGCTCCCTGAGTAATCTCAACAGGATTGAGGCTCAAAACAACAGCGCGTGATAAAACAGTATTCAAAAGCACGCTTTTTGACTGAACAGTTAGTATAAATACAGCGTAGGCGGGCGGTTCTTCCAGAATTTTAAGAATTGCATTTTGCGCTGACTCATTCATACAATCGGCGTTACCGAGAATATAGACCTTGTAATCAGCCTCGTTCGGGCGAATATAAGCGTCATTAATAATCTGCCTAACAGTATTGACATGAAAGGAGTGAACCGCACCCGAAGCAACATATTCAAATATATCAGGATGTATGTTTTCAGAGGCCTTGCGGCACTGCGTGCAATGCATACAAGGTTTATCCTCACCTCGGCACACAAGCGCCGCGGCTATAAGCCTTGCCAAGGTTTTTTTGCCTATTCCCTGCTCGCCTTCAAGAATGATTGCATGCGGAAACCGCCCGGAATCCAAAAGGATTCCAAGCCGATTCATGATTTTTTCATTTCCCTTAAAACCGTTAGAATTCATATCTAAAACTTCTTAAATTCCTCAACATTCACCACAAATGCAACCGCACCGTATTCGTCAACATTAACAGGCTTTTTCAGCAGAGAGCCTTCTATTGTGCTCTCAACACCGACTTTTCGCACCACACGCTTTGTAACATTTTTTTCTATTATGGAAAACAAATTTTCCAGCTTATTATCGTCAATTCCCATAAGAATCGTTGTATGCCCTCCCTCAAGAAACTGACCGGAGGTTGATATTTTGGTCGCAAAATAACCATCGGCACTAATTGCGGAAATAAGCTTGGCGACATCCTTGTTTGATACTATAGCTACTACTAACTTCATTAAAATCACCCTCTTAATTATATTCATATATCCCTACTCATCATTCATACAAGTATAATTATAGAATAAACAAGAAAGTAAATCAACAAATGTCTATTAATTTCAAATAAAATTTACAATTGTATCCTTAAATCACAGATGCGACTGCAACAATAACAGGCATTGTGATAATCGAAAAAAGCGACGACTGAGCGGCAATCTCAGACCCCAGAGCTGTATCGTTGTCATATTTTGCGGCATACATGGCAGTGTTTGTAGCAGTAGGCGCACAGCTTGATATCATCATGGATACAAGAAGCTGTCCCCTCACTCCGCACAAATAATATATGCCGAGCATGCAAAGCGGAATAACCGCCAATCTGATAAGCGACGCAAAATAAAGTTCTTTTTTTACCAGTAAATTTTTGAAATTGGAATTGGCAAAAAAGGTTCCGAACACAATCATTGCCATAGGCGAATTGCAGTTACCGATAAGCTGCATGGGATACTCTATTGAATACGGAATATCCGGCTGCAAAAAGAAGAGGGGCAGTCCGATTAGAACAGCCATTGAACCGGGGTTAAGTATGAGCTTTTTAAAATCAATTTTTGCCTCGTGCCCCGATATTTCATATATACCGTATGTAAACGCAACGATATTGAATACCGCCACATAAACGGAACAATAAAAAATTCCCTCGTCGCCTACAACACTTTTTGCCAGAGGGAGCGCCAGAAAGGCGGCATTTGACAAAATCATACCATAATGGTAAATCCCCCTTTCCTTCAGACTTCTTTTTCTAAAGGTAAATGAGGATAGAACCGCACCAAAAATATGTGTGGCAAAGGCACAGGCAAACGCAATAAAAATTCCTTTGACATGCTCTGCCATATACTCCATATCTCAGTTAAAAGAAAAAGGATTTATAAAGAAAACCTTTTATTCAGAAGATCCCACCAC
>CANQZA010000014.1 GCA_947628175.1 uncultured Clostridia bacterium | reverse complement strand
GCGCAAGTTTCATAAGACCTTTGAGCGCATCGGTAGTTTTTCCCTTGGATTTTGCTTCAAGCATTTTTCCTACGGTTATGAGTGTCAGAATCATTGCGGCAGATTCAAAATAAAATTCGTGCATAAGGTAATGCATTACCGCTTCACTGTTGCCGACAAGTTGTGCGTCGGTCATCGCGAATAATGTGTATGTGCTGTATACAAAAGCAGCTCCGGCGCCGAGTGCAACAAGTGTATCCATATTCGGCGCTTTGTTAAAAAGAGCCTTAAAACCGCTGATAAAAAATCTCTGATTTATAACCATTATAATAGCTGTCAGCAATAGCTGAATTAAGCCTATTGCTATATAATTTTTTGACAGGAAGGAGGGAAGGGGAAAATTCCACATCGCATGCCCCATAGATATATACATCAGCACGATTAAAAAGAACAGTGATGCAATAAGCTGTTTTTTTATTTTTGGAGTTTCTTTGTCCTTTAATATGTCATCATCTGATAGAGTACTGTCGGCCGCCTTTCCCTTTACAAACGCTCCGTATCCTGCCGCCTCTACGGCTGAAATGATTTGAGCCGGGGTTGCAGTGCCTTCCACTCCCATTGAATTTGTAAGCAGACTGACAGAGCATGAGGTTACACCTTTTACTTTTAGCACAGCCTTTTCCACTCTTGCACTGCAGGCGGCACAGCTCATTCCTGTTACTGCATATTGAGTCATCTGTTCCGACACCTCCCTATTTCATCAGTTTTTGCAGCGTTTTTAAAAGATCGTCAATCGTTTCATCCTTACCGTTTCTGATATCATCTGCAACGCATGTTTTAATATGATTTGCCAGCAGCTCCTTGTTAAAAGCATTTAATGCTGCATTAGCTGCGGCTACCTGAACGATTATGTCAGTGCAATATGCATCTTTCTCGAGCATACCTCTTATTCCGCGTATTTGACCTTCAATGCGATTCAGTCTGTTAATAAGAGCCTTGTATTCCTGCTCAGTGCGCTCTTTTGTTTTATGACAGTGTACGCAATTGTCCTTCATTTTTATTCACCTCCATATACCCCATACAGGTATATTATATACCTGTATGGGGTATATGTCAACAGCTTTTTATCTTTGAATAGTATTTGCAGATATGCGCGTAAAACTGAAAATTTTATGCATAAATATATAAACAGAAAAACCCCGTCTAATGAGACGGAGTTTTTTTATAATTTTTATAATCTGACTGACGATACTATGCTCTTTTTGAGCGTGCCTCCTCGAGCTCTTTCTGCGCATTTTCCTTATTCTTTCCTGTGTAATCGTTGAAGAACATGGGAATGATGGTGAGAATAAAGCCGACTGCGGGTATAATCGTAACGAGAGCTAAAAGCATTTTTTGAGTCTGCGTTGACTGTTCAAAGAAAATCTGTCTGCCTGCGATATCAACAAGTGTTTTGTCAACAGGCTTGAAATCTGTCTTGCCGAGTATCTGACCGAAAACAAATGTAGCTATTGCTGCGTTTACCTTTGAAAGGAAGGTCTGGAAAGAGAAGCATACACCTTCGTGTCTTTCACCTGTTTTCCATTCAAGATAATCAACCGAGTCGGCAATCAGCGCATATGTTATTACATTGTAGATGCCAAGCGGAAGTCCCATGAGGAAGAGGAGTACCCATAAGATGAAAACATTGATTTTGGTTACATCATGTGCAAATACAATATAACAAAGTATGTGTACTGCAAATCCGAAAAGGGCCGATCCGATATATATTTGTTTGAGGGAAAATTTCTTTCTCAACATAGGGAATATTGCCATTGCAGGGACCATTCCGACGCCGATTGCAACCGTGAGTGTAGTTACAATCGTTCCGCGCGGAATAAAGAAATCATATGCTTTGGCGGCGTCTACATTTTGAATTAAATTGCCGGCGCTGTCAAATATCTGGCTGAAATCCGTGTAATTCTGGATGATGAGATAGTTTCCTATATAGTCCGCGCTTTGATTTGCGGTTACCATTGTCGAGCCGAGAATGGAAGCAAAGATAACGATAATGAGGAGTTTATCCTTGCCGAGAACAACAAATGTTTCCTTGAATGACGGTGTGTGATCCATCTTGGGAACTCTTTCCTTGGAAACAAAGAAAATAAGAATGGAAAGTCCGCATCCCATAAACGCAAATATTACAGCGCTTACAAAGAAGCCTTTTGAATATCCCATGTTGCTCTGATAGAGTATCGGAACAAGAAGTGCAGGAAGAATTCCGCCGAAAGTTGAGCCGAGCCTTGCCGTTGAAAGAAAGCTTGTTCTTTCGCTTTCAAGAGGCGTGATAACAGATGAGAGTCCCCAGAAAGGAACATCCTGAATGGTGAATGAAACACCCCAGAGGATATAGGTGACTAACGCCCATATAAATGCGGCGGTGGAGCCGTCCTGAAACGGAGCGGTAAATAGAAGAATGGTGCACACGGCAATAGGTACAGGCGCGAATAAAAGATAAGGACGCATTTTGCCCCACTTTGATCTCGTTCTGTCAACAATCATACCCATAACGGGATCGTTGAGAGCGTCAAATACTCTGCCTATAAGTATGATCGTTGTACCCTGTTCTAAGGTAAGACCTGCGCCGTTTTGGAAGAACACAAGTGTAAACATTGTCATAAGCGTGTATATGCCCGATCTTCCGAATGCGCCGACTGTAAAGCATATACGCTCTTTCATGGTTAAATATTTTTTCTGTTCGCTCATTATTTTCTCCTTTTTATTATGGCAGGAAGAATAACAGGTGCTTCTTCCTGAGCTTCTTTCATCTGCCTGATGAGCAGATATTTAAGTTCCTGTCTAATGTGGCTGTACCGCGGATCTTTTATCAGATTGTTTTTTTCTGTCGGATCCTTTTCAAGATCATACAGATAATCCTCAAAATAAGCTTTTGCCGAATGATGGACATATCCTGTTATTCCCGCACTTCGCACAGAGTATTTGAACCTGTCCGTTCGTATTGCTCTGCCGCACTGGCTTTCGCTTATCTGCATAAATACGCAGTCTCGCTTTTCATTCGGATTATCAATCTGCTTAGTGAGATCCATTCCCATATAACTGTCCGGTATGCTGATTCCTGCCATTGAGAGCAGAGTAGGCGGTATATCAATCAGCGAGGAGAGCCTTTTTTCTCTCTTTCCGCCCTCAAATCCTCCGCCTTTTATTATTAAAGGTGTATGAGTTGCGCTTTCGTGGCAGGTTCGCTTGTATTCCGGATTTCTTGTTTTAAAATGGCTTCCGTGATCGGAAGTATAAATAATGATTGTATCGTCATAAATTCCGAGCTTTTTGAGCTTGTCAACAAGCCTTCCGACATTGTAATCAAGCCTGTTGATTGCCGATATGTAATCGGGATACATTTCTTCATAGTCACCCTTGAGAAAGGTTAAATCATCGGGAATAGGGTAATCTTTGTATTTTTCAACCGTTTCTTTGTATCCCTCATAAGTGTGGTGATCATTTTGATGATGCGGCTCAAGCTGACTTACAAACATAAAAAATGGTTTGCTCTTATCTCTTTTATCAAGGTATTCAAGTGCAAAATCATTTATGCAGTCTGCTCTGTAGCCCTTGAAGTCAAGCCTGTTTCCGTCCCCGTCAAATACGAAACCGTCGTATCCGTGTGATGTGAACTCAAGTACATCGGCAGCCCGCCAGTATTTGTACTCGCCCTGCTTTTCCTTTGGTACAGCAGTTTTTTCACAGTGAAGTCCTATCCCCGGAAGTCTGTTTGACGCAAGATGCCACTTGCCGATATAGGCGGTGTCATAGCCTGCTTCGTTAAAGTAATGCGCAAGGGGCGTTATATCTTCCGGAAGCGGAATTCCGTTCCAGTAACAACCGCATTGCGTTGCATATACTCCCGTTTGCAGGCAGGCTCTTGCAGGCCCGCAGACAGGCTGGCAGGTAAAGTTGTTCTCAAAAAGAACACCCTCCTTTGCCAACTGCCAGAGGTTTGGGGTTACTTCTTCGTTAACCGTGTCCCATCGCTGTTGGTCGGAAAAGTAGAAGATTATGTTTTTTTGTTTCATAAACCTCTCTCCTGTAATTATTTATATAATGCGCTAAATCCCGTTACCGCATTGTATATATTCACTAAGGCAACAAAAGCAAGTGTTGCCGAGAAAACCTTGGTAATAATATTGTTAGACAGCTTCTTGTTTAGTTTTGAGCCGATAATTCCGCCGAACACCGCAACAATCATCACAACCACTATAATACCCGCGTACTGATAATATGGCTCGAATCTGTTGTTTATAAAAATGGCAGCAAGCTGACTGAGCTGGCTGAAAAAAATGATTGCTACCGAGTAAACGGCGCTTTCCTTTACGGTAAACGAAAACAGTAAAACAAGAAATGTAGTGTTAATCGGACCTCCACCGATACCCAAAAATGCACTCAACAGACCTAACATAAGACCCGCAAAAACAATAATAATCGGATTTTTTACTTTAAATGACTTGATATTTTTTGAATTGACATATATAATGACAAAAATTATAAATGCGGCAATAATTACGGCTTGAATACCTTTGACGATATTTTGATTGAATTTTTCAAAAGCAGCGTCAAAAATCTCATTTCCGATAATTCCTCCGAGAATAGAGCCGAAAGATAAAAGCAAAACAATTTTGGTGTCGATTTTTGTTTTGGAGCGCATATGCTTTATAGATGAGCTTATGCTCATTGCGAAAACAGCGCAGGTTGATATAAAACCCACAACCTCAACGCTATGATAGCCAAACACATCAAGAAACGGCTTTATGATTACACCTCCGCCCATTCCGACAACCGCACCTATAACACAGGCGAAAAAAACAATCAATCCGTATATAAAAGTAATCATTTATATTTCCCCGAAAATAATGATAAACACTATATTAATTATAGACGAAATAAATAATATAGTCAATCACAAATAGCGTAGAAATTACTTTCCCAGGCAGGAATATATTTGCTGTGTCTGAAATAAAGTTTATAGTGACTGTTGAGTTGAATAATTTTTTTGCCCAAAGCAAATAAATCCTCGTTGCGGTGATAGGCGCATATATACAGTTTTGGAGAATACTTTTTTATTATTTTCTCACTGCCGCACAGTGCTCTGAGCTCGCTGCCCTCAATGTCCATTTTTATCATGGATACCACATCGTCACCGATGAGTGTGTCAATGTCCGTAACTTTTACAAATTCTCCCTGCGCTGAAATTTTTGAATTTCTGCCCGCCTTTTTTGAAAAAATAAGAGTATCCTCTTTATCCCACGCTCCCATGTTGTAAAGCTTTATATTTTCCATATGAGCGGTATTTGCCGAAAGCTTTTTAAAGTTTTTTCCGTCAGGCTCAAGTGCATAGATTTTTCTGTATTTTCCCTGTGTGTACTGTGTGAATTCTCTTATGGTATCCCCGTCATACGCGCCCAAATCAACTATTGTTTCATTGTCCGAAAGTTTTAATATATTTTTGTATATCTTTTCTTTTTCGCAAAAAGTGCCTGTGAGGTAATCAATTTTACCGCTTATTTTAAAATTAATAATATCGCAGTAAATCCTTTTGCTCTCTTTGTCGGCAAGATGATCGTAGACAAAATCAAAATCCTTTTCGTTTTCAAGGACATATTCTTTCGTAAAAAGGCCGTCGCCCGCAATGGGAACATCCGGCGCAAATACTTTGTGAGTTTTGTTGATTTTTATAATGTTATCAATAACATTGTCCATTCTTGTCGCAAAGGCCAATACAACATTGAAATCCCTGTATTTTTGGCATATTTCGCTGTATTTATAAACTCTGTGGCCTAAAAAAGAATGACCTCGTACAAATTCGTCGCTGGCAAAAATACCGCTTACCTCAATATTGTACTGAGCCATTGTGTCCATGATTTTCTGTGCCCCGTTGCCCATACCGTACACAATGACGGGCTTGTTGTCGTTTTTCAGCGTGTTCCAGACATTGTCCTCTTTAATTAAATCAAGCATAGTATCACCGAAGAATCATTATAACATATTCTATAAGGCTTTACAAATTAAATCATTTATTATATAATAATCCAAAATATTATTATATATGGAGGAATGCGCCTGTATGGGCAGTGGTCTACTGAAGCTGTTTAAAAAAGAAAGCTCAACCGAACAGGAAATAAAACAGTTGGTTGAGGGTGACGAGCAGGTCGGAGAGCTTGAAAAAAATCAGCGTGAAATGATTAACAACATTTTTGAGTTTGACGATCTGAATGCCGGTGATATTATGACGCACCGTACTGATATTGATGCAGTTGAAGAAAGCGATTCTCTTGAGGATGTTGTCAAACTTGCCATTGAGGGAGGCAGATCAAGAATTCCCGTCTATAAAGAGGATCTTGATGACATATGCGGTATAATATATGTCAAGGACCTCCTCAAATTTGTCGGTACAAAAATATCTCCCGACGAAAAAATTTCAGATTATGTCAGAGAGCCTCTTTTTGTTCCCGAGACTATTCCGTGCGGAAAGCTCTTTGCTCAGATGACGGAGACGAGAATTCTGCTTGCTGTTGTTGTTGATGAGTACGGCGGTACGGCAGGGCTTGTTACCATGGAGGATATTCTGGAGAGCATAGTGGGCAATATCCGTGACGAATATGATAATGAGGAAGAGGAAAATGTCACAAAAATCGACGAAAAGACATATACCTTTGATGGGGTCACGGATATAGACGATGTCCAGAAAATACTCGGCGTTGAATTTCCGGAGGGGGATTACGAAACTCTTGCGGGATTTGTGATTAGTCTTCTGGGATATCTTCCCACAGGCAAAAATGAGTCGGTAACCTACGGCAATATGACCTTTATTGTCCTTGAGGTTGACGAACGAAGAATAGAAAAAATTAAAGTTGAGATGAATAATGACTGAACAGATCATTCAGTTTGATGCTGTTGAGCAGGCTGTAAGCCTTTTCGGCAGCTTTGACGAAAATGTTAAATTAATAGAAAGAGAATACGGAGTTTCCATAATTTCAAGAGGCTCCGATATTAAGGTTGTCGGTGATGCCGAAAATGTTTCCAATGCCGTAAGAGCGCTGAATTCACTGCTTGTTCTGATCGGCAAGGGAGAGAGTCTGACGGAACAGAATGTAAGGTATGTTCTCTCTCTTGTAAATGAGGGGAATGAGGATAAGCTCCATTCCATGACCTCGGATTCTGTCTGCATTACCTCAAAAGGCAGACCTGTTAAGCCCAAAACTCTCGGACAGGAAAAGTACTGCGAGTCGATTCGGAATAATATAATCACTTTCGGAATAGGTCCTGCCGGTACGGGAAAGACATATCTTGCCGTCGCAATGGCTGTTACGGCTTTCCGGGCAAAGGAGGTTAACCGTATCATTCTGACAAGACCTGCTGTTGAGGCAGGGGAGAAACTCGGGTTTCTGCCCGGCGATCTTCAGAGCAAGGTTGATCCCTACCTGAGACCTCTTTATGACGCGCTGTTTGATATGCTTGGAGCGGAGAATTTTCAGCGTTATCAGGAACGCGGAGCAATTGAGGTCGCCCCGCTTGCCTATATGAGAGGAAGAACACTTGACGACAGCTTCATAATTCTTGACGAGGCACAGAATACAACTCCCGAGCAGATGAAAATGTTTCTCACCCGTCTGGGCTTCCGCTCAAAAATGGTAATAACAGGGGATATAACGCAGATAGATTTGCCCGACGGTAAAAAATCGGGATTAAAAAAGGTTTTGCGAATATTAAGAGGTATTGACGACATTGCAATGTGCAGGTTTAATCAGAAAGATGTTGTAAGACACAGGCTTGTACAGGATATTGTAAACGCATATGAAAAATACGATGAGGAGAAAAACAGATAGTGGAATCCGTTAAGGTTATCATTTCAAATGATCAAAAGACTGTCAAAGTCCCAACGGGAATAAGAATGTTAATAAGACGCTGCTGTCACGCAGTTCTTGAGCTTGAAAAATTTGAAGGTCCCGCAGAAGTGAGCGTGAGATTTGTTGACAATCAGCAGATTAAGCAGCTCAATAAGCGTTATCGTAATATTGACAGCGAAACAGATGTTTTGTCATTTCCGTTAGGAGAAAACGGTGTTTACGATGTTAATCTTGATAACGGCGCAAAGCTTCTTGGTGATATTGTTATTTCGGTGGAAAAGGCAGTCGAGCAGGCAGAGCTTTATAATCATCCCCTTCAGAGAGAAATAGGTTTTCTGACGGTTCATTCAATGCTCCATCTGCTCGGCTATGACCATGAAAACGGCGGGCTGGAAGAGCTTCATATGAGAGAAAAGGAAGAGACTGTTCTCACCCAGATCGGATGGAAAAGGGACAACAGTTACTATATGGGGGACTGATCATGACGAAAACCTCTTTTATAGCAATTGTTGGCAAGCCGAATGTGGGCAAATCCTCGATTTTAAACAGGATGCTCGGTCAGAAAATAGCAATCGTCTCTTCAAAACCGCAGACGACGAGAACAAAAATTATGGGAGTTCTTACAAAGGGCGAGACACAGCTCGTTTTTACGGATACTCCCGGGTTTCACAAGCCCCACAATAAGCTTGGTGAAAAAATGAATGAGGCAGTAGGTGACTCCATAGGCGGAGTTGACGCGTGCCTGTTTATGACTGAACCGGCGGGTGATCTCAATGAGCAGGAAATGCAGCTTCTTGATATGTTAAAAAAACATAAAATGCCCGTCATTCTGGCAATAAACAAAATAGATATGCTCAAAGATAAAGAAGAGCTGTTAAAAAGGATAATCTATCTCAATTCCATGTATGATTTTGCTGCCGTTGTACCCGTCTCCGCCACACAGGGGAACAATGTGGACGAGCTTATTGAGGAACTTGAAAAGACAGCTTTTGATTCCCCGCACTTTTTCCCTGATGATACTTTGACGGATCAGCCTGAGCGAGTGCTCGCGGCCGAAATAATCCGAGAAAAAATTCTGCGTCTTATGGACAAGGAAATTCCCCACGGAATAGCTGTTGCGGTGGAAAAAATGCGTGAGCGCGACGATAGGGAAATTCTGGATATAGACGCAACAATATACTGTGAAAAGGAAAGTCATAAGGGTATGGTTATAGGCAAAAACGGCTCTATGTTAAAGAAAATATCGACTTATGCAAGACAGGATCTTGAAAGATTTTTCGGCATAAAAGTCAACCTTCACTGCTGGGTTAAGGTTAAGCTTGACTGGAGAAACAGAGAGGGACTCATCCACAACTTTGGATTGGATTAATATGGCACAAATTTTATTCACCACCATAGGATACAATATCTTTGGTGGTGTTTTAAAATGATTGATAACAATTGGATTCATTTCTGCAATACGGGAAGTATTGAGGATTACCTTAAATATAAAGAGAACGAAAAGGCAAAAAATAATGACGACTTCAACCAGGGGCTTAGTGATAAAGGAACAGACAATAGGAGAGAGTGACCGGCTAATCACGATTCTCACTGCTGATTACGGTCTGGTGAGAGCATTTGTGAGAGGGGCAAAGCAGATTAAAAACCGCCTTGCCTCATCAACCTCGCTTTTTTCATATTCCGATTTTTCACTTTACAGGGGGAGAGATGCATTTGTTGTAAACAGCGCTTCACCGATTGAGGTTTTTTTTGAATTAAGGCAGGATATTGTCCACCTTGCAGCCGCACAGTATTTTGCGCAGCTCGCCTATGAGTTTGGCGAGGAGGAACAGTATTCGCAGGAAATGCTGTCTGTGATTCTCAACGCGCTTCATCTTCTGTGCGTCGGTCATAAAGATATAAGAATAATCAAATCGGCAGTTGAATTCAGACTTGTTACTCTCGGCGGCTATATGCCGGATATACTCGCCTGTGCAAACTGTTCGTCCTATGAAAGCGATATCATGTATTTTGACACGATGGACGGCTGCATTTACTGCGAAAACTGCCCGAAAACGGGAGCAGTGATGTGTCCTAAAAATGTTATTACGGCAATCCGTTTTATTTGTCTTTCAGAGCCGAAAAAAATATATTCATTCACGCTCAGCAGTGAAAATCTTGAGCTTCTTTCACAGATAAGCGAGAAATATGTTATATCACGCATACAAAAAACATTACCAACATTGGATTTTTATAAAGGAATAATTTGATGGATAAAAACTGCAAAACCCTTGAACTGGATTTAATACTGGACAAACTTGCGAACGAGTGCTCCTGTGACGACGCAAGAGATCTGGCACTGTCTTTAAAACCGATTTCGGATATTTCACAGGTGCAGATGCTTTTGACGCAGACGCAGGACGCTTTTTCACTTCTTGCACGCTTTGGCGGCCCTTCGTTTTCAGGGCTTAAAAATATAAATAATCCGCTTACCCGCGCGGCTGCGGGAGGCTCGCTCAATCTGTCGGAATTGCTTGAAATAGCATACTGTCTGCGTGCTGTGCGCACTCTTGACGAGTGGCACGCACATTGTTCAGGCGTGAAAACAAGTCTGGATGTCTTTTTTGACGGCATCACGGTCAATAAATACCTTGAAACAAGAATATTGACCTGTATTGTCAATGAGGAAGAAATAGCTGACAAAGCCTCCGATACACTCTATGACCTGCGAAGAAAAATTAGGGCAAAAGAAAACGCGATTCGGGAAAAGCTCGACTCCATGATTCATTCCAATCATTATCAGCAGTATCTGCAGGAGGCTATTGTCACACAGCGAAACGGCAGATTTGTAGTTCCGGTAAAAGCTGAGTGCAGAGCAAATGTACCCGGTCTTGTTCACGATACATCATCAACAGGTGCTACGGTGTTTGTTGAGCCGTCGTCTGTAGTGGAGGCCAATAACGATATCAAGGTGCTTCAGGGAAAGGAACGAGATGAGATAATGCGTATTCTCTTTGAACTTTCCTCTGAGGCAGGCAATTTTGCCGATTCCATCAAGCGTTCATATGACAGCGCAGTTATGCTAAATCTTATTTTTGCCAAAGCGCATCTTGCGTATAAAATGAAAGCGTCAATGCCTTTACTCAATGATGAGGGAATACTATGCTTAAAAAAAGCAAGACACCCCCTCATTGACGCTGCTAAGGTTGTGCCGATCGATATTTCTCTCGGAAAAGAGTATGATACGCTTATCATCACAGGACCCAATACGGGCGGCAAAACGGTTACGCTTAAAACACTCGGACTGCTTACTCTTATGACCATGTGCGGGCTTCTTATACCTGTATCTGACCAATCAAAAATATCGCTTTTTAGCAATGTGCTTGTTGATATAGGTGATGAGCAGAGTATTGCTCAGTCGCTGTCAACCTTTTCTTCTCATATGGTGAATATTATAGATATTATGGATAAGGCAGACGGCCATTCTCTCGTACTTATTGACGAGCTCGGAGCAGGTACGGATCCTGTCGAGGGTGCGGCACTTGCCGTATCAATCATAGAGGAGCTGCGCGCAAAAGGCGCGGTTGTTGCGGCAACAACACATTACGCGGAGCTAAAGGCATATGCGCTTGAAACAGAGGGAATTACAAACGGTTGCTGTGAATTTGATGTTGAGACACTGAGACCTACATACAGGCTTTTAATCGGCATTCCCGGCAGATCAAATGCGTTTGCCATTTCGGCGCATCTCGGAATGAAACAGTCTGTTCTTGACCGAGCCGAGAACATAGTCGGTTCGGAAAATCGCTCGCTTGAAACAGTGCTTGCTCAACTTGAAAAATCGAGAAAGGCGCTTGAAAATGAACGGGCAATTGCATCGCAAATGACTGAAAAGGCAAAAAAAATACAGGCGGATGCCCGCTCTGAAAAAGATAAAATAGAAACACTGAAAAACCGGGAACTGGATAAAGCAAAAAAAGAAGCACAAAGACTTATTAATGACGCAAAACGAAAATCTGCGGAATTTCTCCTTGAGCTGGAAAAACTTAAAAAGGAGCAGACACAGACAAATGCCGTGGAAATTGCAAAAAAAGCAAGGCGTGCGGTTAAATCACAGATGGGAGAAATGGATGAAATCATAAATCCTGCCCGCATTGCCGAAAACTGGGATTACGATTATAAGCTTCCCCGTGAGCCTGTTGTCGGGGACAGTGTTATTATACGGGGAATAGGTGAGGGTGAGATTATAGAGACTGGCGACAGACTGCTTGTCAAATCGGGGCTTTTAAAAACGAGAGTTAAGCTGTCGGACATTATGCTTATGGATAAGCCTAAGCAAAAGCCTCAGAAAGCGCGGCATACTGTTTACCGCACTTCGTCAAGAGCCGATTCCGATGTGACAACAGAGCTTGATTTAAGAGGAAAAACCGTTGACGAGGCTATTGGAGAACTCGGGCTGTTTATTGACAAATGCGTTTTAAATAATATAGAAACCATAAGGATAATACATGGTAAAGGAACGGGTGCATTACGAGCGGCTGTAACCGATTATCTGAAAAAACATCCGAATATTGCCGAATACAGGCTCGGTAAATACGGCGAGGGCGAAAACGGCGTTACAATAGCGGTTCTTAAATAATTAAAGGGACTGTCTCACAATTTTCAGTGAGACAGCCCCTTTTTATAATGCTTTCAATGAAGCTTTGAGTATGATTCTTCAACACATTTCAAAACCGAAAAAGCAATGCTTTCTATTTATCATCGGTGTCCTTTTTCTTTTTGGAGAATGCTTTGTTAATAAGGTATGTGGCGATAATGATAACACCGATTACAATAAAAATGCCTACCATTCCGAAAATCATTACAGGAATTGTTGATTTCCAGGAGGAGAGATTTATTGCCATTGCTATTGTAAGAAAATGAAATAAATTCAACATTTTTGTTTCCTCCTATATTATTTTCTCAACAAGTGTGAGAATTAGACCGCCGGCAATAACCGAAGCAATCTGACCGGATACATTTACGCTTATCGAATACATGAGAAGGAAATTCTGCGGATCCTCTTTAAGTCCCATCTGGTTTACTACACGACCGCTCATAGGAAAAGCCGAAATACCTGCCGCACCAATCATAGGGTTGATTTTCTTTTCCTTTGGGAGGAACAGGTTAATCAGCTTTGCAAACATTACGCCGCCGACAGTGTCAAATACAAAGGCAACCAGACCGAGGCCGAGAATCATAATGGTCTGTATATTTACAAATTCAGCCCAGTACATTCTTGAAGCAACGGTAAGACCGAGAAGTATTGTTATTGTATTCGCAAAAGCATTCTGTGCGGTTTCCGAAAGCTGATTGAGAACACCGCATTCGCGGATTAAGTTACCGAACATAAGAAAGCCTACAAGGGCAACCGATTTTGGTGCAACAAGTCCCGCAACTGCCGTTACTACAACAGGAAAGACGATTTTTGTTGTTTGAGAAACCTCTCCCGCGCGGTACTGCATTCTTATAAGGCGCTCTTTTTTGCTTGTGACGGCCTTGATAACAGGCGGCTGTATAATCGGCACAAGAGCCATATAAGAATATGCGGCAACCATAATTGCGCCGAGATATTTGGAATGAAGCTCGTTTGCAACAAAGATGGATGTCGGACCGTCTGCCGCACCGATTATTGCTATTGAAGCAGCATCGTTGATATCAAAGAAAAATCCTGCGACAAAGAAGGTTAAGAAAATACCGAACTGCGCTGCTGCGCCGAAAAGCATAAGCCACGGATTTTTCAGCAGTGGACCGAAGTCAATCATTGCACCTATGCCGATAAACAGCAGAAGTGGGAACAGTTCGTTTGAAATACCTGCATCAAACAGAACGCTGATAGGACCTTCTTCTGCCCCGGGCTGTGTGATTGCGCCTGAAAGAGGGAGGTTAACAAGTATTGTACCGAATCCCATGGGAAGCAGGAGCGTAGGCTCCATTTCCTTTTTAATCGCGAGAAAAACAAGCACACCGCCGACAATCCACATAACAACCATCTGCCATGTTATATTGCCGAAATTTTCAAACAGCGCTGAAAATGTGTTCAAAAAATCCATTTTTTCATTTTACCTCCATTCAAAATGGTTTGAATATTACTTATTAGTTTATTATATTTATCCATATTTTGTCAACATAAATATTTTATTTGACACATTAATTGTTTTTTTTTGTTACAGGGAAACAGCAAAAAATCAGACAGGCATATTTAGTCACATTTTTTTATTTGTCCACAACAAATTGTGTCAATACTTTTTATACAAATTTTACAAAAAATATTATCCGTTTTTTTCTTGACATAGTTGTAAGTCTTTAGTATAATACTGCTTGCTGTAAAGAGTAATTACTTTACATAAAGCTTGAAGGGAGAGACACTGGTGGCAAAGAATCTTGAGATTCCTTTTCTGTTGGATTTTTACGGTGAGATGCTTACTAAAAAACAGTATGACTGTCTTGTCTTTTATTATGAAGAGGATTTGTCTCTTTCCGAAATAGCTCAGAACGAGGGCATTACACGCCAGGGCGTGAGAGATTCAATCAAACGGGCGGAGGCTCAGTTGTTTGATATGGAAGAACGCCTTGGTCTTGCAAGGCGTTTCAATGAGATGAAAAAGGGTATAGATGAAATTATAAGCTGTGCAGATGCTATAAACGATTATAACCTGAATCATTCTCTTTCGCGCGAAATAAATGATAATGTTGCCCGTATAAAAACACTTGCTTCTTTTCTTAAAGAAGGTTAGGAGTTGATTTCTTGGCATTTGAAGGTTTAAGCGAGCGCCTGGAAAATTCTTTTAAAAAGCTGCGTGCCAAGGGTAAATTGACGGAGTCCGATGTCAAGGAGGCAATGCGTGAAGTCCGCCTTGCACTGCTTGAAGCGGATGTAAACTATAAGGTATCTAAAGAATTTACCGCGAAGGTAACACAGCGTGCTATCGGTGCCGATGTTATGGAATCGCTGACGCCGGGGCAGATGGTTATTAAAATAGTGAATGAAGAGCTCACCGAGCTTATGGGAGGCAATGAGTCAAGACTGGCAATAGCCAATCATCCTCCTACAATCGTTATGATGTGCGGTCTTCAGGGAAGCGGTAAAACAACCCATTGTGCAAAGCTCGCCCTTAAACTAAAAAAAGAGGGACACAGACCTTTGCTTGCCGCGTGTGATGTGTACCGTCCCGCTGCTATAAAGCAACTTCAGGTTGTCGGCTCTCAGGTTGATGTTGCCGTTTTTGAAATGGGAACGGAAAATCCTGTCCATATTGCCGAAGAGGCAGTGAAATACGCCAAAGATCACGGAAATGATTATGTTTTTCTGGATACAGCAGGACGGCTTCATATAGATGAGCAGCTCATGGCAGAACTTACAAATATCCGCTCGAGCGTTCATCCGCATGAAATACTGCTTGTCGTCGATGCAATGACCGGTCAGGACGCTGTCAATGTTGCAAAAAGCTTTAATGAAACACTCGGGATAGACGGGGTTATTCTCACAAAGCTTGACGGTGATACAAGAGGCGGCGCAGCCCTATCTGTAAGAGCAGTTACCGGAAAGCCGATTAAATTTATAGGCACGGGCGAAAAACTTGAAAATCTTGAAACATTTCATCCCTCAAGAATGGCATCGCGTATTCTCGGTATGGGCGATGTTCTCTCCTTTATTGAGAGGGCGGAGCAGTCCCTTGATGAAAAAAAGGCTGCCGAGCTTGAAAAAAAGCTTGCTAAAAATAAATTCGACCTCAACGACCTTCTTGATCAGTTTGATCAGATTGAGAGAATGGGAAGCATTAAGGATACGATAAAAATGATTCCCGGTATAGGAAGCAAAATAAAGGATGAGGATATTGACGATGGTGCGTTTGTGAGATTCAGGTCAATTATTTATTCAATGACCAAGCAGGAGAGGGCAAATCCCGATATTATAAATCCGTCACGCAAGCGCAGAATAGCAGCAGGCTGCGGAATGCAGGTTGAAGATGTCAACAGACTTCTTGCGCAGTTCAGACAGATGCAGAAAATGATTAAGCAGTTCGGCGGCGGAAAAGGCGGACCTAAAATGAGCAAAAAGATGCGCCGTATGATGCAGGCCAATCCCGCCATGGCGGAAAAAATGATGGGAAAAATGGGAGGATCTAATAATCCTTTCGGTTTTTAAAGGTATTCACCCAAATTCTTTTTGGTTTGGATAAAATAAACTTTATTATATATTTGGAGGTAATCAAAATGGCAGTAAAAATCAGACTTCGCCGTATGGGCGCAAAAAAGGCTCCTTTCTACCGTGTAGTGGTTGCAGATTCAAGATATCCCCGTGACGGTCGTTTCATTGAGGAAATCGGAATATACAACACAATGGTAGACCCTGCTGAAATCAGAATTGATGCAGAAAAAGCCAAGAAGTGGATTGCAAACGGTGCACAGCCTACTGACACTGTTAAGAGCATTCTTAAAAAAGAAGGCATTCTTTAATCTTTGATGTTGACAAAGTTTAACAGGAGGTGTTTTCTTTGAAAGATTTGTTGATTTCCATTACAAAAGGATTAGTTGAAAATCCTGACAAAGTTTCTGTTGATGTTAGCGAACCTGACGAAGAGGGCGTTACTGTTTATCACCTTCATGTCGCTGAGGGTGATATGGGTCGTGTAATCGGAAAGCAGGGCAGAATTGCGAAGGCAATCCGCGTTGTAATGCGTGCGGCAGCAACAAGAAACGATACAAAAATTTCTGTTGAAATTGATTAATGCTTTGTGGTGTGCAAAGTCAAAAACAGACTGAATTCGGTTTTTTAACTGCTTTTCAGTCTGTTTTTTTGTATATTATTTATGATTAATAATTATGATATAGAATAAAACAGATGCTTTTTTGTATAATTAATATAAATTTTACTAAGGCTATTCACAATTTCGTGCAAATCTGCTAAAATGTTTTTTGTAGAAGGAGGAATATAAGATGGCGTATGAAAGGCACAAAACGGTTAAACCGTTGTCGGTTGGCGAAATTGCGTCCTATTCAATGGGCTCGCTCGGACGGGAATTCAGCAACAATTGTGTAAATGCTTTTTTTCTGGTTTATCTGTGCATATATCAAGGACTGAATCCTATGATTATGACTGCAGCGTTTGTTATTGCCAAGATATGGGATGCTATCAATGATCCTATACTTGCCGCAATCGTAAATAACGCAAAAAAATCGCGCTTCGGAAGATACAGACCGTGGATTTTTTTCGGAGCCGTTTTGAATGCAATTTCTCTTATAGCCATGTTTATCCCTCTTGGTGAGGGCGTGTCGCAACCTGCAAGGTACTGCTTTTATATTGCTATGTATGTTTTGTGGGGAATGTCCTTCACATTAGTCGATGTTCCGTTTTGGAGCATGCTGCCGGCTATTGCAAACTCGACAGAGGAACGCAACAAAGCCAGCTCTATGGCAAAACTGATAGGCGGTCTCGGCGGTTTTCTTGTCGGTATGGTCGGTACTTCTCTTATTCTGCCGAATTTTTCCAAGCAGGGCATGACAAAGGCTTATATGATGATCGGTGCAACCGCCGGCGCGATAATGATTGTGTTTTTGCTCATCACCGTCCTATTCAATAAAGAAAAATACCCTATACCACACTCAAATGTAAGCCTTAAAACGGTTATTGATATTTTTAAAACAAATGACCAGCTCGGCGCGTATGCGATCAGTCTTGTGCTTTATTCTACAGGTGTTAATATTGCGCTTTCGCAGATTCTTTATCTGTATATATATTGTTATGAGGGCGGAGCAAATCTGATAAATTCTGCCTACAGCTATACACTTTTCTGGGTAGTTGCCTGCACCGGGCAGGGTATTGCAATGTTTTTTTACAATCAGATTACTAAAAAAATTCCGCGCCAGAAGATTTATGAATTTTCCTTTTGGGGCTGTGTAATCAGCTACATACTGATGTTTTTCATTTTCTTCTTTTTGAAAGAAGGTAATTATTTTCTCAATGCGGTTTTGATTGCATTGTCAGGTGCGTTTCTTATGCTTGCATCCGGTATGAACCAAATAGGAAGTACTGTTATGATTGCCGATATAACAGACTATGGAGAATATAAAACGGGAAAGCGTGCTGACAGTATTATGTTCAGCGTACAGACTCTTATTACAAAAATATCGACGGCGATAGCCATGCTTATTCTCGGAATAGGCATTTCCGTCGCAGGACTTCCCACAATATCAGAGTTGCCCATAACAAATCCCGACGGTACATACAGTCACTCTGTCAATGTTTTTACACAGGACGGAAAGTATATGATTAACAGCGAGGAAATATGGGAGGAAATATCAGGTGACAGTCAATATGACGGCAAGGCCGAATTTGTGGAGAAAAATCTTATTTCTCAAAGAAGTCTTACCGTTTTGAGGGTTTTTATGTTTCTGATACCCATTCCGCTTTGCATTACAGCGTTTGTAATTTATAAGAAAAAATATCGCCTTTACGGTAGAATGTATGATGATGTCAAGGAGGAAATTGACCGCAGGCGAATAGAAAACGGTTTTGTGACAGACACCCTTCAGCCCGTGGCTGATGAAAATATAAGAAAAGAGGATTAGATTATGGCAAAAAGCAATTGGTACAAAGAGATGGTCTGTTATCAGATATGGCCGCGCTCCTTCTGTGACGGAAACGGTGACGGAATAGGTGATTTGCAGGGCGTTCTGTCAAAACTCGATTATCTTGAGGAACTGGGAATAAACTGCATTTGGTTTTCACCTCTTTATTGCTCGCCTAATGCCGATTTCGGATATGACATTTCGGATTACAGAAATATATCTCCTGAATACGGAAATAATGAGCTGTTCAAACAGGTCCTTGACGAAGCGCATAAACGCGGTATCAGAGTTATTATGGATCTTGTTGTCAATCATACCTCCGACGAGCATCCGTGGTTTAAGGAGGGAATTGATAAAAACAGCCCGTACCATGACTATTATTTCTGGCGCGACGGAAAGGGAAAAGGTCTTCCCAATAACTGGAACTCGCTGTTTGAGGGTAAGGCATGGGAGTATAATAAGGAAAATAATCAGTATTATCTTCATCTTTTTGCCAAAAAACAGGCTGATCTCAATATGGATAACCCCAAGGTGCGCGAGGAAGTAAAGGATATTATGCGCTTTTGGCTTGATATGGGTGTAGACGGATTCCGCGAGGATGTTATCACTTTCATATCGAAAAAGGAAGGACTTCCAAACGGTATTCCAATCCCTCAGGCTACGGGTATGCAGTATTACAAGGACGGTCCGCATATACACGAATACCTTAAAGAATTTCGTGAGGTGCTCAATGAATACGACTGCTTTGTGGTAGGCGAGGCTCCGATGATGGATGTGAAAACGGCTTTGACATATATCACCGAGGGATCCGATCAGGAACTGGATATGATGTTTCATTTTCAGCATATGTCCGCCGACTGCCTCTTCACTGAATTTCTGGCAACTCCGTTTGATCTTCGCAAAATGAAAAAAGCCTTTACTACATGGCAGAATAAACTCAGGGGCAAGGCGTGGAATGCGCTTTATATGGAAAATCACGACCATCCCCGTATTATTTCAAGATACGGAAGTGAAAAATACAGAACGCAGAGCGGAAAGTCTATTGCCAATTCCTATTTTCTGCAAAGCGGCACACCATTTATCTATCAGGGACAGGAAATAGGAATGACCAGCATAAAACTTCCTTCTCTTGAGGATTATCAGGATGTTTTCGGCGTCAACAATTATAAGACGCTTCGTATGCTGGGTGTGCCTCATGCAAAAGCAATAGAAAGGCTTAAAAAGGTCAGCCGCGGCAACGCAAGAACGCCTGTTCAGTGGGATGACAGCGAGTACGCGGGCTTTTCCTCGGTAAAGCCTTGGATGCCTGTGAACCCTAATTATAAAGACGGTGTAAACGCAAAGGCGGAAATGGAAAATCCGGATTCCATATATAACCATTATAAAAAACTCATCAGATTTCGTAAGGAAAATCCAATTGTTTTATACGGCGATTATAAAGAGCATAATAAGCTCAGTAAAGAGCTTTATGTATACGAACGCAACTATCAGGGCAAGAGTATGCTTGTTATATGTTCCTATACAGATAAGCCGGTTGTGTTCAAAGCACCTAAAGGCTTTGATCTTGAAAAGGGCGAGGCGGTTTTGTGTAATTATAACGATCAGCCTCAGACCGCGAATATGTTCATAACACGACCTTATGAAACAAGGGTGTACTATTTTAAATAATTTTTTCATCAGGCGTAATCTGCTTCGCCTGATGTTTTTTATAAAACGGTTCTTATTCATATACCTTGCCAATTTTGTAAAAAGAATATATAATACTTCCGGTGATTTTTATGAAACAGTTTTTAGAAGTGGGAAAAATCAATAATACACACGGAATCAGGGGAGAGGTTAAAATGCTCCTGTGGTGTGATGATATAGATTATATCAAGCAATTTAAGACGCTTTACCTTGATGAAAACGGACAAAACGGGCTTACGCTTTTGTCCGCAAGACAGCAAAAAAATACAGCTATTTTAAAATTTGAAGGCATTGATACAATAGAAGATGCCGAAAAAATAAAGGGAAAAATTTTATACGGCAATCGTGACGATGCGAAAATTGACGAGGGATCAAACTATATTGCGGACATTATCGGGTGCTATGTTGTGGATGCGGATACGGAAGAAGAATACGGAAAAGTAACAGATGTGCTGAATTTTGGTTCCTGTGATATTTATGACACGGAATCCTGGGGAAAGCATACTCTGATTCCGGCGATTCCTGATATTGTCAAGGAGATTAATACAGAATATAAGGTTATTAGAATTAAGCCTATGAAAGGACTTTTTGATGAGAATTGATATTTTGACGCTGTTTCCGCAAATGTGTGATGCCGTTATGAGCGAATCTATTATCGGCAGGGCAAGAAAGGCAGGAAATGTTGAAATAAACTGTATCGATATCCGTGATTATACGCTTGATAAGCATAGGCGCGTTGACGATAAGCCGTACGGCGGAGGCATGGGCATGATAATGGCGGCGCAGCCTGTTTACGACTGCTTTGAGTCACTTTGCAAGGAAATAGGCAAAAAACCGCACCTTATATATCTTACACCCCAGGGAAAGATCCTGACGCAAAAGCGTGTTATTGAGCTGGCACAGCTTGATCATCTTGCACTTTTGTGCGGTCACTATGAAGGGATTGACGAAAGAGTTATTGAACAGTTGAAGCCGGAAGAAATATCTGTGGGTGATTATGTCCTCACCGGCGGTGAACTTCCGGCGCTTATTGTGGCCGATTCAGTATGCCGTATGCTGCCCGGTGTTTTAAGCAGCAGTGAATGTTATGAGCAGGAAAGTCATTTTGCCTCTCTTCTGGAGTATCCTCAGTACACCCATCCGTCTGAATGGAAAGGCAGGGCGGTTCCGGATGTTCTGCTTTCCGGTCATCATGCAAATGTTGAAAAGTGGCGCAGGGAAAAAGCGCTTGAGAGAACCTATACACGCCGTCCGGATATGCTTGAAAACGCAGAGCTTTCAAAAGAGGATTTAAACTTTTTGTCGAATATGAAAAAACAGTAAAAAATTATGTGTAAATTGCACAAATCAAATACTGTTTGTTTGTTTGAAATTAACAAGTCAAACGAACTTTTAAAACAAACATTGACCGATTTTATTTTAGTGATATAATATGTAAAGCAACAGCAGATTTGCTGTTTAAACACAACATATTGTACGGAATGAGAGGTTTTAGTTATGTTCGTAAAAGATGTTAAGGTTGAAAATCAGGTTGGACTTCACGCTCGTCCCGCTACTTTCTTCATTCAGAAGGCCAATGAGTTTAAATCTTCTATCTGGGTAGAGAAAGAGGAGCGAAGAGTAAACGCAAAAAGTCTTTTAGGTGTTCTTTCTCTTGGTATTATGGGTGGAACAGATATACGCATCATTGCCGACGGCGCTGACGAAGAGGATGCTGTTGAAGGTCTGATTGCTTTGGTTAAATCCGGTTTTACAGAATAAGCTAAAAAGACAAACATAATTGAGCACAGTGAGGTTTATTCTTCGCTGTGCTTTCCTTTTTTATATTTTTGTGTTAAAATAAAAAACGGAGGCGGTATGCGGTGACAAAAAAGGAACTTCGTAAAAAAGCAATGGCACTCCCCCTGATGCCGGGTGTATATATTATGAAAAATAAGGATAAAAAAATAATATATATCGGCAAGGCAAAAAAACTGAAAAACCGTGTATCATCCTATTTCGGCTCTGACTCCAATCATTCTCTTAAAGTAATCAAAATGGTTGAGAATGTGGATGATTTTGATTATATTTTATGCGACAGTGAATTTGAGGCACTTGTTCTTGAATGTTCTCTTATTAAACAGCATCAGCCCAAATACAATATTCTTTTAAAAGACGATAAGGGATATAATTATATAAAAATCACGAAAGGAGAATTCCCAAGAATATCAGAGTGCAAAAGAGTAGATGACGACGGGGCGACCTATATAGGTCCGTATACTTCTACCTTTTCGGTCAAGCAAGCCGTTGATGAGACGCTGAAAATATTTAAGCTTCCCCGCTGCAGCAAGCAGTTTCCGAGGGATTATAAAAAAAGCAGACCGTGTCTCAACGGATTCATGAATCTTTGCTCAGCTCCGTGTGCGGGACGAATAAAACAGGAAGAATATGTAAATAATGTAAAAGATGCCGTTTCCTTTCTGAAAGGAGGAAGTGTAAAGACTGTTAAGCAAATGCAGCAGCAGATGCAGGAATGTGCCGAAAATCTTCAGTTTGAGGAGGCCGCCAAGCTGCGAGACAGAATAAAAGCCATAAAAAATCTTGAGGAAAGGCAAAAGGTAGTATCCATAAATGTTCCCGAGGAGGATGTCTTTGCACTCGTAAATTCAAACAAAAAGGCATGTTTTGAGGTCATCAGGTTTGAGTACGGCAAGCTGACTGATTCCGAATACTGGATTATTGACGCTGTTGACGATTTGCCTCAGTCAAGATTTGAGCTGATCGGCCGTTATTATTCAATGCGTCAGAGAATCCCAGCGCGTATTGCCGTTGACGGTGATATTGAGGATGAGAAACTTTTGATTCAGTATCTTGAAAGCAAGAGGGGAAAGAAGGTTGAGCTTATTCATCCGCAGAAGGGTGAGCATCTCTCAATAGTGCAGATGTGCATTTCAAATGCAAATGAGCACCTCGCACAGCAGCAGGGAAGGCTTGGCAGAGAAATAGCGGCTCTTGAAGAACTCAGAAAATTGCTGAATCTTGAAAAAATGCCTGAATATATTGAATCATATGATATTTCACACACCTTCGGAGCGGATAATGTTGCGGGAATGGTGGTTTTCCATAACGGCAGACCTATGAAAAGCGCATATAAGCGGTTTTCCATTAAGGGCTTTGAGGGGCAGAACGATGTCGGTTCAATGCAGGAGGTGCTTGAAAGACGATTCAATCATTATTATAACGATGATGAAAACAGCACCTTTAAAATTCTTCCGGATCTTATTCTGCTGGACGGCGGGGAGGCTCAGGTAAATGCGGTTTTGCCTGTTATCGCTTCAATGGGTCTTAATGTACCCGTTTTCGGAATGGTAAAAGACAGCAAGCACCGCACGCGTGCAATCGCCTGCACGGGAGGAGAAATTGAGATTAATGCACACCGTCAGGTGTTTACGCTTGTTTCTTCCATACAGGAGGAGGTGCACCGCTTTGCGGTTACCTATCATCATAAAAAGCATAAGCAGTCCTCTCTTTCAACCTCGCTTACTAAAATCAACGGTATAGGCGACGCAAAGGCAAAGGCGCTCTTAAAGCATTTTAAAACAATTACGGCTGTTAAACAGGCGTCAGCGCAGGCGCTTGCAGCTATACCCGGCATCAGCAGGAAAAATGCTGACGATATATATAATTTTTATCATAAATTGTAAAAATAATGTTAATCGGCTTGACTAATAATTTTCTTATTTGTATAATGAACAACAGTGATATATTTTTATCCGGCAGGTGATGACTGATGATGCGCGTTATTACGGGCACTGCCAGGGGGCGGAGGCTTGAGACGCTTTATGGTGAGGATGTAACAAGACCTACAACAGAATCAGTCAAAGAGGCGCTTTTTTCAATGATTCAGTTTGAACTTGAGGGAAAAAGGATTCTTGACCTTTTTGCCGGTTCTGCTCAGCTTGGTATTGAGGCTTTGTCAAGAGGGGCATATCACTGTACTTTTGTTGAAAATAATAAATCGGCATATAAAGTAGCGGAAAAAAATATTGCGCATTGTCAGCTCAAAGATAAATCAAGGCTTGTTTTAAGTGACGCGGAATCTTTTCTCCGCCGCGGGGAGATTTTTGATATCGCCTTTCTTGATCCGCCGTATGATACAGATTTGATTGACAAATGTCTTCCTATTCTTTTTTTGCTCATTTCAGACGACGGTATCGTTGTCTGTGAAACCTCAAGGGATAAGGCGTTGCCGCAGCCGCCGGAAGGCTGGTCGGTTTGCCGCCAAAAAAATTATGGCAAAACAAAGCTTACCCTCTACAGAAAAGAGAGCTGATAATATGAGAATTGCAGTCTGCCCCGGCAGCTTTGATCCGGTTACTTTGGGGCATATTGATATTATCGAAAGAGCATCACAGCTTTTTGACAGCGTTATTGTTCTCGTTATGGAAAACAGCACAAAGACAACCATGTTTACTGTTGAAGAGAGAATGGATCTCATTTCAAAATCAATTTGCAATGATAATATAAAGGTTGATACATACAACGGTCTGCTTGTTGATTATGCAAGGCAGGCAGGTGCTGTTGCAATTGTAAAAGGACTTCGCGCAATGTCTGATTTTGACTATGAATTTCAGCAGGCGCTAATCAATAAAAGTCTTTATCAGAAAATAGAGACCGTTTTTCTTCCCGCTGAGGGTCAAAATATGTACCTTTCCTCAAGCATGGTTAAAGAGGTTGGAAGACTTGGCGGAGATATTTCATCTTATGTTCCCAAAGCAGTAGCTAAAGAGATATATAAAAGATGTAAAGGAGATAAATAAAATGACAAACACCGATATTTTACTTGAAGATTTAGAGGATGTTCTTGATGACGCAACCTCTATACCCCTTAGCAAAAAGTATGCAGTTGATGTAGATAAGATTAAGACAATCATTGAGGATATCCGTCTTAATACTCCGCAGGAAACAAAGCAGGCTAAGGCTATCGTTGATTCGAGAAACAGTATTCTTGAGGAGGCAAAGAAAGAGGCTGCCGATATTTTGGCGAGGGCTCAGGAGCAAGCAAGAGAGCTTGTTGCAAGAGATCAGATTACACAGACGGCACAGGCGGAGGCTGCCGATATTATTGCCAAAGCCAAGGAACAGGGTGATTCTTATATAGCTGATGCTCAGGCACAGGCATCGGATATTCTCGGCAATGCCACAACACAGGCAAATGAAATGGTGACCACTGCCCAAAACAAGTCCCGCGAAATGCTTACGGCAGTCAATAATTATGCCGATGATACACTCCTTGCCATTGACGACTCTCTCTATAAAGCGCTTACGGATGTAAGAAGAATTCGTCAGGGTATAATGAAGAGCCAAAATAAAAACAACTGATTTATATTATCCTGATAATGTAAAGACCTCGGCTAAACCGAGGTCTTTTTTAGCTGTCTGTTCGCCCTAAGATGTAATCAGTAGTCGCGTTATAAAAATCGGCAAGCTTTATAAGCAGATGCACAGGTATTTCTCTTTTTCCCGTTTCATAATTACTGTACACTCTCTGGTCTATGCCGAGAATTGCAGCTATCTGCTTTTGTTTTAAATCAGCATCCTCACGCAAATCTTTTATTCTCTGATAATGATACAGAAGAATCACCCCTGCATATCATATCTCACTACCAAATAATAGTCTTGACATTACTATCAAACGATAGTAAAATAATCAGTGATTCTTTTAAAGATTTATGGAATAGTTGTTGCAAAGAGGAGAAGCAGCCATATTATGAAAAAGTTGATTTTGAAAAATTCATCAAGAAAAACTGTATTCATTTACTTCTTTATTTTCATCATTTTATTTTTGTTGTGTTTATTGTTTCCGTATTCATGTGATGACTGGGCTTGGGGAAGTCAAATAGGTTTGGACAGGCTCAGCACCTGGTTTGAAAATTACAGTGGGCGTTACTTCGGTAATTTGATTGTTATTGCTCTGACACGCTCAAATTTTCTTAAAGCTTTTGTAATGTCCTTCTGTATTACAGGTATAATGATGCTGATTCATAAATTGTCAGGTGAGCAGAAAAACGGAGCGTTTATCATATTAACTGTTTTGCTTTTTATGCCTGTTAATCTTTTCAGACAGGTAATCGTATGGACATCAGGCTTTTCAAACTATACGACATCTGCATTTCTTACTTTAATATATATTTATTATGTCAATAATATTTATGATAAAAAGAAACCTCAATATTCATTTTTAGACATTGTTCCATTGGCGATTCTTGGCTTTTTAAATACTTTAATAGTGGAGCATATGACAATTTACAATGTGATATTATCCGTTTATGTAATTATTTTTACCGGTATTAAGTTTAAAAAGGTCTATATTCAGCATATCGCTTATTTGGTCGGAGCGGCAGCAGGTACCATAACGATGTTTTCAAACTCTGTTTATCATTCCATAGTAAAGGGTAATGATGATTACAGATCAATAGGAAGTAATCAGGGTATTATTATAAAGGTTTTAAAAACATACTTCAGTTCAATTGTCAGTGAGGGATTTTTTAATAACTTTATTTTAAATGTATTTCTTGTAGGTGTGTGTTTGATTGCCTGGCTTACTATGAAAAATCAAAACAAGGTTTCAAAAAAAGTAAAATTATTTTGCTCCATTTCCGTTTTTGTGATGGTTGCTTTTCTTGCAAGTACCTTTATAATAAGTATGGAGGATTTCACAGAGCTATTTATCTTAAAAGTTATAAAAGGTATTTTAACCGGGATGTATATTCTTGCATTTGTTGTATTTTTGTTCCTGATGCCTTTTGAAAACGATCAGAAAGTTAAATTGCTTTTTATTTACGGAAGTATCGGCTGTATGATGGTTCCGCTTCTTGCCGTATCCCCTTTAGGCGACAGATGCTTTTTTGCTTCGTATGTAATGATGCTTTATTTAGGAATGGAAATTTACAGTACATTTAGTGAAAGTGTAAAGAAAAAATGTGAAATGCTGTCAAAATCAGCGCTTGTCACGGTATTTGTTGGATTTATGTATCTTTTCTATATTTACGGTACAATTTCACTGTGCAATAATGAAAGGATTGAAGCGGCGCAGGCCGCGTCGAAAAATGGATCTGCGATTGTTCAAGTAGAAGAACTGCCATATAAAAAATATGTATGGACTTCAGATATTGACGAAAGAATGGATTCTGAAAAAATTTGGGCAGAGAGATTCAAACTGTTTTATAACATAGATGAGAATGTAAAAATTGAGCAAATTTCATCCATGAAGAAATGATATAGCGGATTGAATGAACAGCGTTTAATATCAGTATAAAATGTTCATCTCTTTCGTGCTGTTTGTAATGAGTCAATAAAAAAAATAACCTATCGGAAGTTTAAACCGATAGGTTATTTTTTTGCGCCTATTTTTCAAAGCGTTTTTCAACTATATAATCATGAACCTTATCTGCAAGGCTGCCGTGAATTTTATACTTTGATGAAAACACGATAAGCGATATCAGAATCAATACAGGCGGAATACCGAAAGCTATAATGCCTATGGCCGCTTTAGTAGGTGCGTTAATTGTACCTGTTGTAATTTGCTGATTGTAATTCATAAGTTTAAGACCGCCAAAAAGTATAATTGTCTGAATCGTATAAGCCAGCTTCTGCAAAAAGCCTTTCATTGAAAAAGTTATTGACTCATTTCGGCTGCCTGTTTTGTACTCACCGTAATCCACTATGTCGGCAAGGAATACGGTCTGAGCAACAAACATTGAGCCGATTCCTATTGAGGCAAAAATGTAGCTGATATCCAGCATGATTGTGATATTTAAAATCGGTCCGAACAAAAACATCAGTGCGTATCCCGCGATTGTCAGAATGAGCGAAAATTGATAAATGGCTCGTTTGCTCATTTTTTTTGAAAGAATCGGAATAACCAGCAGTCCGAGAACAGAACCGATTGCGCCTATTGTTGAAAAAAGACTTTGAGCGGTAGGAACACCGAGCACATCTGTAAAATAGTACACAGCCGTTCCGCTTGTCAGATACCAGCCTGCATTTGAAATCATTGCAAACACAATAAACACAACGAGCTGGTCATTCGTCGCAATAACCCGGAACATCTGTTTAAATGAGAATTTTTCACTGTTGTTATATACAACATGCTTTTCTTTTGTTGAAAGCACACAGATTGCGGCAAAGCAGACAAGCGCAATTGCGCATAGGAATGCCCACCGTGAAAAGCCTGTTGCCGAATAACCCTTATCGGTAGTTATACCGGATGAAATCATAGGAAGTATTATGGGAGTGGCAACCGTTATGATTCCCTGACCGAGTCCTGAAAAGGTTCTTGCCACAGTTGCTACAAGATTTCTGTCATCAGGATCGGAGGTGAATGACGGCACCATTGACCAGTATGGTATGTCCGCCATTGTGTTTGTCATTCCCCATAAGACATACATAAATGCTATGTAGATATAAAGTTTTGTACCGCTCATACCGAAGCTTGTAAATAAAAGCGTAAGAACAGTCGCATTGCACAACGCTCCTATTGTTATCCACGGTCTGTATTTTCCCATTTTTGTTTTTGTGTTGTCCACAATCGTTCCCATCATAGGATCGTTAATTCCGTCCCATATTCTTGCAATAGGAGTCAGCAAAAGCAAAAATCCTTCTTTAAGACCGAGAACACTTGAGAGATAGTATGACAGATAGGAATAAAATAGACCGTAGCTCAGATCAAGACCGACTGCGCCTACACCATAGCCGATTTTCTGTCCCCATGTGGTTTTGTAATCACCCATAATCTTTCCCCCTTCACTGTTATTGAGTATACCATATTATCATTATCCGTTCAATCTCAATAAAAAAGAAAAAACGCCCTAAATATTACAAAAAAATTACATAGTTAACAAAAAAATTACAGTTTTCGCTGCATAAAAAATGCTCTTGACTTTATATTTGCGCCCATATATAATAAAAGCAGTGGTAGTAAATCCATTAAATTCCCACAGATTTCAATTAAATCCCACTTATTATCTATCATTACTCAATGAAAGGAGAGAAAGATATGCACTTGCTGGTCGGTACTTTAGACGGATACAGACTTGATTCCAAGGGTCGTCTTTCTATTCCTGTAAAGTGGAGAGAGCGTCTGGGAAAAGAATTTTATATGGTAGCCGTAACGGTTAAAGGATGTAAATGTCTTACGCTTTATCCTGTTGAACAATTTGAAAAAATATATATGTCCATGCAGCATGGCAGTGAAAATCAGAAATATGATGCAATAACAGTATTTTTTGATAATGCGGAGGAAGCAACGCTTGATTCCCAGGGCAGATTCACGGTTAATCAGAGACTAAAGGAAGAAGCCATGCTGAAAAACGACTCCGGCGTAGTATTTAAGGGCAAAGGCCGGTTCATAGAAATTTGGAATATTGATGAGTATGAAAAAATTTATAACAGTTATGATCACACACAGGGTATGTATGATCTGATGGACAAGCTGAAGGGTAATGATGAATAATGGAGTTTGTTCATAAAAGCGTCCTTTTTCACGAAGCGATAGACGCACTGGAATTAAATCACGAAAAGATAATAGTTGACGCAACGGCAGGTGGCGGAGGCCATGCCGCTGAAATCGCAAAGCGTGCAAAAAGGCTTATTGCCATTGACAGGGATCCTGATGCGATCACCGTACTCAAAGAAAGACTCAGTGGCTTTGACACGGTTGATATCGTACATGATAATTTCTCTCAAATAAAAAATATTATTTCCCGGTTTCATATAGAAAAAATCGACGGTATGCTCCTTGATTTGGGAGTCAGCTCCTTTCAGCTCGATACAGCCGAAAGGGGATTCTCCTTTCACAAAAATGCGCCCTTGGATATGCGAATGAGCAAATCGGGAATCAGCGCAAGAGATGTGGTTAATACATACTCTCTTGAGAAACTTGCCGATATATTGTATCGATATGGCGAGGAAAAGTATTCATACAGTATAGCCGCAAATATTGTCAGAGCAAGAAAGGACAAGCCGATAGAAACGACATTTGATCTTGTTGATATCATCAAAGCGTCGCTTCCACAAAGAGCAATGCGCGACTCCCATCCTGCAAGAAAAACTTTTCAGGCTATAAGAATTGAAGTGAATTCAGAACTGGATGTTTTAAAAACAACTCTTGACGATGCTTTTGACTGCCTTAATTCTAAAGGCAGGCTTGTAATTATAACCTTTCATTCGCTGGAGGATAGAATAGTCAAAGAAAAATTCAATACATGGAGCAGAGGATGTACCTGTCCCAAGGAATTTCCTGTGTGTATATGCTCCAATAAGCCTAAGGGAAGGGCATTTAAATCAGTTGCCCCGGGGAACAATGAGCTCCGTGATAATCCGAGAGCAAGGTCCTCAAGACTGCGTGTTTTTGAAAAGTATTGATTAGAATAAAAATGATAAGAGGTGAATAGGTTGACAAATACGGAAGATTTCAGAAGATATTCATATTCGGCAGACGCCGCATATGCGTTAAAAGCATTTGATGTCAGCAGAGGTTCGCAGGCGCCGGCTTACGCACCGGGTACTAAAAAATCTTTTAGGGTGAGAGAAAACAGTACCAAAAAGAGCATGGCACAGCTTTTATATGAACAGAAAATAGGATTTGTTAAGATTGTAAAGATAATGGTGACGGCCGCATTGAGCGTAGCAATGCTGTTTGGTGTCTTATATAATTATGTTCAGAAAAATGAGCTTACGCACGAAATATCCAATCTCGAAACGCAGCTTTCCATTGCGCAGAGCGAGAATACAAGAATAAACAGCGAGCTTGACGCGCTTGTGTCAATGAGTATGATTGACCAATATGCGGTGGAAAAACTCGGTATGACAAAGATGCGCTCAAATCAGATTATGTATATAGATGTTTCTCAGTATAAGCAGAAGCGTCTTGCCGCCGCACAGCTTTTGTCACAAAGTACACAAAAAGAACAGAATCATAAAGAAGTCTCATCAAAGTAAGTAATATTAATAAAAAAAACAGCGTAAAATATTGAGAGTTAAGAATTCCTTAACTCTCATAAGTTTTAATAAATAAGATAACAATTGCGAGGGAGGATTGAGAAAATTGAGTATGAATACCGGTAGAAATATGATTAAAAGAATTTTGATACTGTCGGTTGTAATGGTATTCCTCCTTTGTTCGGGCGCGGCGAGAATTTTTTACCTATCGATTGTAAGAGGTGAGGAGCTTGCTTTTAAAGCAGAATCACAGCAGCTCAAGGATACGGAAATCTCGGCAATGCGCGGAACGATTTACGATACAAACGGAAATGTCCTTGCTCAGTCCGCAACGGTATGGAATATTTTTATTGATCCTCTCGAAATTGACAGCGACGAAAAGCGTAATCTGATTGCTGATAAATTTGCACAGCTTTTTAAATATGACGAAAAGGAGAGGACGGAGCTTCTCAAAAAAACAAAGGCGCAAAACCATTATGAGATTGTGGAGAAAAAGGTCGAAAATAATATCAAGGAAAAAATTTCCGATTTTATGTCGGAAAACCGACTCGGAAACTGTATCGGAATGGAACAGGCCACGAAAAGATATTATCCATACGGTTCTCTTGCATCGTCCGTAATCGGTTTTACAGGTGCTGATGACCAGGGACTTTCGGGATTGGAGGCATATTATGATGAGGAGCTTACAGGGGAAAACGGAAGAATCATCACTGCCAAGGATGCTGTGTCAAACGAAATCGCAAACGATTATGAAACTTCAATTGAAGCGATGGACGGTAATTCGCTTATAACAACACTCAATCAGTCTGTTCAGTACTATCTTGAAAAGGGACTCAGAAATACTCTTGAGGAATATCAGGCAAAGGGCGCATACGGAATCGTTATGAACTGCAATACGGGTGCTGTGCTTGCAATGGCATCACTTCCTGATTTCGACTGCAACGAGCCTTATAAAGTTACTTACAGCAAAGACAAAAAGGCGATAAAGGCAATAAAAAATAAGGACGAAAAATCAAAGAAAGAGAGCAGTGTTGTACAAAATCAGTGGAGAAATTTCACTGTTTCGGATACATATGTCCCCGGCTCTGTTTTCAAAACATTTATGGCATCTGCCGCGCTTGAGGAAAATGTAGTTACTCTTGACACATCCTATACCTGCACGGGATCTATAAATGTTCAGGGCTGGAACAGACCTATGTACTGCCATTACCACGCAGGGCACGGCACGCAGAATCTTACGCAGGGACTTGAAAATTCCTGTAATCCGTTTTTTATAACAATAGGGCAGAGACTCGGTGTGCATAATTATTTTAAGTATTTTGACGCGTTCGGCTTTACGGAGAAAACGGGAATCGATTTGCCCGGTGAAACGCTTCCCCAGTATTACAAGGAAGAGGAGTACGGCATTGTTGAACTGTCGTCAGCTTCTTTCGGTCAGACAAACTCTCTTTCTCCTATTCAGCTTTGCACGGGACTGTGTGCCATTGCAAACGGAGGAAAACTTTTAAAACCGTATCTCGTTGAAGGAATTGTTGATAGCAACGGCAAAACCGTAAAGAAAACAGAGACAAAAGTCGTAAGGCAGGTTATCAGTGAGGAAACATCAAAGAAAGTGTGCCGAATGATGAAATCCGTCGTAGATAACGGTACAGGTAAAAATGCCTATGTTGCCGGCTACAGAGTGGCAGGTAAAACGGGAACATCAACAAAGCTCGGAGAATCGGCGGCTGGTGAGGGCGATAAGTATATTGTATCTTTTGCAGGCATCGCTCCCGCGGACGATCCTGAAATTGCAATGATTGTAATTGTCGATGAGCCGAATCAGGATCTTGGAGGCGGCGCACTGTGCGCCCCGATTGCAAGTGAGGTTGTGGAAGAGACGATGAATGTTCTCGGAATCGAACCTAAATATGACGACGACGAAATAAAGGATATGTCAAAATACACACCGAATGTTGTTGACAGATCCGTTGAAGATGCAAAAACCGACCTTACACAAAGCGGTCTCAGATATGTTGTGATTGGCAGCGGAGACAAGGTTGTTAAGCAGTGTCCTACAGGAGCGGTAACGGTTCCTGCGAGCGGCACGGTATATATTTATACAGATAACACGCAAAAGAAAATGACAACCGTGCCGGATTTCACGGGCCTTACCGTGAATGAAGCGAAAAGTCTGGCACAGTCACATAATCTTAATATTGAAGTCAGCGGCAACAATATGAATTCGGGAACGGTAATCGCTTTCAGGCAAAGCGAAGAAAAAGACGCAAGTGTTGAGCAGGGTACTGTTGTAACGGTATCGTTTAAAAATACGCAGTCCGTTCTCGACTAAAAGGGGATATTTTTATGAAGCTTTCACAGATTTTAAAAGGCATTGATGTTCTCAACTCATACAATGATGTTGAGATATCGGATGTAACACAGGATTCAAGGCTGATAGAGGAGGGATCGCTGTTTGTATGCGTCAAGGGCGTTACATTTGACGGTCATTCCGTTGCGCGGCAGGTGCTTGAAATGGGTGCTCGCGCCATTATAGCTGAAAGGGATTTAGGAATTGAAAATCAGATTTTGGTAAAAGACTCACGCGCAGTTTTTTCGCTTGTATGTGCAAATTTTTTCAAAAATCCTGCGGATAAGCTCAAACTCATCGGTGTTACCGGTACAAACGGTAAAACAACCACTACATTTCTCATTAAGCAGATTCTTGAAAATGTCCATAAAAAAGTCGGGCTTATCGGTACTGTTCAGAATATGATTTGTGACGAGGTGTATCCGGCAAAATATACTACTCCCGACCCGTATGAACTTCAAAAGCTTTTTTCAAAGATGGTTGAGGCAGGCTGCGAGTACTGCGTTATGGAGGTGTCGTCACAGGCACTTGCACAGGGAAGAGTTAACGGACTTCGCTTTAAGCTTGCCGCCTTTACAAATTTAACGCAGGATCATCTTGACTATCATAAGACATGGGAAAATTACTTTGCCTCTAAGAAAATGCTTTTTGAAAACTGCGATATTGCAGTAACCAATGCAGATGACGCATATGGAATGAAAATTGTTGAAGGTCTTGATATAAAAGAAATTGTGACTTATTCGGTTAATTCAAATGACGCAAGTTATATTGCAAAGAATGTCAATTTCAAGCCGAGCGGTGTTGAATATGAGATAATCGGTGAAACAATAGGCAGATGTTCCTGCCCTATCCCGGGTCGCTTTTCCGTGTATAATTCCCTTTGTGCGGCGGCCTGTGCACTGTCGCTCGGATTTGCGTTTGGTGATGTGCTCTCGGCTATAAGCAAATCAAAGGGTGTCAAGGGCAGAATTGAGGTCGTTCCGACAAATAGAGATTTTACGGTTATCATAGATTACGCGCATTCTCCTGACGGACTCGAAAATATTATTTCCTCTCTTAGAGAAATCGCATCCGGCAGAATTGTTACTCTTTTTGGCTGCGGCGGTGACAGAGATAAAACAAAAAGACCTAAAATGGGCAGAATTGCTGCTGAACTTTCTGATTTTTGCATAGTTACCTCAGATAATCCCAGAACCGAAAATCCATCGGAAATCATACAGGATATTCTTGAGGGAATAAAGGGAATTGATGTTGATTACGAGGTTGTTGAAAATCGTAAGCAGGCTATTGCGTATGCAATAAAAAACGCAAGAAAGGACGACATCATTCTTCTCGCGGGCAAGGGTCACGAAACCTATCAGATTCTGCCAACGGGAACCATTCATTTTGATGAAAGAGAAGTAGTAGCTGAAATTCTCAGTGAACTTGACTGATATGGAAAAATTAAAATTAAGTGAAATTGCGGATGTATGCGGTGGCTTTTGCAACAGTGACTGTTTTGTCAGCGGAGTATGTATAGATACAAGAAAAATAACTCCTGGCTGTCTTTTTATATGTATTAAAGGCGAAAGGTTCGATGCGCACGATTTTGCCCGGGAAGCAATTGAAAAAGGCGCTGCCGCCGTTATGATTCACAGAGATACGGATGTTTGCGGCAGCTATGTACGGGTTGATAATACAGCAAAGGCGCTTCTTGAGCTTTCAGGATATTACAGAAGCAAGTTTGATATTCCCGTTGTGGGATTGACCGGTTCGGTCGGAAAGACAACGACAAAGGAATTTACATATCTTGTTGTACATTCAAAATATAACGCGATAAAAACACTCGGTAATCTGAACAATGAAATAGGACTTCCGCAAATGCTCTTCAGGCTTGATAACAGTGTGCAGGCAGCAGTTATAGAAATGGGAATGAATCACTTTGGTGAGATTCACCGCCTGTCACAGGCCGCAAAGCCAACAATAGGTCTTATTACAAATATAGGTGTTTCACATATAGAAAATCTCGGCTCACGGCAGGGAATTCTTCAGGCTAAGCTTGAACTGCTTGACGGCATGAAAGCAGGCAGTCCGCTTATACTAAACGGAGACAACGATCTCCTTAAGACAGTTAAAAACGATGCATTCAATATTTGCTTTTACGGCATTGAAAACGGAGACTTCAGAGCGACAGATATATCCGAAAACAACGGTTTTACTTCGTTTACAGCAGAGTATTACGGCAAATCACAGAAATTGACTATACCCGCAATCGGTGTGCACAATGTCTATAATGCTTTGTCCGCGTTTGCAGTCGGATATTTTCTGGATATTGATTCACAGCTTTGCGCGGATGCGCTTTATGAATATACACCTGAGGGAATGAGGCAAAAATGCGTTACCGTAGGCGGTATTACTTCCATAGAGGACTGTTACAATGCAAGTCCCGATTCAATGCTTGCGGCATTCAAAACGCTTGAAAACACGAGCGGTAACAGAAAGATTGCCGTTTTATCCGATATGCTTGAGCTTGGGGAATATTCAAAGCAGGCGCATTTGGATGTGGGAAAAATGGCGGCGGACAGCAGGCCGGATCTGCTTTTGTGTACAGGCGAAATGTCAAAATATATTGTGCAGGGCGCACTTGAAAACGGACTTGAACAGGCGTATCATTTTGATACAAAGCAGGAGCTTACCGACAGGCTTCTCCGCGATGCAAAGCCCGGTGATACCGTTATATTCAAAGCATCAAGAGGGATGAAGCTTGAGGATGTAATCCATAATGCTTATGACAGGTGGGAAAATAAATGAACAGTATTATATCTTTGATGATGAGCATAATTATTGCTTTCGGAATTACGGCAGGGCTTGGTTTTATTATAATTCCTTGGTTGAGAAAGCTTAATTTCGGTCAAACTATTCTTGATATCGGTCCATCTTGGCACAAATCAAAGCAGGGTACTCCCAATATGGGCGGATTTATGTTTATTATCGGAATAGTGGTATCCTTTTGTGTTACCGCATTAACTGTTCATCTGACACACAACAGCCTTGAGAGTGATTACTCATCGGTTATGAAGGGGAGAGAACTCGTTTTGCTTATTGCGGGTCTTTTCCTTGCAATGGGGTCCGGTATAGTCGGTTTTACCGATGATTTCATAAAAATCAAACTCAAAAGAAACAAGGGGCTCAGCGCAAAGCAGAAGACAGCGGGACAGCTTCTGATGAGCTTCGGATATATTCTCACGCTGTGGCTTTCCCATAATACGAGCTGGTATATTCCGTTTATCGGAACTGTAAATTTTGAAAGGAATCTCTTTACCGCAATCGTGTTCTGGCTTCTTTCCTTCTTTATTGTTTACGGTTGCGTTAATTCGGTCAATCTCACAGATGGGATTGATGGATTGTGCTCGTCGGTAACATCTACCGTTGCCGTAACCTTTATTATAATCGCTTCCCCTTCTTTATTAAATTTCCCGGGATTAAAAATCTTTGCGGGTGCTCTTCTGGGCGGTGTTCTCGGTTTCCTGTGCTGGAACTGGAATCCCGCAAAAACCTTTATGGGGGATACAGGTTCTCTGTTTTTAGGCGGAATGGTTGTGGCCATGGGATATTTGATTAAATGCCCTCTGCTTCTTTTGCCTATAGGAATTGTTTATGTATGCGAAACGATGAGCGATATCATTCAGATAGGCTATTTTAAAATCACGCACGGAAAAAGAGTTTTTAAAATGGCGCCTATTCATCATCACTTTGAGATGTGCGGCTGGAAGGAAAAGAAAATCTGTATTGTGTTTTCTATTGTGAATGCCGCGGGCTGCGCTGTCGGAATACTTCTTCTCTGGCTGAGCCGCAGTATGGACTTAAAATAAATCATAATCATTACAGAAAGGAGTGTTAATATATGACCTCAAAATTATCGTCGCCGGACGGTAAGGAAAAGAGAGTAAAGACAAATAAATCGCTGGGAATCAAAAAAAGTGACATATTTCTTATAGGCAGTATTGATATTCCTTTTCTTGCTCTGACAATCATTCTCTTAACAATAGGACTGGTAATGCTGTTTTCCGCATCCTATCCGTATGCCTATTATGAAGAGGATAGTTCATATTATTTTTTTGTAAGGCAGCTTATTTTTGCAATTGCCGGAATCATTGCGATGTTCGCAATGTCAAAAGTAAATTACAAACTTTTAAAAGCAATAGTAAAGCCGCTTTTGATTGTAACCGTGATAAGTTTGATTGTTGTGCTGTTTTATCATACGAATGTAAACAGTACGGACGGCAGCAATTTCAAGCGGTGGATTCCTCTGCCGGGAGGTTTCACATTTCAACCGTCTGATCTTGCAAAATTCACAATTATCCTTACAATGGCGTGTTATATCAGTGATTACTACCGATATATGAAAAAATTTAAGTACGGAATTCTTTATCCGATAGGGATAATCGTTGTTTTTTGCGGATTAATTTATTTTGAGCATCATATGTCGTGTACAATTCTTATGTTTTTGATTGGCGCGTCCCTGATGTTTGCGGGCGGAAGCGATTGGAGACTGTTTGCCTTCGGCGTCGGGGTTATCGTTCTGGTTGTCTTTGTTGTAGTGACCTTTCCGGAGTTGCTTGAAAACTATGTAGGCGTAAAAATAGAGGCATGGCTTGATAAGGATTTTGACCCTATAGGAGCAAGGTGGCAAATCAACAATTCCCTCTATGCCATCGGCTCAGGCGGTCTTTTCGGTGTGGGGCTTGGAAATTCCAAGCAGAAGTATCTGTATGTGTCTCAGCCGCAAAACGATTTTATTTTTTCAATTGTCTGCGAAGAGCTCGGATTTATCCGCAGCGCAATTATCATAGCGCTTTTTGCCGCTCTTGTTATCAGAGGTCTTATTATCGCTTCAAGATGCAAGGACAGATTCGGTTCGCTTCTTACAATAGGTGTGGTTGCGCAGATAGGTCTTCAGGTTGCGTTTAATATAATGGTAGTTACGGATACTATCCCAAACACAGGTATAGCGCTTCCGTTTTTCTCATACGGCGGTACTGCAATTTTGATGATGCTGTTTCAGATAGGTGTAGTTCTTTCGGTCTCAAGAAAAGCAAACCAGAAAAAGGTACAGGTATAGATTATGAAAATATTGTTTGCCACAGGAGGTACTGCCGGTCATATCAATCCTGCACTTGCAGTTGCCTCATACATAAGAGAAAAAAATCCCGATGCACAGATTCTGTTTATCGGAACACGCGATCATATGGAATCACGGCTTGTTCCTGCCGCCGGATTTGATTTTAAAACAATTGAAATATCGGGCTTCAGGCGCTCATTTTCTCCTGAGGCTATATCGCATAACATCAAAACGGTTATGAGGATATTCAAATCTCAAAAACAGAGCAGGAAAATAATAAGCGATTTTCAGCCGGATGTAGTTGCGGGCTTCGGCGGATATGTGTCAGGT
This sequence comes from uncultured Clostridia bacterium, assembly GCA_947628175.1. Taxonomy (GTDB): domain Bacteria; phylum Bacillota; class Clostridia; order Oscillospirales; family Acutalibacteraceae; genus Eubacterium_R. The sequence goes on along the minus strand of CANQZA010000014.1, from coordinate 1,536 downwards.
CCTGTTTTGGAAACGGCAGTTAAAATGGGAATTCCGACCTGTATTCACGAGCAAAACGCTTTCCCCGGAATAACAAATAAAGCACTGGCAAAATCGGTGGATAAGGTTATGCTGACTGTTGATGATGCAAAAAAACATCTTGATCCGAAAAATTCCGCAGAAGTAACAGGGCTTCCTGTAAGAGGCGAACTTCTTAGATCAGACAGAACGCTTGCAAGAAGGCAACTGAATATACCTGACGATAAGTATCTTGTTTTGTCTTTCGGCGGCTCACTCGGCGCAAAGCCGCTCAATGATGCAATGCTCGATATTCTTATTGATCATGCAAACAGCGGTAAATATTACCATATACATTCGGTTGGAACAAACGGAACTGAATTTCTTAATGTATTTAAGGAAAAGGGTTTTGTAGACGGCAGAAAGGGAACGGTTGAAGTAAGGCAGTACATAGATAATATGGATGTCTGTATGGCAGCGGCCGATCTTGTAATAGGCAGAGCCGGCGCATCCTCACTTTCTGAAATTGAAGCGCTCGGCAAGGCATCCATTTTAATTCCGTCACCCTATGTTGCCGAAAACCATCAGTTTCATAATGCAATGGCACTTGTAAAACGAAATGCCGGTTGTATCATTGAGGAAAAAGATTTAACCTCTCAGTCACTTGCTGATAAAATTGATGAACTGCTTTCAGACAAAGACAAACTGGATCAAATAAGAAATAATGCAAAAAAAATGTCAATAACCGATGCAAGAGAAAGAATAGCCGCAATTATTCTTTCACTCGCCTCAAAATAATAGCAAATTAAATCACACTGCATAGAATGAACCAGTAGTGCAGAGGTGATTTAATGGATAAGTTTGTAATTAACGGACAAAAAAGACTCGGCGGTGAGATTAAGCTGCACGGAGCAAAGAATTCCGCTTTACCGATTCTTGCCGCGACAATATTGGTAAAAGGCGAATGCGTTATACATAATTGTCCTGATTTAAGCGATGTAAAAACCACGATAAAAATTCTTGAAGATTTAGGATGCAGGGTAAAAAGAGAGCTTGATACAGTAACCGTAGACGCAACCGATATTAATGACTATCGTATTGACGAAGCAGTGATGAGAACCATGAGATCGTCAATCATATTTCTCGGCTCTCTTGTGTCAAGAACCGGCAATGCGCTTATTTATTTCCCCGGCGGCTGTGATATCGGCAACAGACCTGTAGACCTTCATCTTAAAGCTCTGAAAAATCTCGGAGCAACAATTTGCGAAAACGGCTCGTCAATAAGCTGTACTGCACAGACCATTTCAGGTTCAAAAATTATTTTGCCTTTTCCGAGTGTAGGCGCTACCGAGAACATTATTATTGCCGCGGCAATATCAAAGGGCAAAACAACCATCATCAACCCGGCGCGCGAGCCCGAGATCAGCGATCTTGCCGATTTTTTGAATCACTGCGGCGCAAGAATATACGGTGCGGGTGAAACAACGATTGAAATTGAGGGTGTAAGTAATCTGCATCCCTGTTCGAATACAATTATAC
>CANQZA010000013.1 GCA_947628175.1 uncultured Clostridia bacterium | reverse complement strand
GCATCGGGCGAGGAATTTTCAGTCAAAGTGCTTTTCTCAATGGGCATACTTATTTTTGTTGAGTGGGCATATGTGGCTTCGTTTTATTTTATACTGCACAGACGCAATTTTGAGCTGGAGTTTATCGCTTTCTTTCTGTCGGGAGTAGGACTTGCGGTAATAGGCTCTGTCGATCCCGATTCGTGTTTCAAACAGCTTTTAATTGTTATCTGCGGAATTATCGGATATACAATTCTTATGTTTATTATGGGTGATACGGAGCTTTGCATGAAGTTGCGCATGCCGGTTGCAATAGCAGCACTGATTCTTCTGGTACTCAATCTTGTCCTTGCGACGGTTACACATGGTGCGAGAAACTGGATCACCATAGGTGGAATAACTTTTCAGCCCTCTGAATTTGTTAAAATAGCCTTTATTTTTGTAGGAGCGGCAACGCTTGAAAAGATACAGACCTCTAAGAATATCATTAAATTCATCGTATTTTCGGTGGCCTGTGTGGGAACGCTTATACTGATAAAGGATTTCGGTACAGCTCTCATCTTTTTTGTAACCTTTTTAATAATAGCATTTATGAATTCAGGCGATCTGAAAACGATAGGACTTGCCGTTTCCGCGGCGGGACTCGGAGGTGCTATCGTAATAAAATATAAATCTTATGTTACGGCAAGATTTTCAGTTTACCGTCATATATGGGAAAACAATAACTATAATGAAAGAGGCTTTCAGCAATCGCGTGTTCTTGTGGGTATGGCAAGCGGCGGGCTGCTCGGTCTGGGCATAGGCAAAGGTAATGTAAGATATGTGTTTGCCTCAACAACCGATCTCATATTCGGTGTGATATGCGAGGAATGGGGTTTTATATTCGGACTGGCTCTCGTGCTGTCTTTTGTATGTATTGCCGTATCGGCTATTGTCAACTCCATTGCCGCAAGGTCGAGTTTTTATTCGATAGCGGCAGTTGCCGGAGCAGGATTGCTTTTGTTTCAGACTGCGCTTAACATTTTCGGAGTGACAGATGTTCTGCCTTTAACGGGAGTCACGCTTCCGTTTGTAAGTCAGGGCGGAAGTTCTATGCTCTCATGCTGGGCGATTCTGGCTTTTATAAAGGCGTCTGATGTGCGCACCTACAATTATCTTGGGGGTGTCAAAAAGAAATGAAAATGATTACGCGACGGGCAATGTTTCTTCTCATATTGGTTGCTGCGTTTTTGGGCGGACTGATCTTTATGACAGTCAGTCTTGTAAATCACGGCGACGAATGGGTTATGAAGTCGTTTAACAGTCATGTTTATCACGAAGGAGAGCTTATAGGCGCAGGCAAAATAACCGATAAAAACGGACGAAGCTTAGCCGAGACGGTTGACGGCGAACGGGAGTACAATGATTCACAGATCACCAGAAAAGCAACGCTTCATACAATAGGGGATACAAAAGGTTTTATATCGACAGGGATTCAGTCTGTTTATAAGGCAAAGCTCACAGGCTACAATCTGTTGTCGGGCATATACAATGTGACTAAAAACGGAAGCGGAAATAATATGAAGCTGACAATAGACGCGGATATCTGTGATACTGCTTATGAGGCGCTGTCTGATTATAAGGGGGGCTGTGTCGGAGTGGTCAATTATAAAACGGGTGAAATCATCTGTATGGTATCTTCACCGTCTTATGATGTCAATGATGTTCCGTATGATTTAGATACAAACGAGAAGTACGACGGTGTGTATATAAACAGACTTTTGTCAGGTTTGTACACACCCGGCTCAACCTTTAAAATCGTTACATCTGTTTGTGCCGTTGATAATATTCCCGATATATACGAACGAAAATTCAAATGCACGGGTGAATACGATCCGGGCAGCGGCACGCCTATAGAATGTAATGCAACTCACGGAACACTCGGTTTTAAGGAGGCTCTGGCGAAGTCCTGCAACTCCGTTTTTGCGCAGATTGCAATTGAGCTGGGTCCTCAAAAACTGGCGCAGACCTGTAAGGAGCTTGGACTTACATCAACAGTATCGCTAAACGGAGATATTATCTCATCAAAGGGAAGATTTTTCCTTGAAAACGGCGACGCGGACGACTATATCGGCTGGACGGGAATAGGGCAGGGTGATACCCTCATTTCACCTATCGCGATGCTCCGGGTCGTAAGTGCAGTTGCAAACGGAGGCAAGGCCGTTTCGTTTCATATGATTGATTCGCTTGCAAATCAGGTGGGAAAAAGCCTTGATGTCGATTTTTCAAAAAAAGAGGTACCCCTTCTTAACGCCGAAACAGCTGATAAAATTAAAAAAATGCTCAGATATAATGTTAAGAATCAGTACGGTGAATATAATTATGAGGGGCTTAGCCTGTGTGCAAAATCCGGAACGGCTCAGATAGATGAGATTGATTCTCATAATACGGCATGGTTTACCGGTTTTATGGATGATGAGGATCATCCGTACGCGTTTGTCGTGGTTGTGGAATACGGTAACTCAGGCTCACAGACAGCAGGGCCTATCGCAAACAGGGTTTTGCAGGCAATTGTTGAAAAATAATGGAATGAATTTATGAAATTTGATCTGATTAATGAGGAAAAAAAGGAAAAGGTGCTTCTGATTGCCGTGGATACCGGCAGTTATGATGCAGATGTGTCTATGCAGGAGCTGGGAGAGCTTGCCCAAACAGCCGGCGCGCAGGTTATCGGTAAAATGATTCAGAAAAGAGAGGCGCCAGACGGCGCCTCTTTTGTGGGAAGCGGACGGCTTGAGGAAATCTGTGCATTTTGTACGGCAAATGATGTGGACCTGATTATTGCAGACGCTGAGCTTTCACCTGTTCAAATGAGAAATATGGAGGATGCTTCCGATACAAGAGTGATTGACAGAACGACACTGATACTTGATATTTTTGCAAGCAGGGCAAGATCAAAGGAGGGCAGGCTTCAGGTTGAGCTTGCTCAGCTCAAATATTCCCTGCCGAAACTTACGGGCAAGGGAACAAGCCTCTCAAGGCTCGGTGGCGGAATCGGAACACGCGGACCGGGTGAAACAAAACTTGAGACAGACAAAAGACATATCAGGCGCAGAATTCAGTATCTGCAAAAAGAACTTGATGCGGTTGAACGCAGAAGAATTCAGCAGCATGAACGCAGAAAGAAAAACGGCGCTGAGGTTATTGCCATAGTAGGGTATACAAACGCAGGAAAATCCACTCTTATGAACAGACTCACCAACGCGGGGGTTTTGCAGGAGGATAAGCTTTTTGCAACGCTTGACCCGACTGCGAGAAAACTGATTCTGCCTGACGGGAGACAGGTTATGATTGTGGACACTGTCGGATTTATCAGCCGTCTGCCGCACCAGCTTGTAGATGCCTTTCGCTCAACGCTTGAGGAGACTGTGAGAGCCGATGTTATTTTAAATGTATGTGACGCCTCAAATGATGAGTGCCATAATCAACTCAGCACTGCAAAGGAAATACTGCAGTCCCTTTTTGAAGACGGCAGAATAGACAAACCTGTAATACATGTTTTCAATAAATGCGATATTGCCGGGGATATGTCGTTTATTTGCGACGCATATCGTGTCATAGGCAACTGCAATGCGCAGAGCACCGATGATTTTAAAAATGAGCGCATACCTGTATGTGTGAGAATCAGTGCAAAGACGGGGGAGGGCATAGACGATTTGCTTTTTGCAGTGCAGCAGGCTCTTCCGCAGACCAGAAAAAGAGTGAAAATGCTTATCCCGTTTCACAGTGCGTCACTTGTTGCAAAAATAAGAAACGACGGTATAATCTTTTCAGAGGAATATACTGAAAAAGGAATTCTGATAGATGCTGTCACCGAAATTTTATGGATTGATCAAATTAAAGATTATATTGTCTGAAGATTTATCATAAAATTACTTAGGTGATTTTATGAAAATATTAACTTTCAAACTAAAGCCCAAAACACTCTTCGGTATCATTCTTGCCCTTACAGGCATAGCTGTAATTCTGCTGACCTTCATATCCAATCATGTTGACAGCACAGAAAGCGTATCTGCGGTAATCAGTGCCTCAACGGAGGAGGAAAGGATTAATTATCTGTCTGCCTTCGGCTGGGAAACGGAAAAAGAATATGAAACCAAGGAGCTCACTATTCCTGCGCAGTGGAATGATGTCTATAACGATTACAATGAGGTGCAGAAAAATCAGGGCTTTGATTTAACCGACTACAAGGGCAGAAAAGTAACGCTTTATACTTACAAGGTCACAAATTATAAGGATATAAAAGAAGGAATTGTTGCGGATATGCTTGTGTGCGACGGTATATTGATCGGCGGGGATATCTGCAATACCTCGGCCAAGGACGGCTTTCTGACAGGCTTCAAGGGCGAGCAGGGTAGTTTTTGATGGAAAGAACAGATAAAATGATTTCAAAAGCGCTTTGTATTTCAAGGACGGATGCCAAATTACTGATAAAGCAAGGTGCTGTAACCGTAAACGGTAAAACCGTAAAAAATCCGTCTGATAAGTGTGACGAGAAAAGCGATGACATAGCTTATCTCGGTAAAAGCATAAAATACAGCGAATTTGTTTACATTATGATGAATAAGCCTAAAGGTGTTATTTCTGCGTCTCAGGGCGGCAGTGAAAAAACGGTGGTGGATATTTTGCCGCAGGAAATGAAAAGAAAAGGCCTTTTTCCCGCGGGCAGGCTGGACAAGGACACCACGGGCTTTGTCTTAATCACAGATGACGGAGCGTTTGCACATAGTATTCTCAGCCCGAAAAACCATATCCCTAAAACCTATATTGCCGTTGTGGACAAACCTGTCACGCGGGAGATTGCAGATACTTTTCTGCACGGAGTTGAGCTTAAAAACGGGGTCTGTATGCCCGCTGTACTTGAAGTCATCAGCTCTGATGCGACAGTTGTGCGGGTTGAAATAAAGCAGGGTATGTATCACCAGATAAAAAGAATGTTCGGGAAATTCGGTCTTAATGTGGTTGAACTCAGGAGAGTGAAAATCGGAGGACTTGCGCTCGATGAAAGCCTTGAGGAGGGTGAATGCAGATATATCAGCGATGAAGAGCTTGCTTTCCTAAAAAAACAGATTTAAATTTCATAATGATTTTAAAGACATCATCACAATATATTGTATTTTTTTGCGTTTTTTTAATGTATTTATGCAAGTCTCACAAAAAAATAAAAAATTTTTATGAAAAAGGTTGCAAAATGATTAACTCACTTGTATAATATCACCAAGTATTACACATTCTTTTTGTGCAATATTTTGTTAAAATATCACCACTTTAATTCTTGGAGGGGGAGAACATCAATGCCGAACAGATTATTTCAGGGAATTGTTAATCAGATGCGTGACGCTGTGGACAGAACTATCGGTGTAGTTGACGAAAGCGGTGTTGTAATAGCCTGTAGTGAGCTTGGTCTTATAGGAGAAGTACGCAAGGGAGTTGTGGCAGCCGGCGTTTTCAACGCAACACAGACATGTGTTGATAATTCAACATATACGACTTTTGATGTCCTTGTGAGACCGGAGTATGCCGTATTTGTTGACGGAGTGGATGAACTCAGCAGAAGATATTCTCAGATTATTGCAGTGGCGCTTGACCAGATTAAGCAGAATAATGATGAAAAATTCGACCGCTCAAATTTTGTAAAAAATGTTATACTTGACAATATTCTTCCCGGGGATATATACATCAAATCTCGGGAGCTCCATTTCAACAATGACGCTTCAAGAGTTGTGTTTCTGATTCGTACCTCTCAGGAAACCGAAGTTTCCGTATTTGATATCATTCAGAATTTCTTTCCGGACAAGACAAAGGATTTTGTTATAAATGTCAATGAAAACGATATAGCCCTGGTTAAGGAAGTAAGACCAAATGTTGAAGCAAAGGATCTTGAAAAGCTTGCCAAATCCATAAACGATACACTGCTTTCGGAGTTTTATTTCAATGCCGTTATAGGAATAGGAACATGTGTTACAGGAATAAAGGAATTGGCACATTCCTTTAAGGAGGCGCAGGTTGCCCTTGAGGTGGGCAAGGTTTTTGATACGGAAAAAACCATTATAAGCTATGAAAATCTCGGTATTGCAAGACTGATTTACCAGCTTCCGACGACGCTTTGCGATATGTTTTTAAAAGAGGTTTTCAAGCGTGGGTCAATAGAGTCTCTTGATCAGGAAACATTATTTACCATTCAGAAGTTTTTTGAAAACAATCTTAATGTTTCCGAAACTTCACGAAAGCTGTTTGTTCACAGAAACACACTTGTTTACCGTCTTGAAAAAATAAAGAAGCTCACAGGGCTTGACCTGCGTGAATTTGATGACGCAATTGTTTTCAAGGTTGCCCTTATGGTCAATAAATACCTTGCGTCAAGTCCGGTAAAATATTGATTTTTATACCGCCTGTATTTTTACAGAGCGGTATTTTTTTGGAATGATTTGGAAAGATATGAAAATTTATCCTCTTTCAAGGAAAAATAATTTATGATGTTTACAAAACGGTAACAGAAAAAACTTGATTTATTATATAAGTTGATATATTATATAACTTGGCAATATGTTTAAATTGTGTTTCAAAAATACATCTGAAAAAAAGAGGTAAAAACCGTGATAGAATTCAGAAATGTCTCAAAGGTTTATGACAGCAACGGAACGCACGCTCTTTCCAATGTCAATATTAAGATTGAAGACGGCGAATTTGTTTTTGTTGTAGGTTCTTCGGGAGCAGGAAAAAGTACTTTTTTAAAGCTGATCATGCACGAGGAAAAGCCGACAGAGGGCGAAATTATTTTTAATGAATATTCTTCCGCTACGCTTAAAAAGAAAAAAGTGCCTTATTACAGACGCGATATGGGAATCGTTTTTCAGGATTTCCGCCTTATTCCCAAAATGACCGTTTATGACAATGTTGCATTTGCAATGCGCGTTATAGGAGCAAAGGAAAAAGAAATCAGAAAAAGAGTGCCTTACATTCTCCAGCTTGTGGGACTTTCGCAAAAGGCAAGATCTATGCCCAATGAGCTTTCGGGCGGTGAGCAGCAGCGTGTTTCGCTTGCAAGAGCGCTTGTTAATAACCCAAAGGTTATTATTGCAGACGAGCCTACAGGTAATGTCGACCCGGAAATGAGCCACGAAATTGTAGGACTTCTTACAAAAATAAACAATTCCGGCACAACGGTTATTATGGTTACGCATGAGCATGATCTTGTGCGCTCTTTCCAGAGGAGGGTTATTGTTATCAAAAACGGTGAAGTTGTTTCGGATACTCCTGACCCGACGCACGCTCAGTTTGAGAGTCAAACGCCTCAGGCTGATACAGATATGTTCTTCTTTGAAGAGGATGTTGCCATTGATAAGGTTGAGCTTGATGATATTTTTGACAATCTCGAAGATGTTGTTTCAGACTCGACTGAAGATGAAAACGGTGAAGGAGGTGAGAATGCATGACAGGCTCAAGTTTGAAATATCTGATAAAAGAGGGTTTTCGCAACACATGGACAAACAGAATGATGTCTGTTGCGTCAATATGTGTACTGATGAGCTGTCTTGTTCTCATCGGCTCCGCCTCTATGGTGTTCCTCAATATTGATGCGCTTATTACAAGTATTGAGGATGAAAATGTTATAATGGTTTTTGCATCAGACAATATAAACGACGAACAGCTAAACCAAATGAGCACTTCCATTAAGAATACAGCCAATATAAAGAGCGTTGAGTTTGTTCCGAAAGAGACGGCATGGCAGGAACAGCTTGATACAATGGGAAAGGCGGAGGCAGAATTCTTTAAGGAAAGAAGTCAGGATATTCCGTTGCCGGACGCTTTTAAGGTGACAGTTGACAATCTTGATTATTTTGACAAAACAGTTAAAGAACTGAATACCATAGATAATATAGATACGATAAGGGAGAATAGAGATCTTGCCAAAAAACTGGTTACAATACGGCAGGGTATTTCCGTTATTGCAATTGTTATAGTAGCGGTACTGTTTGTGATATCTCTGTTTATTATATCAAACACAATACGCCTTACCGTATACAGCAGAAGACTTGAAATCAGCATTATGAAATCGGTAGGCGCAACAAACAGCTTTGTGCAGCTTCCGTTTGTTGTTGAGGGCATGATACTCGGCATCGTTTCGGGCGCAGTCGGTCTGGGACTTGTATGGGGACTGTATGAGCTGGCAATAACCCAGTTCAGCGACCTTTTCAAATCGTTGAAACTATCCCCTCTTGCGTTTGTTGACTATGCGCTTGTGATGCTCGGAATATTTATCGCAATCGGTATCATAAGCGGTGTAGGCGGTTCTCTTATTACAATGCGGAAGTACCTTAACAAGGAAGGCAGTGAAATAAGTGCAGTTTAATTTTAAAAATAAAATTTTTCTTGTGCTTTTGTCTTGTGTAATGGTAATCACCTCATCGGTTCCGTCCATAACGATATTTGCCAAAAGTACACAGGAGCTTGAGAGCGAAAAGAGGAAAATTCAAAGTGAAATTGACAGCGCCCAGGATAAAATAGATTCACTTTCCAAAGAAAAAAGAGAAACTGAGGAATACTTGAGCGTTCTTATGTCAAAAATAGATTTGCTGCAGGATAAAATTGATGCACTTGAGGAGGACAAAAGCGCCCTTCAGTCGGAAATCAATGCAATTGAGCAGAAAATTATAAAGACAGAACATGAGATTAATGCCGCGCAGGCAGAAATAGATAAAAAGCAGAAGGAATTTGATAAAACATATGAGCTTTACTGTCAGCGCCTCAGAGCAATGTATGTTTCAGGCTCTGCCTCAACAATCGAAGTTTTGCTGACCTGCCCCGATATGAGCGCTATGCTTACACGCTCGCAGATGATTAAATCGGTATCCGAGCAGGACAACGCCATTCTCGACGATTTAATGAAAAAGATGGAAGAGATTGAGTCGAAAAAGCAGGAGCTTGAAATCAAGCGAAATGAGCTCAATGACGACAAGCAGGTGCTTGAGCAAAACAAGCAGGAGCTTCAGAGCAGTATTGATGAAATTGACGCATCAAAGAGCGAACTTGACGCGGAAGTTGCAGAGGGCAATGCGCTTATGAAAAAGCTCTCGTCACAGACAGCGGAATATCAAGAACTTATCAACACAAACGAAGAGGAGCTTCAGGAGGTTGAAAACGAAATCCGTGCCGCAATCGCCGCTGCTTCTTACGGTTCGGGTTCTATCAGCGGCTCCATAGGCTCAGGCTCGGGACAGCTTGGATATCCGACGGATTCAAGGGCAATTTCCGCGGGTTATCCGAACTATTCATCGGGCGGCTATCACGGCGGAGTTGATTTTCCTGTTTCGACGGGTTCCAATGTCTATGCCGCTGCAAGCGGAACTGTTATCCTTGTTAAGTATCTGAATTACAGCTATGGTTATCACATCATCATTGACCATGGAAACGGACTTTCAACGCTCTATGCTCACAACAGTCAGATTCTTGTCAGTGTCGGCGAGAGCGTTTCCAAGGGACAGGTTATTGCCAAGAGCGGCTCCACGGGCAATTCAACCGGACCACACTGTCACTTTGAGGTCCGGGTAAACGGCAACCGGGTAAGTCCCTACAGTTATCTGTAATTGTTTGTAAAAACAGTAAGAAAATAAAACACATTTTTAATTAAAGGGGAGAGGCTGATGAAACAGTATGGATTTTTGATAAAAGCGTTTTCTGTTTTATTGGCCTTTTGTTTCCTTTTTGCCTTTTTTAATTCCCCTTCGGTGATATATGCCTATGACGGCGAATATGATGATAATTATGATAATCTTTCGCTTGAGGAAAAACAGGCTCTTATAGAACAGAAGCTGAAGGAAACAAATGAAAAGCTTGAATCCCTCGGTGACCAGTCAAGAGAAACCCAGGAATATATCGATACACTTGACGAAAAAATAAAATATCTGCAAAGAGAGCTCAGTATATCGGAAAATGAGATAGAAAGCTCAAAGAATAAAATTACAACACTCGAACATGAATACGAGGAAAATGAGGATGAAATAAAGCACCTTAAAGTAGATATTGAGGATTTGTCGCAGAAAACGGACAGACTTCAAATTCAGTTTGACAAAAGCTATGAGATGTACTGCCAAAGAGTAAGGGCTCTTTATATCAGCGGAGATATGAGCGTTTTATCCATGCTTTTGACCAGTCCTGATATCTCAACTCTTTTAACAAGGCTTGAAATGATTAAAAGAGTTTCAAAAAATGACAGGGAGCTTCTTCAGTCTATTGAAGATGAGGCAAACGAGCTTAAAGATACAAAAACCGCGCTTCAGGCAAAAAGAACCTCGCTGACGGACAATCAGAATAATCTGAAGCAAACAAGTGTAAATCTTTCCCAAACGGTTAAGTCGCTTGAGCAACAGCAGGTAGATTATAAGGAAAAGCAGTCCGCTTACGAGAGCGAAAAGACCGAGTCGGACAGACTTTTGCAGCAGCTCCACGAGGAGACGGACACATACAGTGAATACAGGAACCAGGACCAGGCGGAGCTTGACCAGATCAATGCTGAGATTGAGGCAGCCGCAGAAAAATTCAGGCAGGAGATGGAGGCAAAAAAGCATACCACAACTGCTCCTTCGCAGACACAGCCTCAGACAGAAGCTGCTACGGAGGAAAATGATGAAGACGGCGAAAATTATGAGGAAGAAGAGACGCAACCTGATGAAACGACAGAGCAGGAGCAGTCAGGTGTTCTTCAGATGACATACCCGGTCCCAAGCCAGACCAATATTACCTGCGGTTACGGCAGTGCGGGGTATGCGGGACACACGGGTGTTGATTTTTCATGCCGGTCAGGCTCCAAGGTTGTTGCGGCTGAATCGGGATATGTGCTTATATCCACTGATCTTACAGATGCCAACGGCAACTACAGAAGCTATGGGCGATATATTGTTATAGCGCACGACAAGCTTAATTCCGACGGGCAATATGTCTATACGCTGTATGCACATAATTCACAGAGAATTGTCTCAGAAGGGCAGTATGTAAAAAAAGGCCAGCTTATTGCCTACAGCGGCTCAACAGGCAATTCAACAGGACCTCACTGTCACTTTGAGGTGAGAACGCCAAGCGCATCCTATGATGACTGCGTTAATCCTAATCACTACCTTCCGTAAGAGGTGAAGTAAATTGAAAGGAAAAATAACAGCCCTTTTAGCGGCGGCAGTGATGCTTATGTCATGTTTTTCGCCTGTAACAGCTGCCGCAAAGGAACAGATGGATAAAGAAAGTCTGTCCGTTTCACAGTTTGCCGAAAGTGAAGTCGCTGCGCCTTCTGAAGATGAAGATGTAAGTTTTGGTGACGGTGAAGAGAATACATCGAATTCGGATGACAACAAGGAAATTGTAACCGATAAAAACGATACGAAAAAAGATGGGCTCACGCAGGAGAAAGTACAAAAAACACTCGAGGCTCAGCAGGAGGAACTTGAAAAAAATCTTGCCGATGCTGAAAAGAGACTCTCTCAGCTTGAAAAGAGTTCAAAGGTTACAGAGGAGTATATTGATACTCTTGACCGTAAAATAGGCTACATAAACGAACAGCTTACCATACTTGAAGACCAGAACAATCAGGTACTCTCCGAAATAAATGACCTGAAGCCTGCCATTGAAAAAAATGAAAAAATACTGTCCGCACTTTCAGAAGATGTTGCAAAGGCACAGGCGGAACTCGATACCCTGCAGGAGAGATTTCAGAGTGTGTATGACGCCTATTGCTATAGGCTGAAGGTGATTTATATAAGCGGTGATTTCAATATTATTTCCGCTCTGATAAGCTGTCATGATATATCCAGCTTTCTCACAAGATATGAAATGATTAAATCCATTGCAAAAAGCGATACGATGCTTTTAAAAGAAGTCAATGCAAAAATGGAGGAAATCACAACCAAAAAGGACGGACTGAACTCTAAAAAAAGCAAATATGAACAGGTAAAAAAAGAGCTTGACGGTCAGAAATCACTGCTTCTTTCAAAATCCAAAACAATAGAAAACAATCGAAAATCCATTGCAGACAAAAAGGTTTCCCTTGCTTATGACAGAGCGGAGAGCGATCGTCTGCTTGCAGAGCTTACTTCTCAAAATAAACAGTATACGGAATACAGAAATGAGGACAGCGAGCTTATTGAGGCTGTTGAAAAGGAAATACAGGCGCTTATTGCGGGTATCAAAACACCGGAAGAGGTTACAACCGCAGTAGCTTCTGAAAGAAAAGATGGCAAGGAAACCGTATCCGGCGGCAAATCTGATGTGTATTCAAGGTCTGACGCGGTGCTGAATATGACATATCCTGTTCCGTCGCATCATTCCGTTTCGGCCGGTTATCCTAATTATTCCTCAGGCAAGTATCACGGGGGAATAGATTTTCCGTGTCCGACCGGTTCAAAGGTTGTTGCGGCACAGGACGGGATTGTAATTACCGTAAAAAGACTGAATTACAGCTATGGCTATTATGTTATGATTTATCACGGAACGGACGCAAGAGGGCGATCGGTGGTTACGCTTTACGCACATAATTCCTCCATACTTGTGTCAGTGGGTGACAGCGTTAAGCGGGGCGAGCAGATTGCGAAGAGCGGCTCAACGGGTAATTCAACAGGTCCTCACTCCCATTTTGAGGTGAGGTTTGACGGAACAAGGGTAAATCCGAGAAATTATTTAAGCTGATGAATAAAATCAATTATCAAAAAGAACTTGAAAAAAGAATTGAGAGAAATAAAAGAGAGGACATTGTGCCCTCTCTTTTACTGCATAGCTGCTGTGCGCCGTGCTCAAGCTATATCATTGAGTATTTATCAAATTATTTTAAGATTACGATACTTTATTATAACCCCAATATTTCTCCCGCTGAGGAATATGAAAAAAGAAAAAAAGAACAAATAAGGCTTATTGCGTCAATGAAATTTACGAATCAGGTTAAATTTATGGACTGTGATTATAATTACGATGAATTTCAATCTATAGCAGAGGGCTATGAGGATTGCCCGGAGGGCGGCGAAAGATGTTTGCGTTGTTACGCATTAAGACTTGACAAAACCGCATGTTTTGCTAAAGAAGAAAATTTTGATTATTTTTGCACAACCCTTTCCATCAGCCCTCTTAAAAATGCTCAGAAGATTAACGATATTGGCTTTAAAATTCAAGAAAAATACGGAGTGTTGTGGCTTCCCTCAGATTTCAAAAAACGGGAAGGGTACAAGCGATCCATAGAGCTTTCAAAAAAATACAATCTTTACAGACAGAATTTTTGCGGCTGCCGGTATTCAAAGCGAAACCGAGAAATTGATAAGGAGATAAAAGATGAATAACCCCCTTGCGGACAGAATAAGACCTGAATCGATTGACGATGTTGTCGGTCAAAAGCATTTGCTTGCGCAAGGCAAAGCACTTCGCAACCTTATTGAGTCAGGCGATATTCCAAATCTTATATTTTACGGTCCGAGCGGTGTCGGCAAAACAACCGTTGCGTCAATTATTGCGAACGCCACAAACAGAACGCTCAGACGGCTCAATGCAACTGTTGCGTCGACGCAGGACATAAAAGATATTGTTGCGGAAATAGGTACTTTTACCGCACCAAACGGAGTTCTGCTTTATTTAGATGAAATTCAGTATTTCAATAAAAGACAGCAGCAGACCTTGCTGGAATACATAGAAAACGGAAAAATAACGCTTATTGCCTCCACAACAGAAAATCCTTATTTTTATGTTTATCCGGCAATCCTTTCACGCTCCACTGTTTTTGAATTCAAGACGGTGGCTGCCGAGGAGATTGTACCCGCGATACACAGAGGATTTGATATTCTGTCAAAGGAAAATGCTGTTGAAACAGAGCTTGAAGACGGTGTTGACAAAAAAATAGCACAAGGCTGCGGCGGGGATGTAAGAAAGGCGCTCAACAGTGTTGAAAACTGTTTTTATGCAACACCGATAAAGGACAATAAAAAGTTTATTCGCCTTGAAACGGCAGGAGAGCTTACCCAAAAAACAGCCATAAGATATGACCGCGATGGTGATGAGCATTACGATATTATTTCCGCGTATCAGAAAAGCATGCGGGGTTCTGATATTGATGCTGCGCTTCATTATCTTGCACGGCTTCTTGAGGCGGGCGATATTGCTTCCGCGTGCAGAAGACTCGTTGTGTGCGCCTGTGAGGATGTCGGACTTGCCTATCCACAAATTATACCGATAGTAAAATCGGCAGTCGATATAGCGATGATGGTAGGTCTGCCTGAGGCAAGAATACCGCTTGCGGACGCAGTAGCTCTTGTTGCCGCGGCGCCCAAAAGCAATTCCGTTTATATGGCGATTGACGCCGCAATATCGGATGTAAAAAAAGGCAACTACGGCTCCATTCCGCGTCAGCTTCAAAACAAGCATTTTGACGGAGAGGACGCTGATATCAAGGGTCAGTTTTATCTTTATCCGCATGAATTTGATAATCACTGGATTGAACAGCAGTATCTTCCCGACGGACTCAGGAATAAGAAATATTACGATTTCGGACCGAATAAAAACGAACAGGCATTTAAGGCATACTGGGATAAAATTAAGGGGAATAAAAATGAAAAAGATTAAGTTTGCGGATTATGAAGTAACACAGATCATGCTTGGTTGTATGAGAATCGGCGGCCTCTCTGAAAATGATGCCGTAAAGCACGTGCAATCTGCTCTTGCTATGGGCATTAATTTTTTTGATAATGCCGATATCTATTGTCAGGGGAAAAGCGAGGAATATTTCGGAAAAGCAATTGAAGGAATGGACCGCAGCAGTATTGTCGTTCAGACAAAATGCGCAATAAGAAAAGGCTTTTATGACTTTTCAAAAGAGCATATCGTGTGCAGTGTCGAAAATTCTCTTAAAAGAATGAAACTTGATTATATTGATGTTCTCTGCCTGCACCGTCCCGATGTGCTTATGAACGGCTATGAGGTGGCACAGGCGTTTGACGAGCTTAAAGGCAGAGGGCTTGTAAGGCATTTCGGTGTTTCCAATTTTACGCCCATGCAGACGGAGCTTTTAAAAAAATATGTTGATGAGCCAATTCTGACCAATCAGCTTCAGCTCGGTCTCTTTCATACGGGAATGATTGATTCGGGTATGTGTGCCAATATGAATAATGCTTTTGCTCTTGACTATGACGGAGGTGTTCTGCCGTATTGCAGGCTTAACGATATGACCATTCAGGCATGGGGACCTATGAGAAGTGATAACGGCTTTTTCCCTGAAGATGAAAGCCTTGCGCTTCAGAACAAAAAACTAAGTGCATGGGCAGAAAAATTCGGCGTTTCCAAAGAGGCATTATCCATCGCGTGGCTTGAGAGAATGGATTTTGTGCAGCCGATTATAGGAACGACGAATACTGCCAGACTTGCCGATATGTTAAAGGCGGACAATGTCGAACTGTCAAGGCAGGAATGGTATAAGATTTACAGTGATATGGGGAATATGATACCATGACAAAAAAGGAAAGAGCTTTAAAAGCAATAGAGATTTTAAAAGAAAAGTATCCCGACGCCGTATGTTCCCTTACGGCGTCCAATCCCTTTGAGCTTCTTGTTGCGGTGAGATTATCGGCGCAGTGTACCGATGCGAGGGTAAATCTTGTAACGCCCGCTCTGTTTGAAAGATACAAAACGCTTGATGATTACTGCAATGCCGATATCAGCGAGGTCGAAAGCCTCATAAAAAGCTGCGGGTTTTATAAAAACAAGGCGGAATCTATTATCGGTATGGCAAAAATGATAAGAGACAGCTTTGAAGGCAGAGTTCCCGATACGATAGAGGATTTGATAACACTTCCCGGAGTGGGCAGAAAAACAGCCAATCTTATTGTGGGAGATGTTTACGGCAAGGAAAGTATTGTTGTGGATACCCATATGATACGCATTTCAAACAGAATCGGACTTGTCAGTGAAAAAGATCCCAAAAAAATAGAATTTGCTCTTAAAAAGATTATTCCGCCTGAGGAGGGCTCGGACTTCTGCCACAGAATCGTTTTATTCGGCAGGGATATATGCTCTGCAAGAAAGCCGCTTTGTGCCGACTGTCCGATGAGCGCATGCTGCAAAAAGGTCGGTGTTTCCAAATGACGGAAAATGTGATTTTAATTGGTATGCCCGGAAGCGGTAAATCAACCTGCGGTGTTGTTGCCGCAAAAATACTGCTCAAAAATTTTTTTGATACAGATTTGCTGATTCAGAATATTGAGGGAGAAAGCCTGCAAGCTGTCCTTGACAGCAAAGGCAGAGAATATTTTGAGAAGGCAGAGGAAAGAGCGATACTTTCCCTTAATATAAAGGGAACGGTTATTGCCACAGGCGGATCGGTGATTTATTCGCGGAAGGCTATGGAGCACTTGAAATCCCTCGGTATAATAGTCTATCTTCACATTGATTATGATACAATGTGCGAAAGAATAAGCAATCTTAACAGCAGAGGTGTTATTGTCAGAACCGGCACCACGCTCAGGGATATGTATGATGAAAGACTTGCCCTTTATAAAAAATGGGCGGATGTTACGATAAACTGTAACAGGAATACAGTTGAGCAGACCGCATTAAAAATTGCAGACTCGCTAAAGAAGCAGGTAGAATTATTATAAAAACTGTTATAAAAACGCAGGCGGTGTAACAAGGATTACCGTAACAAAAACCGCATATACTTAATAAAGGCAGTTATCTTTTGTTGAACCCTAAAAATGCATCATAAAAAACATAAACTCTGTAATGATAATCTCAAATAATACTTGAACACACCTGTTAAAAGTGTTATAATAGTAAAAATATTTTAGTGAAGCTGATTGCAGCAGGCTTTATTATGTGGCGGAGGGAATTTTATGAGCGAATACGGTGCAAAATTTGTTAAAGAGGGTCTTACCTTTGATGATGTTCTTCTTATCCCTGCCGAATCTGATGTGACGCCGGATAGGGTAAATCTTCAGACACGGCTGACAAAGGATATCACGCTGAATATTCCGCTTATGACGGCGGCAATGGATACTGTTACCGAGTCACGCATGGCAATAGCCATTGCGCGTGAGGGCGGTATCGGTGTTATTCATAAAAATATGACAATTGAGGATCAGGCGACTGAAGTAGATAAAGTTAAAAGATCGGAAAACGGCGTTATTACAAATCCGTTTTTCCTTTCTCCGGAGCACAGAGCGTCAGATGCAGAGGAGCTTATGAACAAATACCATATAAGCGGTGTTCCTATCTGTGAAAATGACGGAACTCTTGTAGGTATTCTCACAAACCGCGATATGCGCTTTATGTCTGATTACAGTGTTAAAATTTCCACCGTTATGACTCCCAAGGATCAGCTTGTTACGGCAAAAGAGGGAACAACTCTTGAGGACGCAAAGAAAATTCTTATGCAGTCCAAGGTCGAGAAACTTCCTATTGTTGATAAAAACGGAAAGCTCAAGGGTCTTGTTACAATCAAGGATATTGAAAAAAGCGTAAAATATCCCAATACTGCGAGAGACAAAGACGGGCGCCTTCTGTGCGCTGCGGCTATCGGTGTTACGGATGATGTTCTTATCCGCGCGGAGGCACTTGTTGACGCAGGTGTTGACGCACTGGTTCTTGATTCCGCACACGGTCACAGTATGAATATCATGAAATCTGTTGACAAGGTTAAAAATGCTTTTCCGGGAGTTTCGCTTATTGCGGGTAATGTTGCCACGGCGGATGCAACGGAGGCTCTTATTAAGGCAGGTGCCGACGCTGTTAAGGTCGGAATAGGCCCCGGCTCTATATGCACTACAAGAGTGGTTGCAGGTATAGGTGTTCCTCAGATAACAGCTATTTATGACTCGGCGGAAAGAGCAGATAAGTACGGTATTCCTGTTATTGCGGACGGCGGTATAAAATACAGCGGTGAAATTGTTAAGGCAATAGCGGCCGGAGGCTCTGTTGTAATGGTTGGTTCCCTTGTTGCAGGTTGTGAGGAATCGCCGGGCGAGAGTGAGATTTTCCAGGGCAGGCAGTTTAAGGTTTATCGCGGTATGGGTTCCCTTGGCGCAATGAATCACGGAAGTGCAGACCGTTATTTCCAAAAAGGCTCAAAGAAATTTGTTCCGGAAGGCGTTGAAGGTCGTGTTCCTTACAAGGGACCTCTCGGAGATACGGTTTACCAGATGATGGGCGGACTTCGTTCAGGTATGGGATATTGCGGCTGCCATAGTATTGAGGAACTGCGCACAAACGCGAAATTTATAAAGATTACCGGCGCGGGACTTGTTGAAAGCCATCCGCATGATGTATTGATAACGAAAGAGGCTCCCAACTATTCGGGCAGCTCACATCAGGATTAAACAGACTTCAGGGGCGTAAGGGTTAAACCTGACGCCCTGTTATGATTGCAGGTAATATAATGGCACAGAAAATTTCAAAATGGGATAAATTCAAGAAGTTTCTGAAAAGAAATATGACTCCTACATGGGCAAAGCATTTCGGTTATCAGGTGTTTGCCTTTTTGGTTTCCGTAGCCATGGTTATCGGTGTTGCCGAATACGCCATTACAAAGTCGTACGATGAAAGGGAGCTGAGCTTTGTGGAGAATTTTACAATTACTGCCCATACAGGGGCTTATTCGACTGCAATGAATTCTCTTGATTATGTTCAGGCTGCCGTGAATAACAACGCCTCCATTGTGGAGTTTGATATTCGGCTCAGACCGAATAAAACAGTGGTTATGAGCCACGACATCGTTGTGACAAACAATGACGGAGTTGAGCTTTCAAAGGCGTTTGATATAATAAAAGACGATGATGTTCTGATTAATCTTGATATTAAGGAAACAAGAGCGCTTAATCCTCTTTATAAGCTTCTTGTTGATTATAATTTTTTGGAAAGAGCGTTTCTGACGGGAATTGAACATTCAAATGTTAAAGCTGTAAGAAATTCCGACTGCGCAAATATGGAGTACTATCTTAACTGTAAGCCGTCAAGGGTAAAAATTTTTTCAGACGATTACAGGCAAAAAATCATAAGCTCCCTTGAGGAAACGGGAGCTGTCGGAATTAATTGTAATTATAAGTATGCCGGCGCGCAGCTTTCAAATCTGCTGCATAAAAAGGGATACAAGCTTTCTGTCTGGACAGTTGATAAGGAAAATGACGCAAAAAGAATGCTGGTGATCAAACCTGATAATATAACAACAAGGGATCCTGAGCAAATTCAAAGACTCATTGACAATTGGGGCAAGTAATAATAAAAACAAAAAAGTTCTTGACTATGAGGTAAAGTTGTGCTATATTATTAAAGCGTTGGAAATACGCTGGTGTAGCTCAGTTGGTAGAGCAGCTGATTTGTAATCAGCAGGTCAGGGGTTCGAGTCCGTTCACCAGCTCCAATATGGAAGAGTTCCCGAGTGGCCAAAGGGAACAGACTGTAAATCTGTCGTCAGTGACTTCGGTGGTTCGAATCCACCCTCTTCCACCATATTGCCGCGAATGCTTTTGTCAGTTCGCGGCAATTTTCATTTCATTTAACAAGATTAGAGAGCACAATAAGGGGGAAGTGTAATATGAACTCGAAAAAATTGTTGATTTTAGGCGGAGCGAATGTTCATGTTAAAGTTGTAAAGGCTGCAAAGGAGATGGGACTTTATACAATAGTCACCGATTATCTTGAAAATTCTCCCGCAAAGTTGATTGCGGATAAAAGCTATATGCTTGATGTTAAAGATGTAGACGGTATCGTTAAAATGTGCCGGCAGGAGAAGGTAGACGGGGTTATAGGGCCTTATCTTGACCCGTGCCAGCGTCCGTATTATGAAATATGTCATCGTCTGCATTTGCCGTGTTATATTGATACATGGGAGCAAGTCTATACCTTAACAGACAAAAATGCTTTTAAGGCTTGCTGTGTTCAAAACGGCGTCGATATTATTCCTACATACAGTATTGACAGTCCGCAGGAGATTGAATATCCGGTTTTTGTAAAACCCTGCGAGTGCCGCGGCTCAAGAGGACAGACCATCTGTAATTCTTTTGAGGAAGTAAAAAAGGCATATGAGGTCGCGTGTGAGATTTCCGAGAACAAAAAAGCAGTGATAGAGAAATTTATGGAAAATGCAAGTGATTTCACCATGACATATGTTTTTGCCGAGGGAGAGGCTCATCTTGTCAGAGTTGGGGACATGCACTTTAAATTAAAAAAGTATTATTCGGAGGGTGTGATTTCACCGTCCTGCCATGCCGATATTTACCTGAAAAATGCAGAAGAGCATGTTCTTCATATGCTCAAAAGTTTAGGGATTAAAAACGGACCTGTATTTATGCAGGGATTTGTGGACGGAGAGACTGTTCGTTTTTATGATCCGGGCTATCGCTTCCCCGGAAGTGAATATGACTCCATGTTGAAAAAAGTATGCGGTGTGGATAATGTAAAAATGATGATTGAATTTGCATTGACCGGCTGTATGAAAAACGCATATTGGAATATTCATAAAGATTGTGCGTTTCTTAACGGAAAAATTGTTGTGGTCTTTTACCCGAATTTGCGCGACGGCACAATTCGTGAAATCAGAGGACTTGAACATATTGAAAAAATGGAAGAGGTCATTCATTATACACTCAGACATAACATAGGGGATTCTGTTCGGGCTACGGGAGATGTTAATCAATATCTCGGTGAATTTAATATTGTTGCACAAAGCCGTGAAGCTGCCGCCTATACGGCAAATCAGATTCTTAATGCGTTACAGGTTATGGATGACAACGGCAGAGATATGGTTGTTCGTCCGCCTGATGGTGAGAAGTATTTCAATAACTGGTTTTATGCATATGAGAAATAGGGACATATAGATTGCGTTTCTCGTTTTTATTATTCATAACATCAAATTAGGAAGATAGACAATAAGGGGTGAGTATAATGAGTGCAGTGGCGAGCATTATTATACTGATTGTGTGCGTCATTCTGTTTATTACAGAATGGATACCAAGCGGATTTACGGCGATTTTAGGCTGCACATTAATGTATATTTTTGGAGCGTGTGATTTTGGGAGCGCTTTTTCGGGCTTTTCAAGCAGTGCCTTTTTCCTTGTTGCAGGTTCCATGATAGTGGGCGTTGCAATGGCAGAAACAGGAACGGCACGCTTAATTGCAAAATACTGTATGAAATTATCACGCGGGAAAGAAAAATTGTTTATTCTTTTCGCTGCCCTGGCAAGCGGTGTCCTTTCGGCATTTATTGCAAATACTGCGGTTGTGGCATGTTTTCTTCCTATTATTGAAAGTGTGGCACTGTCCGGAAAAGGAACGCGCAAAAATATGACAATGTCAATCACATTTGGTGCAATGTACGGAGGCTCTTTAACGCTTGTAGGCTCAACGCCACAGCCGATAGCAAATGGTATTTTGCAGGAAACGGTTGGATACGGAGCAAAAATGTTTGACTATTTGGGCCCCGGCTTATGTGTTTTTGTGGCTTTCATTCTGTATTCACAATTTATAGGATATAGATTGGGAGAAAAAATTTGGGGCAACAGGCCTGAAAAAAGTTCTATGGTTACGGATGAAGCGGCACAGCTCAATGAAATGCCTGTTAACAAACACAAAGTTGCATTAATGTTCTTGATTTTTGTCGGAATGATTGTGTCATACTCACTCCAGCTTGTTCCCTCGGAGATGACCGCCGTTATTGCCGGTCTGCTTTGCATCATTTTCAGACTTTGTAATGAAAAACAGGTGTATCGCGATATGGCATGGACGCCTCTTATTATGCTTGGCGGAACAATCGGAATTGCTGCCGGATTAAACGATTCCGGGGCAGGTGAAATTATGGCAAATTTTGTGCTGAGATTTATTCGGGACGGTTCTTCTCCTTGGTTTGTTTTTGCTTTGTTTATTGTTTGCACAACCGTTATCAGTAATTTCTGCTCAAATGCCGCCACAACCATATTAGTTTTGCCGTTGGCATTGTCAGCCTGCACCGAATACGGATGGAATCCGATTACATTTGCTGTCGGAATTGTAATGGCGGCAAGTATGGCATGCGCTACGCCTATTGCGCATACTCCGGTTACCATGACACTTGTAGCCGGTTATAAGTTCTCAGACTACATTAAATATAACGGCATAATGTGCTTGATTGCGAATGCGTTGGTTATTGCAACGACACCGCTTTTTTTACCATTCTGACAGCAAAGGCAGGCACTATTTATCCCGCACGGGCATTTATAATCCGGCCTAATATCGCGGATAGAATGGAGCAACCAATTAAAAATATACCAAAGAACGGATGATCAGGACACATAATATGGAATTTTATGAGCTGTTGGAAATGATTGTTAAATATGTTCCCGATGAATTTGACGGTGTCAAACATATTTTCAGCATTGCACTGCCGCTGTTTTTTGCAGTATGCTCCGTCGCGACATGCTTTTTTGGTCATATGGTACATAAAATATGGAACGCCTTTTTCTTCTTCTGGATAGGATTTATTATTCCCGCCCTTGCCATCGGTGTTCTTTTGAAACCTCAAGGCGCATTGATATGGACGGAAATTGTTTTTTCTGCCGCTTGCGGTGTATGTTGCGCACGGTATGCAAAGCATCTTCACAAGGGACAACTGTTTGTTACAACATTTTTTATGGTGTTTGCTTCTTTTCCGTCATATTTATCGTTTTTAGGCAAATCCGGCTCGGTACTCGGCGGATTTATAATTGCCCTATCAGCAGCGATTTTCAGTATAAAATATAAATATATTATGACGATTGCAACAACATCTTTTTCGGGAGCGTTTATACTGCTTAATATTGTTGAAAGTGCGTTTCATCTTTCGCATATTTTGGCAACTGTTTTTGCTGTGCTGACAGCACTTTCAGGTCTTGCGGTGCAGTGCTATGTTGAGAGAGAGGAGCTCAACGAGACGCATGCCCGATTAAAGGAGCGTTCCTTGCAAATAAAAAAGACGGGAAAAAAGATAAAAGAAAAAATGAACAGACATGATTTATAAAATAAACGCACACTGCCTTACATCAGTGTGCGTTTGTTCTGTTCGATACATTACAGCAGGGCGCAGAGTACAATAAGGATTACGGCAATAGCGGCGATTATTCCCAAAAGCCTGCCTATCATAGGAATTGCGGCATCTACCGTTTCAGGGGCTTTGCTCGACAGGTAGTCAAATACAGGCCTGCTTACCTTTTTACCGACGAGTTCTTCATATGTTCTGACATATGTATGATATGTTTTCGGATGATTCTCGTCAAGAATAATGCAGCGCACACCTCGTTTTGTCCTGTTGCCGTAAACATTGAATCCGCATGACGGAGTAAAGCCGAGATCAATATTTTTGTATCTGCCGACAAAGCTGTTTTTATGGTCGTGCCCTACAAATACGGCAAGCACATCACCGCATTGGGATATGGCGTTAAATTCACCGGTGTTCTCATTCGGAATGGACGGTGGCTCGAGCAAAATATCGTCCTTTGCGCAGGTGTCTCCCAGCTTATAATACTCATTTTTATGCGCTCTGAAAGCGCGTATAGCACCTCGTTCGCCTCTTTTTACCCGTTTTAATACATTATAGTATTCAGGCATGGGAATGTGTTGAAAGATTATGGAGGGAACATATGCTCCGTTTTTTTCTTTCAGTGCGTCCCGTGTTTTTTTATACCATTCAATTATCTTTTTATCAAACGGCTCATAGCCTCCGCCTTTGGCGTCGGTTCCGCTGTCAAAAAGATAGAGATTGAATACATCTTTATCAGAGCCGTCAGAAGCCTTTATCGGTATGTATGATGCTGCTGAGAGATTCATACCGTTTGCTGACTCGCCGACATAATTCGGAAGAGTCTTATATATTTTTTCAAGCTGATCTTTGTTTGATATACCGACCTGCCTGTCATGATTGCCGAAGGTGACTGCAAAAGGTATGCCTCGCCTTGTCACAGGCTCAAGAAGGGTTTTTATCGTTTTGGCAACTGCAGATTCAAGCTCGCTGCCTTTTCCCTTGTATGTTACGCCGTAGCCCTTAATCTGGTCTCCCGTGTATACAATAAGATCAGGGTTTTCCGCTTCAATTGCGCTTTCAAGAAGGCGGATTGTATCGGGTGATACATCGGGAACCTCCTGTATATCGGTGATCTGCATTATTTTGAAAGTCGAATGATTATGGAATCGCACAGCAGTTCCTCCCCGTATGATTGATAAAGAGGACACGATGCAAAAGATTTTAAAGTAATGCCCGTGTCCTCTTTGATATTTTCATTTTATCACGCAAAGAAAGTGCTGTCAATATTGTGTTATCCCACAAGGGAAAAAAGGTCGCGCTGGGATATTCCCGACTGAAGGCAGGTATTTATTGACATACCGATAAGCTTTGATCCATGCTCAATAACCCGGTCAATTTCTCTGGGTGTAACAAACATATTTTTATCATTATTCTCACCGCCCATTGCGGATGCGGACAAAACTGTGGGAATACCCATGGAAACAACAGGCACGCCGAGCGTGTTTTGAGATATTTCGTGGCGGTGATTGCCTACTCCCGAACCGGGCGATATGCCGACATCGGACAACTGCACCGTAGTTGCGAGCCGCTGTGCGGATGAGGCGGCAAGCGCATCAACAACGATTACGCATGACGGTTGTACGCAGCTTACAACGCCTTTTACAATCTCGGCGGACTCAATTCCCGTGTCACCGAGAACGCCCGTTGTGACGGTCGCAACGCTGAAAAGTCCGTCAAGACCAAAATTCTTCTGGCCTCTTTCAATGATATGGCGGGTTGCAAGAACATAATTGTTTACCTTTGGACCGAGTGCGTCTGCTGTTATATTGAGATTTCCTATGCCGGCTACAAGAACGGAATTCATTTCAGCCGGCAGAAGCGTTCTCAGTATGGAAGAAATTTTATCAAGCCTGCCGTCAAATATATCCGTATCGGTCACAAAGGACGGTACCTCGCAGGTTATATATTTTCCGACAGGCTTTCCTATCGCGGACGCACCGTTTTCGTTCATAACCGTTACCGTGGTTATACCGTTTTGTTCCTCAACCTTGACTCCGTCAATAGAAGTTTTATTTTTTGATTCAAAAGATTCGACTGCCAAATCAGTGCGATTTTCCATATTTTTCATCCTTTTTTGTTGTTTTTCAATAAAAGTATGTCCAAAAATAAAAAAATACTTGCATTTTAAAAAAACTTGTGCTAATATACATTAGCGTTAAAAGAAGAAGGGATTGTTCCCCTTTACACTTAATTTACCCGTTAAAGGAGTGAAAATTATGCCAAATATCAAGTCAGCAAAAAAAAGAGTTAAGGTTAATGCCGCTAAGGCCGCACGCAATAAGGCCGCTAATTCGGATCTCAAAACTGCTATTAAAAAAGCAAATACCGCTATCGCAACAAATGCTGAAAATAAAGACGAGCTTGTTAAAGCTGCCGTTAAAAAGATAGATAAGGCTGCAGCAAGCAATCTTATTCATAAAAACTGTGCAGCAAGAAAGAAGAGCAGCCTTGCTAAAAAAGCAAATGCTTAACCAACGGAATTTTCTCCTGTTAATTTTAGCAGGAGTTTATTTTTTGTTTGCTTTTCCGTCTTGACAATATAATCCAATCAAATTATAATATAAGAGTAAAAGAAAGGGGCATAGCTATGGATATCAAAAAAATACTTAAAATTATCGGCGCAATTGCCGCAATCGCAGGAGTTGCCGTTGCAGTTTATCTCGCAGTAAAAAAAATAATGGGAACAAAAGAGCCGGAATACTTTGACGACAACGACTTCTTTGAATGTGATAACGAAATTGAAATCGTGGAAGCAAAAAAAGAAGAAACAGTTGTTGAAGAGGCTCCTGCACAAGAGGAAGCACCTAAAAAAACCGCTTCAAAAAAAACAACGAAAAAAACAGTTAAGAAAGAAAATTGATTTTCGGTTCATAATAAATTCAGGATGCTTTTTAAGTATCCTGTTTATTTTTTACGGAGGGATAAAAGAGTAATGTATAAAAACGGTCTTGTTCTTGAGGGCGGCGGTTGCCGCGCTATTTATACAAGCGGGGTACTTGATGCTTTTATGGAGGATTCAATTGAATTTCCTTATGTTATCGGTGTTTCGGCAGGCTCGTGTAACGGCGTTTCTTATATCGGAAAAAATTTCAACCGAATGAAAAATATAACGCTTAACAATGTAAATGACAAAAGATATATGAGTGTCAAATCCATTTTTGAAAACGGAGAATATCTGAATTCAAAATGGATTTTCGGGGAGCTTACCTATGATATGTATCCGCTTGATTACGATACTTATGAAAATTCTGACACCGTTATGTGTGTTGTTGCGACAAATGCGCTTACAGGCAGAGCGGAGTATTTTTATCCCGATAATTTTCGAAAGGAATGTGAGGTGCTTAAGGCAAGCTGCTCCATGCCAATGGTATCAAAGCCCGTCAGCCTCGGCAACAGCTATTATTATGATGGGGGCGTTGCCGATTCCATTCCGTTAAAAAGAGCGATTGAAGACGGATGCGAAAAGGCCGTGGTCATTCTGACTCAGGACAGGGATTATATCAAAAAACCTGTACGACATGGCAACGCCATAAAAAAAGCCATCAAAAAATATCCTTTGATTGCGGATGATGTTCTTGACCGCCACAGTATGTATAATGCGCAGCGTGCGTATGTTTTTGAAGAGGAAAAGCAGGGCAGAGCATTTGTCATATGCCCTAAAGAACCGCTCAACTGCCCTACGCTCGAAAAAAATACAGACAGGCTACTTGAGATTTATAATATGGGATATGAACAGGGCAAAGAAAATTCCGATAGACTGAAGGCGTTTCTGCGGGAAAAATAAATCAATACAAAGGACCTTAGGCTGATGCTAAGGTCCTATTTTTTGTGTTGACTATTCAATGGGCTTGAGATTTTTCAGGCTTATATCTATAATCTGCGCGGAATGTGTGAGAGCTCCGCACGATACATAATCAACGCCTATTTCTGCAATTTCCTTTAATCTTTGCTTTGTTACATTGCCTGAACACTCCGTCTGCGCTTTTCCGTCAATCATTTTAACGGCCCTGCGCATAGTCTCATTGTCCATATTATCCAGCATGATTATATCCGCCCCTGCGCTGAGTGCCTCTTCAACCTGCTCAAGCGTTTCTGTTTCAATTTCGATTTTTCTTACAAACGGTGCATAGGCTCTTGCCATTTCAATTGCCTTTGTTATTGAGCCGGCAGCGCCGATATGATTGTCCTTTAGAAGCACGCCGTCTGAAAGATTGTATCTGTGATTTGTCGCACCGCCTACGGTTACGGCATATTTTTCAAATGGGCGCATATTCGGTGTGGTTTTTCTTGTATCCAGAAGAACGGTTTTAAATCCTCTGAGTTCTTCGTTGTATTCTCTTGTTATTGTCGCGATTGCGCTCATGCGCTGAAGATAGTTGAGCGCCGTTCTTTCGCCGCTGAGTATAGCCTTTATATCTGCTGTTATAATGCCTAAAAGGTCACCTTTTTTTACATCATCGCCGTCAATAAACCTGCGCTCAAAACAGCTTGTCTCGTCGAGCAGTTTAAAGGTTCTCTCAAATATGTCCAGACCGCAGATGACGCCGTCCTGTTTGCATATCAGCTCGGCTGTTCCTCTTTTGCATTCGGGCATAACGGCATTTGTGGAAACATCCTCGCTTGTAATATCCTCTTTCAGTGTGTTAAGAATGTAATCGTCAATATTGATTTTCATTGTTACACCATTTATCATAAAAATCACTATCCTTTTCCTTAATTTCATCCATAATCAGTTTTTTGAATTCCCTTTCCCTTACTTTTTTTTCAGGGTATGATTTTAAATCGATGTCAGGAAGATCAACAATCTTTTTTTCGTTGCTGTGCGCGATAAGCTGCGCCGCTCTTTTGGAAAAAACAAGACTTTCCAAAAGCGAGTTTGACGCGAGCCTGTTTTTTCCGTGCACGCCGTTACAGGCCGTTTCGCCAACGGCAAATAAGTGTTTCATAGATGTCTGCCCGTTGATATCGGTTTTTACTCCGCCCATCATATAATGCTGTGCGGGAGTGACGGGAACGCGGTCCTTTGTAATATCATATCCCTCGTCCATGCAGGCCTCAAATATATTCGGGAAGCGTTTTTTCGCCTCCTCGCTGTCCATTGTGGGCAGGGTTATGTAGACATGATCTGTTGAGAATTTGGCCATTTCCTCAACAATTGCGTTTGTAACAATATCTCTTGGCTGAAGTTCGTCGGTAAAACGATCTCCTTTTTCATTCAAAAGGATTGCGCCTTCTCCTCGGACACTTTCGCTAATCAGAAAGCGCCTGCCCTTTTTTTTACTGTAAAGGGTGGTCGGGTGAATCTGGATATAATTTATATCCTGGAGCTCTACGCCGTGTTTAAGAGCAAGCGCAAATGAATCTCCCGTAATATGCGGGTAATTTGTGGAGTTGAGGAAAAGACCGCCTATGCCTCCCGTTGCAAGGATAATGTCGTTTGCAATGATTGCGCCCATTTCGCCGTATTCATCCTCGCAGACAATTCCCTGACAGATATTATTTTTTTCTATAAAATCAATCATTGTTGTCTGTGTAACAAAGGTGATATTCTCTCTTTTTTTGGCTATGCTCAGGAGAGTTGCGGTAATTTCTTTTCCTGTTTCGTCCTTATGATGAAGAATTCTGTTTCGCCTGTGAGCACCCTCTCTTGTGTAGTCAAAATCACCGTCGTCGTCCGTATCAAATTTGACGCCAAGCTCGACCAGAGTACCAATCACATCAGGTGAGGACTCAATCATCACTCTTACCGATTCGGGGTTGTTTTCATAATGACCCGCCTTCATGGTGTCCTCATAATAACAGTTAAAGTCATTGATGTCCTTTAATACGCATACTCCGCCCTGAGCCAGGTAGGAATCACATTCTTTAAGATTTTCTTTTGTGATAACAAGTACATCTTTGTCACCGGGCAGGCACAGTGCTGCAAAAAGACCTGCCACGCCGCTTCCGACTATAACTACATCGCATTGAATGAAATCTTTTATATCCATATTGTTTTCCAAAACCGAAAAGGTTTTATTCTCCCCGATAAATTGCTTATTTCAAGTTATACTTATTTTAATATATAATTATTTTATTGTGTTGTCAAGGTTGATTCAAAATATTCATTGTGATAAAATAATTATGCCAAAAGGGGGAAGTGATTTTTTTTGAATGTTTACGATTTTGACAATACAATATATGACGGTGAAACACTTGTTGATTTTACAGTTTACTATATTAAAACAAACCCTCACATATGGAAATACATTCCAAAGCTCTTATATATCTATTTTAAGGACACCTTTCATCTGTTTACGGTTGAAGAGGCAATAAAGACCTATGCGGGTTTTCTTGAGGGATATTATATAAAACTGGATAATATTGAAAAGGATGTAATAAAGTTTTGGGATAAAAACGAAAAAAAGATTAAACCATGGTACGATGCTGTAAGGTGTGACGATGATATAATTGTTTCGGGCACGATTGATGTTTTGCTTGATGAAATCATGAAGCGAATGGGTATAAAAAATTATGTAGGATCAAGTATAGATAAAAAAACAGGCAAATTCAAAAGGCTTTGTTTTTTGGAAAATAAAGTTACTATTTTTAACGAGCTTTATCCCGACGCTCATATTGATAATTTTTATACTGATTCCATGAACGACAAGGCAATGATGGATATTGCCGACCATGTCTATTTTGTTAGGGGCGACAAAATAGAACAGATAAAATGACAGCAGACATAAAGAAGGAAACGGTTAACGGATAAAACGGTGCAATGGAAGGAAATAGTATGACCAGACTTACATTTATTGCAGACACCCACCATTACAGCAAAACGCTCGGAATTGACGGAAGGCAGTATTGTTTACGCAGCGGTTCAGACCAGAAATGCCTTGCAGAAACAGGAGATATTATTGATTCGGCTTTTGAGCTTATAGGTAATTCAGATACGGACGCCGTTATGATTGCAGGCGATATCACAAATGACGGAGAAATGGTATCGCATATAGAATTCAGAGAAAAGCTTTATAAACTTGCAAAGAAAAAGAAAATTTATCTGATAACGGCAACGCATGACTGGTGCTGTGACCAAAATCCGCGCAGATTCAAGGGCAATACCGTTACGCGTGATGTTGAGGTAATGCCTCATGATAAACTGCGTGACTTTTATTTTGATTTCGGACCGAGACAGGCAATCAGTGAATATATAACACATCTTAAAACCTGTTCATATGTTATTCAGATAAACGACGAGGTGAGACTTCTTGCGCTCAATGATGACCAGAACGGAAAGGGCAGAGCAGGATTTACGCCCGAACATCTTGAGTGGATAGAGCGTCAGATAAAAAAGGCAAAAGAGGATAACTGTGTTATGATAGGAATGGAGCATCACCTCCTTATGCCGCATATCAGCCCTCTTATTACAGGTGGCTCAACTTGTATCGGCGACAGAGAATATGTTGCATCACGCCTGGCTGACGCCGGTCTGCGGTATATGATAGCGGGTCATTCCCATCTTCAAAACACAACTGATTTTAAATCTCCGAGCGGTAATGTTATAACAGAGATAAATGTAGGATCTCTGTGCGGCTATCCTGCGCCTATCTTGAATATTACTGTTCAGGATAAAAAAGTCAGTTATAAAGTGGAGCATCTTCAAAACTTCAAATTTAACGGCAGAGAAGTTGACGCACAGAAATATTTACGAAATCATGCTGTTTGCGTCATTCACAGAGTGTTTGAGTCGGGAGACAAGAGAGAATTTGCCGATAGGCTTACTGCCTTGCAGGCGAACGGTGAAAAAATCAGCGCATTTTATTGCGCAATTCGTCCTTTTATCTGCTTTATAAATGAAAAAACCGTCGGCGACTTATACAAAAGGCTTAAATTTCTTCCCTTTTCCGGTTTTGTTGACAAAAGTCTCGCCGATAAGTTTTCTGACAGGAAAATTATGGAATTTGTTGACAGAATATGGATAAATGCTCTCGATGGTGCTATGATTAAATATGACAGGGATTCAGATTACTACAGGTTTGTAATGTCAATTGTGTCCATTCCTTCAAAAATTTTTAAAAAGAATATTGATTTTAAAAAACTGATTTTTGCGTTTGACGCAATTCTTACAGGTGGCAGATTGGACAATCAGCAGGGAACTTTGCGGATGTAAAAACCCGATGATATTTACACTTGACAATTTCAATACAATGTGTTACTCTTTTGTTACCATTTGTTGGCACTATATTTTGTAAAATCATTCAATTGCACTTTTTATATACAATATACAGTGTATAAAATGTGCTTTTTTACCGTTTGCTACACAATTGTAAAGTGTTACATTTTGGATAAAAAGGTGTATGTTTTATTCCTTTTATACTCGTGTTTTGGTATAATATAAAAAATTTATTGGAATACATAATTATTATTGATTTACAAACATTATCTATGTATGGATTTATATAAAGCGTTTAAATACCGTAAAAGAGGTGACTGAGCTTGGAAAATTTTGTTATACAGGGTGGACACGAGCTCTTTGGAGAAGTGAATATCAGCGGAGCAAAAAATGCCGCTGTTGCGATAATTCCGGCAGCATTGCTGTCAGACGATATAGTAAGAATTGAAAATATACCGAGTATCAGCGATGTATCTCTTATCATTCAGATTCTTGATCGTATGGGTGCGGGAATAAAAATGATAAACAAGCATACAATTGAAATTGATTCAAGGTCTGTTGCATGCCGCTCTGTGCCGTATGAGCTTGCTTCCCATTTTCGCGCAAGCTACTATCTTATCGGGATTATGCTCGGCAGATTCAGACAGGCTGAGGTTGCAATGCCCGGCGGATGTGATTTCGGTGTAAGACCTATTGACTTGCATATAAAAGGCTTTCAGATGCTCGGCGCTAAAGTTGAAACGATAAACGGTATGGTTTGTGCCAGAGCTGATAAGCTTGTCGGATCATCTATCTATATGGACAATGTGTCTGTAGGAGCAACCATCAATGTTATGCTTGCAGCCGTTCTTGCCAGAGGGCTTACCATTATTGAAAATGCAGCCAAGGAGCCGCATATAGTGGATTTGGCGAATTTTCTGAACTCTATGGGCGCAGATGTGCGCGGTGCGGGTACGGATGTTATCAAAATCCGCGGCGTGGAAAAACTGCACGGTTGCACATATTCCATCATTCCCGACCAAATTGAGGCGGGAACATATATGGTTGCCGCTGCCACCTGCGGCGGAGATGTTCTTATTAAAAATGTTATACCCAAGCACCTTGAATCAATAAGCGCAAAGCTCGAAGAATCAGGCGCTGAAATCATTGAATATGATGATGCTGTCCGTGTGACAAGATTCAAGCCGCTTACAAGATGCAATGTCAAGACGATGCCGCATCCCGGATTTCCTACCGATATGCAGCCGCAGATGGCAGTGCTTCTCTCCGTTGCAAACGGAACAAGTATTCTCTCCGAGAGTGTATGGGACAACCGTTTTCAGTATATAGGGCAGCTTCTGAGAATGGGAGCGGATATCCAGGTCGATGGTAAAATTGCAGTCATTGAGGGCGTAAGAGAACTCACGGGTGTTAATGTAAAGGCTACAGATCTCCGTGCGGGCGCCGCTATGATTATTGCCGGTCTTGTCGCCAGAGGCGAAACGATTGTTGAGGATATACAGTATATCGACCGCGGATACGAGGATATATGTGAGAAGTTCTCACTTCTTGGTGCAGATATAAAGCGTATTGAAAATGCGGAAACTGAAGTTGTTTCAGATGCAGGATAATGGAAAAATCAAAGTGTATTGTTCGGGCGTATTTTTATATCCTGACAATACGCTTTTTTAACAGGGATGGATATGTCAAAGGTTTGTCAGCTTTTTTCAGGCAGCAGCGGAAATTCAATATTTATTTCCTCAGGGGGATGCAACATACTTGTGGATATCGGCGTTTCGGCAAAAAAGTGTGAAAATGCCCTGCATAATATAGGGGTGGATCCTTCTGACATTGATGCAATATTTGTCACGCATGAGCATACGGATCACAGCAGCGGTGTAAGGGTGTTTTCCACACGGTACGATATTCCTGTTTTTGCGGCGGAAAATTGTATTGAGGATATGCTGCGTACAGGTGTTTTGGAGGATAAGACCGATATCAGAGTAATAGAGAATTGTGTTGATATGGGCAGTATTGGTGCTGTTGCGTTTCATCAAAGCCATGATAGTGCTGACTGCCTCGGATACAGATTTAATCTGCCTGACGGAAGAGTTGTTTCGGTATGTACCGACACGGGATATATAACGGACGAGGCAAAAAAATACATAAAGGGAACAGATTTGATTTTTATTGAATCCAATCACGAGATTTCAATGGTTAATACCGGACCGTATCCGTATTATCTGAAAAAAAGAATTTTGGGACTTCAGGGTCATCTTTCAAATTTTGCCTGCGGCGAATACATAAAAGAACTTGCCCAAAGCGGAACGACAAGATTTGTTCTTTCGCATTTAAGCCGAGAGAATAATATGCCGGATATTGCGCGCCAGACCGCTATTGCCGCACTGTCGGAAATAGGCATGAGGGAGGATGCTGATTTCAGGCTTTATGTTTCCTCTCCCGAAAATAAAGGCAGAGCAATTGTACTATGATGAATATAACTATTGTTGCCGTCGGCAATCTCAAAGAAAAATATTTCCGAGATGCGAGTGCGGAATATGAAAAAAGGCTGTCGGCCATGTGCAAAATGAATATTATTGAGGTCAAAGAGGAACGCTCACCCGATAACCCTTCTCCGGCACAGATTGACAGCATTATAGAAAAAGAGGGAGAGCGTATTATGGAGAAAATTCCCAAAGGCTCAGCGCTTATAACCCTTTGTATAGAAGGAAAAGAATATGCCAGCCCTGATTTTTCGCGTCTGATTGAAAAAATAGCATTTGATCATTCTTCCATATGTTTTGCAATAGGCGGTTCGTTTGGACTGAGCGATCATGTAAAGCGATATGCAAAGTATCATCTGTCGTTCGGAAAAATGACGCTTACGCACCAGCTTTCCAGAATTGTGCTGCTCGAGCAGATTTACCGTGCCTTTTCCATTCAAAATCATTCAAAATATCACAAATAACATATATTTTATTAGGGAATACCATAAAACGAAAAATGCACTCTGCATATGCAGAGTGCATTTTTCGTAAAGGGGTAAAATCTATGTGTAAAAACATAAATAGCTATATATAAAAAGGCTGTGAGATGTGTTTTTTTCGCAGCCTTGTTTGCTTATCTCAAAAGCTCATAAGGGTTCGCTTTCTTATTCAGCCTTGTAGGAGAGAACGGTACCTGCCTTGGAACTGTATTTTTCACCATGGCTCCTTTAATCATAAAGAAAGCAACATCTTTGCTTATTTTTTCATAATCAATGTTGAATATTTTAGCGGATACATATTTGTTGAATAGATTGACAAGAGGGCCCATGCAAAAAGCGGTTATTATTGTTCCCACCCCTATGTTGTGCACTGCTGAAGGATTGCCGTTCATAAGTCCGGTTAATCCGCCGCTGATTATAAGGCCTATAAGAATTACCGTAATATCGGTAATAACTCTTATCCATTTATAAGGAAGATGTATTCCTCTGCTGAGCATAAAGCCAAGTGCGTCATAAGGACCAACCCCTACATTTGCCGTAAAAAACAGCGAGCACGCAAAGCAGAGTGTTATAATTCCCGCAAGGAGAAAAAGTATTCTTAAGGGGAGAGAAAAATGTTCTGAAATAAACGGTGTTATTGTTTTGCTGAAAAATTCACAGACATATCCGCAACCTACCATATTGAATACTGTTCCGAGTCCGAC
Organism: uncultured Clostridia bacterium; assembly: GCA_947628175.1. Taxonomy (GTDB): domain Bacteria; phylum Bacillota; class Clostridia; order Oscillospirales; family Acutalibacteraceae; genus Eubacterium_R. Next base: position 5,667 of record CANQZA010000013.1, on the reverse strand, counting down.
AAGCCCTCTGTGTGCAACGATTATGATATAGAAAAGAAGAATTGCGTTGACTATAAGCTGGTATGTTCCGAATCCGAGATGCAAAGTGCTCGCAATGTTCATATTCATTGAGGTGAAAGGATCCACGCCAAAACCTGAAACGGAAAAAAGCGAAATTCCGAAACCCATAACAATAATGCTGATAAAAGACAAAACAACGCGCTTAACCATATGATGCTGTGTAAACATATCTTTTACATATCCGTAAGCTTCGTTCTGAAAATGTTTCATTTTCCGACCTCTTATATATGCTGTATATTTTTTGCCTCTCTCTTTGTCAACATTATATGCTTGTATTTAAAAAAATCAATATTTTTGTGCAACTTTCTACTTATGTAATACTTTGCACAAAAAATGTCAAATAGTTATGTGCAAAGTATACAAAAAATCACTCCATTTGCTTACCAAGAAAAGCAGCGGCAACCTGAACAAGTTTTATATCCGTTTCTGTTGGAAGCTGATGGTTTTCATCCTCAATCAGTGCAACGGCGCCGCTTACATCGCCGCCGTATATAATCGGATATACAACATTTGCCTTTCTGTCAAATCCTTCAATGGCATTCATGCTCGGAACCTGTTCGGTTGCAATGTGTATTGCTCTGTTTTCCATAAGCTCTTCAAGATTTTTTGTGACACGGCGTTCAAGAATTTCCCTTTTGCTTACACCCGATGCCGCAATAACATGGTCATTATCCATGATTGCAACGGGCAATCCTCCGTTTTTGTGAAGTACCTCGGCATATTGGTTTGCAAAGTTGGAAAGCTCTCCGATAGGTGAATATTTTTTAAATATAACCTCTCCTTCGGCATCTGTAAATATTTCCAGAGGGTCACCCTCTTTAATGCGAAATGAGCGTCTGATTTCCTTTGGGATTACTATTCTGCCTAAATCGTCTATTCTTCTTACAATTCCTGTTGCTTTCATAATATCTGCTCCTCAAATACTGTAAATATATCTGTAATATTTTGCACATATTCAATTAGCCTATACGATAAAATCGTTAAGAATTTTTGGTAATTCTTTTTTATTTTTTAATCCTAAAATCAATGTATTGTTTAGCCTGCCTTGTTTTTCCTTCTCTTAGCGTATTTTGTATAAATAAAAAAGACGCCCTTCCTGAAAGGCGTCTTTTTGGTCTGAAAGATTATCGGTTTTTTGTTTTGTATAATAAGTCGGGATAATCGGACATAATACAGTCTGCGCCTATGGAGAGCAAATATTCCATATCTTTCTGATTATTTACTGTCCAAAACTGAACTGCCATATTGTGTGCGTGCGCATAATTCATTACCTTTGCAGTAGCAATATTCAGACCGAGTCCTTTGTACGGCTGACAGTAGGGAACCTGAAGGACTTTACATGGCGGAGTATAGGTCTTGCTGTCGGTTAAAGCCGCTCTCCAAAAATCAAGTACCTCCGCTATTGAAGTGCTCCTTGTCATATCGGGGTATGTTTTGTCAACATACTCGCTGATCTCCTTATGAAATGTACCGAAAATTACACGGTCGAGAAGGTTTCTCTCAACAAGTGTTTTGTGAAGAATGTCTACACCCTTTTTTCCCAGCTCGCCGTCATTTTTTATTTCAATAATGAATTTATAGTCGCCATTTTCGGTAAGGCGATCCAAAGCTTCGTCAAGGCTGAGTATTTTAAGATCATCACTGACCTCACTGCCTTTTAAATCGGAATAAGGTTTTTCGCCGTTATCCGTTTCAAATTTTGCGCCCATGTTGAGCCGGCGAAGCTCATCGTATGTTTTGTCCTCCGGTTTTATATCCTTTTCGCCGAAGACCTCAAGGCTGTCAGATGTTCTGTCCAGCGTATCGTCGTGAAGAAGGATAAGCACATTGTCTTTGGTAATATGGAGATCAAATTCAAAAACATCAACTTTGAATTCATCATTTTCAATACAGTTTTTAAACGCCATCATAGTTTCCTCGGGAGCTATTCCGCCGCCGCTTCTGTGTCCCGAAATATCAGTGTCATCCAGTATGTATTGATTGTCGGTTGTGTAATGTTCAATATCTGCAGGGTTTGATTTGTAATTCCCTGCAAAAGTCATCGCGGCCACAATAACAAGGATAATGCAGATCAGGATAACAAAAGCTTTTAATGATTTTTTCATATTCATTTTCCCCCTCTTGCATTCATTTTATTTAAGTTTCCAAAAAAAGTCAATCCTTTTAACGCACTGAATGCGGAAAAATATTCCATAGGGTATTGACAATTTTCGGACAAGGTGTATAATACTTTTAGCACTCAAAAGATGAGAGTGCTAATTTTCGTGTGAAGGTGTTAAAAATGAGAAAAAAACAATTTAAAGCAGAATCGAAGAAACTGCTTGATATGATGATTCATTCTATTTATACGCATAAAGAGATATTTTTGAGAGAGCTTATTTCAAATGCAAGTGATGCCATAGACAAGCTTTATTTCAAATCTCTTACCGATAATTCCGTTGCTCTTTCAAAAAGCGATTTTAAAATCCGTATTGATCTGGATAAGGAAAACAGAATTATAAAAATTACAGATAACGGTATCGGAATGACCGCCGATGAACTTGAAAATAATCTCGGAACGATTGCAAAGAGCGGCTCATTCAACTTTAAGAAGGAGAATGCACAGGATAAAAATATCGATGATATTTCCGTTATCGGTCAGTTTGGTGTAGGTTTTTACTCCTCCTTTATGGTATCTGATAAGGTTGAGGTTGTATCAAAGGCATTCGGTGAGCAAAGTGCGCATAAATGGATATCAAAAGGTATTGACGGATATACAATTGAAGAATGCGACAAGGATGACGCGGGAACGGTCATTACGCTTTATATTAAAGAGGATACCGAAAACGAAGATTATTCACAGTATCTTGAGCAGTATACCATCCAGGAGCTTGTTAAAAAGTACAGCGACTATATTCGTTATCCTATTATAATGGAGATGAGCCATCAGGTTCCCGACACGGAAAAGGAGGGCGAATATATAACGGAAATCAGCGAGGATACGCTCAACTCGATGATTCCTATTTGGAGAAAATCCAAGCGTGAAATCAAGCAGGAGGACTATAACGAATTCTATAAGCAGAAGTTTATGGATTATTCAGATCCTATTGCGGTCATCCATTCAAAAACGGAAGGACAGGCAACCTTTGACGCACTTATGTATATTCCTGAAAATCCTCCTTATGATTTTTATTCAAAGGAATATGAAAAAGGCCTTCAGCTTTACTCAAACGGCGTTTTGATTATGGATAAATGCGCGGATCTTCTTCCCGATTATTTCAGCTTTATTAAGGGACTTGTTGACAGCGCCGATTTAAGCCTGAACATCAGCAGAGAAATGCTTCAGCACGACCACCAGTTGAAAATTATTGCGAAGGCTATTGATAAGAAAATTAAAAATGAACTTAAAAAGATGCTTTCAAATGACCGTGAGCGGTATGAAAAATTCTTTAAAACATTCGGTCTCCAGCTCAAGTACGGCGTCTATGCAAATTACGGAATGGAGAAAGACTCGCTCAAGGATTTGCTTTTGTTTGATTCATCAAACGGCGACGGACTTACTACACTCAAGGAGTATGTCGGCAGAATGGCGGATTCGCAGGATACAATTTATTATGCCTGCGGTGAGAGCGCTGAGAAAATTGCCCTTCTTCCGCAGACTGATGCAGTCAGGGAAAAAGGGTATGAGGTGCTTTATTTCACTGATGAGGTTGATGAATTTGCCATTCAGATGCTTATGGAATATGACGGAAAGCATTTTGCGAATATCTGTAAAAATGACATTGACCTAAGTACGGACGCCGAAAAAGAGGCAATCAACCAGAAAAATGAGGACTCCAAAGAGCTTCTTGAAAAAATGAAGAATGCTCTTGACGGACAGGTTACGGCAGTCAAATTTTCAAATAAGCTCGGCAAGCATCCGGTAAGCCTTTCGGCAGAGGGCTATGTTTCACTTGAAATGGAAAAAGTTCTCAACTCCATGCCGGGCGCCAATCAGGGTGTCAAGGCGCAGCTTGTTCTTGAGGTCAATGTGAAACATCCTGTTGCCGAAAAACTTGTTTCTGCTGATGATGAAACGATTGTTAAATATACAAAACTTCTGTACGCAAACGCAAGACTTATCGCAGGACTGGATATAGATAACCCGACAGAGTTTTCAGATATTGTCTGCGAGCTTATGTGATTCAAGATTATTATAACTCATATGAAATGAAAAATCCGAAGAGCAAAAGTTCTTCGGATTTTTTTATCGGATGGTCAATATATTGCTGTTTACTATATTTTTTATTTCATCTGCCCGGGCGAGGGAAGGCGAAAAGGCGGTCGCATTCGCACAGGCGGTTCCTAATTTCAGCGCGTAGGCAAAATCTCCCCTTTCAATATATCCTGCAATGAATCCTGCCACCATCGAATCCCCACAGCCGGTTGTATTTAAAACTGTGCCCGGGAAATTGTCGATTCTATAGGTATTTGCGTTTTTGTCCATAAGAAACGCGCCTTTTTCACCGCGCGAAACAAGAACATTTGATGCGCCCATTTTCTGAAGCTCTTTAGCGTATTTTTCCATTTCATCATCAGCGTCAAGCTCCACACCGAAGAGCGCACCGAGTTCATGGTGATTAGGCTTTATCAGAAAAGGTTTGTATTTAAGTGTCCTCAAAAGCATATTGCCCGTTGTGTCTATTACGGCCTTAATATCCCTGCCGTCAAGGTGCTCAAGAATTCTCTCGTATATATCGTCGGACTTTATTGTGCCTGCAGAGCCAGCGAGAACAATGAAGTCGCCGTCCCTCACCCGGCCAAGCTTTTTTAACAGAGACTTTATGTCCTTTTCATTGATTTCAGGACCCGGAGCGTTTATATCAAGCTCATACTGCGCTCTTATTTTAACATTTATTCTCGTGTCTCCCCGGTCCAGATATAAAAAGTCAGTCCTGATTTTTTCCGCTTTAAGCATCTCTTCAAGATGCCTGCCTGTAAAACCTGCGAGAAACCCCAGTGCGGTGTTGTCAACCTTCAGCCTTGAAAGAATAACCGAAACATTGATGCCCTTTCCGCCGTAATAGATCCGGTCGCTCTGTGCTTTATTTATATCTTTTGTTTGCAGACTTTCAACATCCAGCACATAATCAAGCGCAGGGTTAATGGTGATTGTATAAATCATTTTGAAACCTCTTTTCGGCAATGGCTGATATTTATAGTATAGCTGTTATTGAAAAATATCGGAGTAAAAATTCAGGACTGCTGTCTTTTTACAGCAGTCCCTAATCATTCATTTATCGTTTATACAATACCCTGTGCCATCATTGCATCCGCAACCTTCATAAAGCCTGCAATGTTTGCACCGACAACAAAATTGTCAACGGCATCGTACTTCTCACATGCCTCTTTCATATGATAATAAATATTAATCATAATTCCCTTGAGCTTTGTGTCAACCTCGTCAAAGGTCCAGCTTGAACGGATTGAGTTCTGACCCATTTCAAGAGCAGATGTAGCAACACCGCCCGCATTGGAAGCTTTTCCTGGGATAAAGAGAATTTTCTTGTCAAGGAATACCTGTGTTGCTTCAGCGTCGGCAGGCATGTTGGCACCCTCGCATACTGCGTAACAGCCAACCTTTGCGAG
>CANQZA010000012.1 GCA_947628175.1 uncultured Clostridia bacterium | reverse complement strand
ACATTCCGAAAACAGAAAAGGAAACAGGAAAAAATATTGCCGTCATAGGCGGAGGCCCTGCGGGTCTTACAGCGGCGTTTTACCTCAGACAAAAAGGGCATACCGTAACGGTTTACGATATGATGGACAAAATGGGCGGTATGCTGCGGTACGGTATTCCCCAGTACCGCCTGCCCAAAGATATACTGGACAGCGAAATTTCCGTCATAGAAAAGACGGGGGTAAAACTTGTCAACAACAAAAAACTCGGCAGAGATTTCACGCTTGATGCGTTGAGGAAAGCCAATGACGCCGTTATTCTTGCGCCCGGCGCGTGGAAATCAACACCTATGAGCGTGAAGGGAGAGGACATCTGCGGTGTATACGCAGGCATAGATTTTCTGCGCAGTGTTATTCAGGGAAATCCTATCGACATCGGCGACAGAGTTGCGGTATGCGGCGGAGGAAATACAGCCATGGACGCCTGCCGTACCGCTGTCCGCTTAGGGGCAAAAGAGGTTTATATTATTTACCGCCGAACAAGAAATGAAATGCCTGCCGAGGAAATCGAGATAACCGAAGCGGAAGAGGAAGGCGTTATTTATAAATTTCTCACCAATCCTGTTGAAATACATTCTAAAAACGGAAAGGTATGCGGTATGACGCTTCAGATTATGGAGCTCGGCGAACCTGATGCATCCGGTAGAAGAAGACCTGTCCCGGTTGAGGGAAAAACGGAATATCTCCCCCTTGACAGCGTTATTATGGCAATCGGGCAAAAGCTCGATCCGACTGATTTTTCAGTTGTTGCGCTTACGGACAGAGGCACAATAAAGGCAGACGAGGACACATTTTTAACCGATACGGACGGTGTTTTCGCAATAGGTGACGCTACCAACAAAGGTGCTTCAATCGCTATTGAGGCAATAGGCGAAGCGGGACGATGCGCCGAAACGGTTGACGCATATCTCCGGGATGAGGCGCTTGATTTCACACCCAAATACATCAGCAAGCGCAATGAGGATACGATTGACTATTCAGGCAGGGAAAAGGTCTCAAAAACTACCGCAAAGGTGCTTGACGCAAATACAAGGAAAAACAGCTTTGACGAGGTATCACTCGGTCTTACAGCCGAGGAGGCGCAAAAGGAAGCGCAAAGGTGCCTCGAATGCGGATGCCGTGAATATTTCAAATGCAAACTTCTTTCCGTTGCGCAGAGATATGACATAAATCCGCAGCGCTTTGAGGGTGAGATGCCGCAAAAGTACAATCAGGATTCCAATGCCTTTATTGAACGCAATCCGGCAAAATGTATTCTCTGCGGACTTTGCGTGCGCTCCTGCAAAGAGGTTATGGACATAAGCGCAATCGGGCTACTGGGCAGAGGCTTTAAAACAAGCGTATCTCCTGCATTTGCACTGCCGCTTGATCAGACAAAGTGCACCAACTGCGGGCTTTGCACTTCATTATGCCCCACAGGCGCGCTTACTGAAAAATCGAGCCTTAAAAAGCAGGTTCCGCTCAAAGAAAAATATTCTGTCAAAATATGCACTCTGTGCAACAGGGAATGTTCATTCCTTGTATCCTCTTATGACGGTAAAATCATCAGAGCCATACCGTATGACGACAGTGCAAGAAAATGCCCTCTTTCGAGAGAGGAGCTGTTAAGACAGTTCAAATAGGTGGGATGATAATGAATGCGTATAAAATAATTGAAATTAAAAAAAGTGTTTTTGAAAATAATGACAGGGAGGCTGACAGGATAAGAGAGACGCTCAAAAATAATAAAACCTTTCTCTTAAACCTTATGTCTTCCCCCGGCTCAGGAAAAACAACGACACTCAAAGCAACCATTGCGCAATTAAAAGATGATTTTAACATCGGTGTAATGGAGGCTGATATTGACGGTGATGTCGACGCAAGGAAAATTGCCCAAACGGGTGTAAAATCCATTCAGCTCCACACCGGCGGAATGTGCCATCTTGACGCAGGCATGACTGAGCAGGGACTCACCGAGCTTGGCGCGCACGAGCTTGATCTGGTTGTTCTTGAAAATGTGGGCAATCTTGTCTGCCCGGCAGAATTTGATACGGGAGCAAGCAAAAACGCAATGATTTTATCTGTTCCCGAGGGTGACGACAAACCGCTGAAATATCCTCTTATGTTCACCGTATGCGATGCCGTTCTTATAAACAAAATAGACACGAAAAGTGTATTTGACTTTGACGACGACGCAGTGGTTCAAAGAATCAAAAAGCTTAATCCTAAGGCTGAAATTTTCTTTATCTCCGCAAAAACGGGTGAAGGTGTTAACATCTGGTGTGAATGGCTTAAAAATCAGATTATCGAGTGGAATAAATAATGCACGAGCTTGGAATTGTGATGGAGATATTGGACATAACCGGCGAAATTGCCCGGGAACAGGGACTCAAAAAAATTTCTTCGGTAACGGTGGAAATCGGAGAACTGTCCGGAATCATCGGCGACTATCTGTCCGAATGCTGGATGGTTGCCCGTGAGGGGATTTTTAAAGATGCCGAGCTTAAAACGGAAAGAATAACCGCCGTTGCCAGATGTTCCTGTTCCGCGGAATTTGAGATGATTAAAAACAACCGTGTCTGCCCTGTATGCAAAAAAAGCGATTACGAAATCATATCGGGAAGAGAATTCACCATAAAAGAAATAGAGGCATATTGAGCCTCTATTTTTTTACTATTTGTAAATTTTTACAGCGATAACAGGATTGCCCTTTCTTGTAGTGCGGACTTCCCCCTCAAACAAAAATCTGCCGTATCCTCTGACAGATACCATATCACCCGGCTTCAAGCTCTGTGAGGTACTGTTAATCAGGCGGCTGTTTATAAAAACCTTATCGGCATTAAAAAGCTTTGACGCATTGCTGCGTGACAGCTTATAAACACCGCACAGCACCACATCACACCGCAGGGACGACACCATAAGCTCCGTCACGGGAGGAGCCTTGTATGCCGATTCGGGCAGATGCTTCGCAAGTGTTACATTGACCGGCGTATGCCGTATATTTGTAAGATTATCCGCAATGTACGAGCTGATTTTATCAAGACAGAAAAGATATCCCTTGTTTTCACGGACAAGGATATCCCCTATAAGTTCGCGCTTTATACCGAGATTCATTACGGCGCCGAGAAAATCACGATGACTGAGACAATCCGAAAACTTCTGCATAAGAGGACTGATACACAGGCACACGATCGGAAAATCTTCCACTGTGAGAGAATCACCGAAACCGGCAACAACTCTCTCCGCCATATCAAATCCGCCGTAGGTAACACAATGAAGGCCAAGTGACTTTAAAATGCTCTGCTCCTGAATATTCAAAAAATCGCTGTACACGGTATAGCCGTGCGTATATGCACGGTCGTGAAGTTCAATCAATCTTTTTTTTATTAAATCATTATGATTCATAACACCAAAAAAAGCGGACCGCGTACGGCAGTCCGCTTTAAATTTTATATTATTTTACTTTGCACTGTTTGGTATCCATAAGATATTTATCGGAGGCAGGGAAATGAACATCATATGTAACAAGCAGTGTAGCGGATTTATCCTTAATAACCTTGATGGTTGCGTGGCTTACAGCAATGTGTGCCTCCATATGATAATCGGCTGTTGTGATGAGACCTGTCTTTGTATCAATTGTAACGGTTGCCGTACCGCCTCTGTAGTCAACCTTGCAGTTCTCCTGAGTCGTACCGCTTTCCCATTCAAGAATACTGATTGACTCAACTGTGCTTGCAATGTCACCGAGTGTACTGAACAGATGTCCCTGAGCATCCATACCCTTTGTTGACATATTGACAGCCTTGGGCTGGATAATCATAGTGATTGTGCCGTCATTGTTATCCTTAATGCTTGCGTCAAGAATATCATCGGCAACAAGACGGCTCGTTTTAAGACTTTCGTTATTTATATCGACATCAAGGTTGGGATCACGGTTTGCGCAAGGAGTAAGTCCGTTGAGTCCTTTTGAATAAAGACTTCCTACAACAGTGGGAACAAGACCGTTAATCATTGAGTTTGATTTGCCCTCAATCATAATATTTGTAACCTGAAGATTCTCTTCGCCGAGCATTGTATACCAAACGCATGTATTGCCGTCACCGTCTAAATACTCTCTTGTCTGCGCCTTTGTTTTATCGTAAGCGGCATTATAATATGCTGCAACATCCTCAAGACTCTTGAACTCAATGCCGGCATATGTATCGGCTGTAAAAGGTGTTTCCAAAACGGATACATCCTCATTTGATGTGTTTGACGCATCAGTGCTGGCCTGCTCTGTTATAACAGGATATTTATAAATTACTACTGCTGTTGCAATAACGACCAAAACAAGGATAACGGAAAGTATCTTGTTAACGGTACTGAGTTTGGACTTTTGTTTCATAAAAATTCCCCTTTTACAGTATATTACTTCTATATAATATACTAAATCACAACGATTTTCAATATATTTTTATAATATTATTTTTTAAATTTGACAATTATCTCTGTTCCGCTGCCGTAAATGCTGTTTACCTTTATATCCGCGTTATGAATCTGGGCAATATGCTTGACGATTGCGAGGCCGAGACCTGTACCGCCGGTTGCCTTGCTTCTGCTTTTATCAACACGGAAAAATCTTTCGAATATTCTGTCCTGATACTTCTCTGCAATGCCTATTCCCGTGTCCTTTACATAGAGAAAGGCATATTCATCGTTTTGCGTTATACGCACTGTAACACTGCCGTTTTCGCGGTTATATCGTATGGCGTTGTCACAAAGATTATATACCAATTCTTCGAGAAGGGCGGCATTGCCTTTTATATAACAGCTTTCTCCGGTAAAAGTCATGTTTATGTTTTTGAACTGCGCGTTTACGGACAGTGCCTCAACACATCTCTTTGCCACGGCGCAGAAGTCAACCGACTCAAAGGAAACCCCTCGATCACCGCTCTCCTCAAGCTGTGAAAGCTGGATAATATCCTCACTCAGGGAAACAAGTCTCAGCGCCTGTTTTCTTATTGTTGCGGCAAACGGTTTTATGTCCTGCTGCTTTGCCATTCCTGTTTCGATCAGCTCAGCATAGCCTGCAATAGAAGTAAGCGGCGTTTTCAGCTCATGTGATACATTCGCGGTAAACTGCTTTTTTTGCTTGTCCAGCATTTTCTGCTTTTCCTTTTGCTCTTTGAGCGCCTCAACAAAAGGGGTAAGTTCTTCAAAGGTGTTCATGTTGTCAATATCATCCAGATGAGAACCAAGCTCAACAACAGGCTTTATTATACTCTTTGTAATTCTGATTCCCACAAAGACAGCACCCGCAAGGATCAGCGCAAGTGCTATGAACATATAAACTGCCGCATCGCCGAACACTGCGCCTATACTCTTCTGTGATACCGACACACGCAGAATATCACAATGAGCAAGCCTTTTTGCGTAGTAGTATGTATTCTCGCCGAGCGTCTGCGATTTTCTCTTCACCTCAGACACCCCGTTTTGTAAGGCTTCTTGGAATTCCCGCCTGTCGGAATGATTTTCCATATTCCTGTAATCGGTCCTGCTGTCAGCGAGAACCATTCCGTCAGAGGAAATAAGCGTAACTCTTATCTGAGGATCAATAAGATTATTTATAAAAGTGTAATCACCGCTTTGGTTAAGCTCTGTTTCAACAACCGAAAGCACACTGTTTAACATGTCCTTGGACTGCTTATTATGATAGGAATAAAAAACAGAAACAAAAATCAAAGCTGTAAGTGCGGCTATTGTCATACTGAAGCAAATCAGCTTTGAGAGTGTTTTTTTTGTCATTTAATCACCGACCTTATAGCCGACATTTCTTATGGTTTTAATATGCTCTCCTGCGCTGCCAAGCTTTTTTCTCAACGAGAGAATGTGGACATCAACCGTTCTGTTGCCCTGTTCAAAATTATAGCCCCAAACAATTTCCATAAGCCTGTCCCTCGTCAAAACAATTCCTTTGTTTTTAATTAGATATTTGAGAATTTCATACTCTTTATATGTAAGCTCTACCTCCGCCCCGTCAACAAGAACAGTGTGACGGCTTTCATCAAGTTCTATATTTTTATATACCGTAACAGGCTTTGCCTTTTTCTGCGTCCTTCTGAGAACCGCCTTTACCCTTGACACGAGCTCCATTACACCGAACGGCTTTGTCACATAATCGTCGGCGCCCATATCAAGACCTTTCACAGCGTCAATCTCGCCTGTTTTTGCCGTAACTATTATCACGGGGATATGGCTGTACTGCGCGGATGAGCGGATTTTTGAAAGGACTTCAAGCCCATCCGAATCCGGAAGCATAATATCAAGCAGAATCATTGCGGGAAGCCTTTTTTCAAGCTCCTCAAACAGAGAGTTTCCGCCGTCGAGACCGACAACATCAAATTCCGAGTTTTTCAGAGCATACATCTCAAGCTCCCTTATTGAAGCATCATCCTCGACAATATAGATCATTTGCTTCTCTTCCATACCGTACCTCTTTACCTGATCGCATACTTTGTAAGATAGTTTTCAAATCTTTCCATAAACATTCTGTTGTCTGAGCTTTTTACACCCTTGAGGTAGCTGTGCGTCTGATAACTGCCCTGTGACAGCTCAATAATACATACAGCAAGATTAGAACAGTGGTCCGCAATTCTTTCAAAGGAATTAATCAAATCAAAAAACAGCATACCGTTTTCAACGGTACAGTCCCCGTTCATAATACGCTTGGAATGTCTTGCCCGCAGCTCAGCCTTGATATTATCTATAACCTGCTCAAGCGGCTCAATTGTTTCGGCAAGCTCAATATCATCATTAATGAATGCCTCCGTGGAATTTTCAATAATTTCCTTTACCGCTCTGCTCATAATTTCAAGCTCATGGTTTGCATTTTCGCTGAAATGTATTTTTTCCTTGTGCATTTTTCTTTTTGTTTTAAGGATATTTACTCCGTAATCACCGATGCGCTCAAAATTGCCTATCGCGTGTGATAGCTTGCTCAGCCTCATGGAATCATAGAAGTTCAAATCCATTGCACTTATTCTGACAAGATATGTTTCAAGCTCGTCCTCATATCCGTCAAGCACCTTTTCGTTCTCCTGGATTTTTTCATCCTTTGCTCTGCTGTATACTTTTATGAATTCGACGCTCATTTGTATATTTTTCTTGGCGAGCAACGCCATCTGGTCACATTTTTCCTTGACCTTGTCTATAGCGTATGACGGAGTTATAAGAAATCTCTCGTCAACAAGAGTGGCACTGCCGCTTTCCTGCTCTGCCGGATCATCCCTGATAATTTTATACATCAGCTTTTCAAGCAGAGTACCGAACGGAAAAAGAATAATTGTTGTGAAAATATTAAAAACAGAATGAATCACCGCAATATTGGCGGGGTTTACTCTTTCATTGATAAAAGGCAGTCCGACAACTGCGTTAATACCGTAAAAAAGAGCAAGCGCTATGAGTACCCCGATTATATTAAACATAAGATGGAAAAGTGCGGTACGCTTTGCGTTTTTATTTGTTCCTACTGATGAAATCAGCACAGGAGCGCATGAGCCGATATTCTGCCCGAGAATAATCGGAAAAGCGACCGAAACCGAAATGGACCCCGTAACGGTAAGCGCCTGAAGAATACCCACCGAAGCGGAGGAGCTCTGAATGACTGTCGTAAGAAGTGCTCCGGCAAGTACCCCGAGAACAGGGTTTGAAAATTTAAGAAGTATATTGGTAAAAGCAGGAACATCTTTAAGCGGCTCAACGGCATCGCTCATCGTCTGCATTCCTATCATAAGGATTGCAAATCCAAGCAAAATGCTGCCGATATTCTTCCTCTTGTCATTTTTGGAAAACATGATAAAAACGACGCCTATGAACGCAAGCACAGGCGAAAAGGAGGTGGGCTTGAGAAGCTGAAGCAGCAGACCCGAGCCCTCGATACCCGACAGAGAAAGAAGCCACGCAGTTACGGTTGTGCCGATATTGGCGCCCATTATTATACCGATAACCTGTCCGAGTCCCATAATGGAGCTGTTTACAAAACCAACAGCCATAACGGTTACGGCACCCGAGGACTGAATGATTGCGGTTACAATCAATCCAAGTAAAACACCTTTTATACGGTTATTTGTCATTCGCTCAAGTATGCTTTCAAGTTTTCCGCCGCTTAATTTTTCCAGACTTGCTCCCATTTCATTCATACCGAAAAGGAACATCGCCAGTCCGCCAAGCAGAGTCAGTATATTGAATATCGACATATTTCACCTCGGTAAAATTCTGTTTTACGCAAATATTTAAACACTCCTATATTATATGCAAATGATTAAGATACAATATATTTTAAGTTAAATCTGTGTAAAATAAGATCATACGCAGTAAACGGGAGATGTTATTGCAAGTGCCGTTTTTTTCCCGTTTAAGATGCCCCACAATTCTGCTCTGTACCATTTTCCGCTTTCAAGCCGCAGTCTTACATGGCGCTGGTCGCATCTTGTCCGCAAAACAATTTTTGAGCCGTTTGTCACAATTCTGATTTCCTTATATTCAATCTCCTGCGCCTGCGCATTCTTTGACCTTGCGTGCAAATCGGTAAAAAAGCTGAAAGTGACACTGCCCTTTGCAATCGTATCCCCGATGAAGTATGTCCTGCCGCGCCTGTGAACACGGAAAAAGAATTTTGCACCTGTTGAAATAACAGTCCTTCCCATTTTCACCGCACGAACAGCCTTCTCAGGCGTTGCTTCCCCATCCATATCAAGATAGGTGCAGCCGTAATAACCGTTTTTTTCAGGTCTGTGCCAATCTCTGCCGTATGATGCGGCAATTCTGAATCCCCGGTCAAGCAGAGAGGTCCATAGCGCAAGGGCTCTTTCGTTTTCATGGTTATCGGCAGTCATATCCTGATGCCAGACCTCTATATAATCAACAAGGCTCCAGTCTTTTATCTTAAACTCCCATCTTCCGCCCGTGCATAAAGGCGAGCCGAGCTGAAAAGGGTGCGCTATCCCCGCGATGCCGCCCGCTTCTTTGACCTGCTTTATTTTTTCGTCTATATTATCGGGAACGGCGTCACGCCAGTCGATAAATTTATCTGCGCCGAGAACAAGCATATGTCCGAAATATGTTGTCCATTCAATACCCCTAACCGCCGGAAGAAGCGTATCATCAAGCTCGCCGTAACCTGAAAAGGTGTTGTGATCTGTCAGCGCAATAAGCGCGAGGTTATCCTCCTTTGCTGCCCAAAGAAGCTCTTTCACCTGAAAACCTCCGTCAGAATGGACGGTATGGCAGTGAAGCTCACAAGGATGATAGCTCATTTGCCTTTTCCCCCTCTATCTTTATCTCGTAATGAATATCACAGCTTACCGAATGGACATTGAGCATAACATCCCATCTGCCTTTTTCAATCTCTGATTTTAAAAAGCCCGCAGATGAAAAATCCCTGCTTATAATATGCGTCTGCTCGCTGTCCTGCCTGTGCGCCGCGCCGATATAGCCTGACGGAGAATCAATCGAAATTGTGACAAGATTCTTGATCGGGAGATTTTGCTGTACCGAATATGTGCTCTCACCGTATTTTTTTAAACAGTCGCGGGCAATCTTCAGTGCCGCCTTACTGTCCTCAATCACTTTCGGATAATAGAAAAAGCTGATTTTAAGTCTGTCAAAATCTTCTTTGACATCAAAATCAAGCCTGATATTTGTTTGGTTTTCGCTGCATATGATTTTTGAGCAAGCCTGATATAGAACCATTTTCCCCTCCTGATAAACCATCTTATTCCAATTATAGGATAAAATAATTTCATTTGCAATTGATATTATTATACAAAAATGGTATATTGTTTTTGGTGATAATGATATGCGATTAAATTGCTGGATGAAGGACATAGACGACAGGGAGCAGGTGCTCGGATTAAATATCGTCGGAACGCATGACTGTGTTACAAGATTTGTACAATTTTCACACATTTCAAAATGCCAGGACAAGAGCATTGCCGAGCAGCTTGAACTGGGAATAAGAGCGCTTGACATAAGAGTCAAAAGCAGCAAAGACCGGCTTAAAATGGTGCATGGTGCTGCAAAAGCTTTGCTTTCTCCCAATCCTTTTTCCGCTCAGATGGATATGGAAGATGTGCTCACACAGTGCTATGAATTTTTAAGAAAAAATCCGAGTGAGACAATGATTTTCCAATTTAAAAATGACAGCAACAGGGAAAATGAAAAATGCTTTGATAACCTTTTCCGTACCTATATAAAGGGATTTGAGGATAAATGGTTTCTGGAAAACCGCTCGCCGTCCATGAGAGAGGCACGCGGTAAAATTGTTTTAATACGCAGATGCAAAATGGCTGACAGAAAGGAATATACACACCTCAATACAGGCATTGACTTTTCAAAATGGATTGAACAGGATACTGCCGAAAACCGTCCTCTCACGCTTAAAACAAGCGGTGAAAATGAAATGCTTTTCATCATTCAGGACAGATTCAAATACAAGCCCGTGCCAAGATGGAACGAGGTTATAAAACCTTTTCTGGACACGATGACGCCGTTTGACGGAAGATATGTAATCAATTACCTCTCAACGGCAGGCGGATTTAAAGGCCCGTACAAAAACGCACAATACATCAATCCGAAATTTATGGAATATCCGCTAAAAAAAGGATATTATTACGGCACAATATATACGGATTTCCCCGATGAAAAGTTAGTCAGAAAAATTATCGGGCTGAATTTTGAATAAATACAATTTAAGGAGTAATTATGCGGCTTGACCAAATCAATATAAGAGATCCCTTCGTCCTCAATGACAACGGCACATTTTATCTTTACGGCACAAGAGCCGAAAATTTCGGTCAAAAGACAGGCGGCTTTGATGTCTACACCTCAGCCGACCTTTTGGAGTGGAGCAATCCTTCAGAATGCTTCAATTCCGTAAAAAACGGTATGAACACGCAGGTCAACTGGGCGCCGGAGGTACACAGATATAAGGATAAATATTATATGCTTGCGACCTTTACGGGCAACAACGGTCTGAGGGGAACATACATATTAAAATCAGACAGCCCGTCCGGTCCGTTTGAAAAGCACAGTGACAGCTGCGTAACACCTCCCGGATGGGAGTGCCTTGACGGAACGCTTTATGTGGATAAAAATGCGGTGCCGTACCTTGTTTTCTGTCATGAGCACACCCAGATTATTGACGGAACTGTTTGCTATATTAAATTAAGTGAAGATCTTTCGCGCGCGGACGGCGAACCTCATCTTCTGTTCAGCGGCTCATCACCTGAATGGGCAGATGAAAAAGAGCCGCAAAAGCATTTCATAACAGACGGACCGTTTATGTACAGAACAAAAAACGGCGCACTTTTAATGATATGGTCCACATTTATAAAAGGCGTATACGCACAATGTGCCGCAAGATCGGATAACGGTGAAATTGACGGAAAATTCATTCATCTGCCCCCTCTTTTTAAAGACGACGGCGGTCATGGTATGATATTCTCTGACGGCAAAAGACTTATTCTCACCTTCCACACACCGAATACAACCGGCAGTGAACATCCTGTGTTTAAACTATTGAAAGATAACGGAGACGGAATCGAAATCACAGAATAAAAATAACGGAGCTTTCTGAAACACTAAAGAAAGCTCCGTTTTCAAGTATAATTTGTGTTCAAATATGAAGAATCATAGAGGCAAACCAGAAATAGACAAGCAGGGAAACGGCATCAACGATTGTTGTTATAAACGGTGATGACATTACGGCAGGGTCAAACTTTAATCTCTTTGCAAAAATCGGAAGTGTACAGCCGATGATTTTCGCAAATACAATCTCAATTATAAGCGTGCAGCTTATAACAAGATCAACCTTCAGTGTGATTCCCTCCGTCCCCAAAAGCAACCTGTCAACAAACCATATTTTTATAAAATTAACGACCGCAAGAGACAGCCCGCAGACTATACCGACTCTTATTTCTTTCCAGATAACCTTGAATATATCCTTTAAATCTATTTCATTAAGGGAGAGCGCTCGGATAATCGTTACACTCGCCTGACCGCCTGAATTTCCGCCGGTGTCCATAAGCATAGGGATAAACGAGGTAAGGATAATCAAAGCAGACAGCTTATCCTCAAAAGCCGTTATAATCATTCCCGTGAAAGTCGCGCTCACCATAAGGAGCATAAGCCACGGAATTCTTGATTTGAATGTTTCAAAAACACCAATTTTAAGGTAAGGCTTTTCATTAGGTACGATCGCATTCATCTTCTGAATATCCTCGGTATTCTCATCCTGAAGGACATCAATAGCGTCGTCAACTGTGATTATTCCTACAAGCCTTTCCTCCATATCAACAACGGGCAGAGCGAGAAAATCGTATTTACTGAGCAGATTTGCCGCCGATTCCTGATCGTCATGCGTATATATATAGATGACATTTGTCTCCATAAATTCCTCGATTTTATCGTCGTAATCATGAAGCAGCAGCTCTTTTACCGTCGTAACACCAATAAGATGGCGTGATTTATCCGTGACATAGCAGGTATAAATGGTCTCCTTATCCACACCGGTACGCCTTATTCTTTTGAAGGCGTCCTCAACTGTATTGTCTTTTTTGAGATCCACAAATTCGGGAGTCATGATTGAGCCCGCGCTGTCTTCGGGATATTTAAGCAGCGTGTTAATGGAGGCTCTTGTTTCGCTGTCGGTATTCTTCAGAATTTTTTTAACAAGCGTAGCAGGCATTTCCTCAATGATGTCAACTGTATCATCAAGATAAAGCTCATCGAGCACCTCGCGCAGCTCCGTATCGGAAAAGGCGTGTATAAGCGCCTCCTGCGTATCACCGTCAAGCTCAACGAAAGTTTCGGCAGCCTCTTCCTTCGGAAGCAGCCTGAAAAACAAAATTCTCTGTTCGCTTTCAAATTCATCAAAAAGCAGGGCAATATCGGCAGGATTAATCTGCGTCAGTATTGCTTTTATAGCTGAAAAATTTCTGTCACGGTAAAGAGATGATATTTCTTCAAACGCCTCTTCGATTGAAAATTCCTCAAAATTCATATCCATTCTCCTTCCGTTTTATTTTTACATCATCATTCTAATCGCGGTAAAAGGACTTTTCATCCTTATCATAAGGGTTTACAATCAGTTTTCTCGTTATTCTCCAGAGCAGGACAAGAATAACAATCCCCGCTGCACACGAAGAGATGACTACCAAAAACTCAGGCTTTTGATAAAGCAGCGTTCCGTCAACAAAAGAGGTGTATCCGGGCTGAGCCATTTCAGCCTTTACCTGCTCCACTGTCTTGTCAACCCTTTTAATTTTGAGAAAGTAGTTTCTGATTTCTCCGTTTGACGCCACGCAGGAAACGGTTATCTGAGGGGTCTGATCACTGTTTAAAACCAGGTCAACAGGCGCACAGTACGCGTTTATATCCTGCGTGACCGATGTTATTTTAAGCTGTTTAAGATCACTCGGAATATAGAGCTTATACTGCGTGTCGCTGTCATTTACGGCAGGCATAATGACACCGTATGTACAATAAACGGATGAAAGCCTGTTGTTTGAATTGATGTCATAAGGCGCAGGATTTCTGTAGAGGAAATGATAAATGACGCTCCCCGTTTCAAACTGAAGCGTTGCCACAATGCCCTCTTGATGATTCGCATTATCATACAGGTAATTGATAAAGATATCCGCCTCGCCTCTTACCGCATAACTCGCAAGGGTGGGGCTTTTGGTGTTGTCCTCAAGTGTCATGGAGTACTCATGCACATCTGACGAAAATCCGCCGTCAACAACAGCATTTTTAAAGCTGATTGCCTCAAGGCTCGGAATATCCTCCTGCGCAAAAGCGCATATCTGAATCAGACAGACAAATATAAAAACAGTAACGCACGGGAAAATAAAGATTGGTTTTCTCCTCATAAAATCACCTATTCTTCAAGAATATAGCTTGAGATTTTTTTATTGTCCAACAACTTTTTTACCTTGCTTTTTTCTTTTGCCGTTATCAGATAAATTTTATCATCTGTAATATCCTGCTTTATTTTTTCCTCCGCTTCCTCCTCGAGGGTCGCAGAATCAGAAGAAACCAGCGTGACTCTTTGCGCCTCAAGAAGCTTGAGATGCGTTCCCAGATCATGATAGAGCTTTTGTGAAATTTTTTCAAACCCTCCGCCGTTATCAGTTCCCAATTCCTCAGGCAGGCTGCAAAAATCAAGCACAAAAACACTGATTCCCATGCCCTGTGCCTCTTCAATTATGCTTTTAATATAATTATATGCGCTCGCACTCTCGGGATTAAGATAGGAAGCGCCCTCACTATCGGTATAAACCGCGCCGTCTCTGAATACGGCGGAGGATATATCTGCCAGCGGCGCGATATTGTCTTTATAACAAGATACTATACCGACAGGCAGAATATCATTCTCAAGAAGCTCGGACACGGATTTTTCAAGCTCGGGTGAGGGAGAGGAAACGGCACCGTATGTGTCAACCGTTGCAAGAGAGCTGTTATATCCTATTGTTCCGTCTTCTCGTTTCAGGTCAAATGAAACGGAAGAATATCCGTCCTCAAAAATTTCATTAATAACCGTGTCAAGCATAACTGCGCCGTCAAGCGACAGAGACTCTACCGCAGAGCTTTTCATTTCAAAAGATACACTGCTGATTCCCGCCTGATTTTCGTCGGCTTCATCCTGATACGGCATGGATCTTCTGTCCATATGGACATCCATTATTGTATATCCCGTGAACACAATCATTAAACAGCATATAAAAACGAGAAGCTTTTTCAAAACAAACAGCGCATTTTCCTTTGAAAATATCTGTTTTTTTGCCTTGGGACGGCGGTTGTCAAATTTGTCAGAGCCTGCCGATTCCCGCATATATTTATCTGCAAAAGGAATTTTTCTGCCCTGCGGCTTCTCCGTCCATTTGCTGTTTCGCTTTTTATTTTTATAAAAGCGTTTCCTTTTCATTTATAATCACCGCTTATAATCGTGCGCTTTCTTTAAGAATATGTATCGTCCTTCCGGGATCGGAACTTTTAAATACAGCAGAGCCCGCGACAAAAACATTCGCGCCTGCTTCTGCCGCGATTTTAACAGTATCTGTATTGATTCCCCCGTCCACCTGAATATCAATATCCGGGCACTTTTTGCGAAGAGCTGTTATTTTGGGCATGGTACTTTCCATAAAGCTCTGACCGCCGAATCCGGGTTCAACCGTCATAACAAGCACCATGGAGAGTTTGTCGAGATAAGGATACACCGCCTCAACAGGCGTATTCGGTTTGACCGCAAGCGCGGCTTTGCAGCCTCGTGAAATAATTTTATCAACGGTTTTGCCGATATCGGAATCGGCCTCTGTATGAAATGTAATGATGTCAGCGCCTGCGTCCGCAAAATCATCAATATACCTGAGCGGCTGCGAAATCATAAGATGAACATCAAAAGGAATTGCACATACTTTTTTCATTGCCGCAATAACCGGAGCGCCTATTGATATATTCGGGACAAAATGGCCGTCCATTACATCAAGGTGAATGAAATCAGCGGCAGAACATTTTTTGAGCTCTGTCTCAAGATTTGCGTAATCAGACGCGAGCATTGACGGTGAAATTTTAATCTTCATATAGTCTTCCTCCCCCGATTGCGGTCAAATAATTATACTATAAATTGTAAAATAAATCAACAATGCTATTTTTTTCTTGTTTTTATAAAGACAATGTAGTATCATATATGCGTATTTTACAGGAGGTAATCTTATGATTCAGGCTAACAATGTTACTGTTCAGTTTGGCGGAAGGGCTCTTTTTGAGCGAGTAAATGTGACCTTCTCCGCAGGTAACTGTTATGGCATAATCGGAGCAAACGGCGCAGGAAAATCAACATTTTTAAAGGTCCTCTCGGGTGAGCTTGAGCCCCAAAAAGGTGAAGTATTCATCACGCCCGGCGAAAGGCTTTCTGTTCTGAAACAGGATCACTTTGCATATGACGAATATGAGGTAATCAGGACAGTTCTTATGGGCAATCCGCGCCTCATTGAGGTTATGGAGGAAAAAGATGCCCTGTATATGAAAGAGGATTTCACGGAGGAGGATGGTATAAAAGCCGGTGAGCTTGAGGCTGAATTTGCGGATATGGACGGCTGGAACGCAGAGTCTGACGCGGCATTTATGCTCAACAAGCTCGGTGTATCTGACGAATATCATTCTATGCGGATGTCCGAGCTGCCGTCTGATTTAAAGGTAAAGGTATTGCTTGCGCAGGCACTTTTCGGTAATCCAGACATTCTTTTGCTTGACGAGCCGACAAACCATCTCGACCTCTCCGCCATACGCTGGCTTGAAAACTTTCTGATGGATTTTGAAAACACTGTTATCGTTGTGTCGCACGACCGTCATTTTCTCAACAAGGTGTGTACGCATATATGCGATGTGGATTTCGGCAAAATCCAGCTTTATTCAGGAAACTACGATTTCTGGTACGAATACACACAGATGCGCCAGAGACAGGCAAGGGACCAAAACAAAAAGAACGAACAGAAAATCAAGGAGCTTCAGGAGTTCATTCAGCGTTTTTCCGCAAATGCCGCAAAATCCAAACAGGCAACAAGCCGAAAAAAGCAGCTTGATGCGCTTGAAATGATTGAAATGCCCGTATCGAGCAGGCGTTTTCCGTATGTTGATTTCAAGCCTGACAGAGAATGCGGAAACGATCTGCTTAGAGTTGACCATCTCACAAAAACAGTAGGCGACAGAAAAGTACTCGACGATATATCGTTCGTAATCCACCCGAGGGAAAAGGTTGCATTTGTAGGCTCGGATGTTGTGTCAAAAACAACGCTGTTTAAAATCATAACGGGAGAACTTGAACCTGACAGCGGCAGCTTTAAATGGGGAGTAACAACCTCGCAGAGTTACTTTCCAAGCGACAATTCAAGCTATTTTGACGGTGTAGATTTAACACTTGTTGACTGGCTGAGGCAGTATACAACGCAGACACTTGAGGCAGATATAAGAGGATGGCTTGGCAGGATGCTGTTTTCAGGCGAGGAGGCACTGAAAAAAGCAAATGTCCTCTCAGGCGGTGAGCGGGTAAGATGTATGCTCTGCAAAATGATGCTCTCAGGTGCCAATGTCCTGATTCTTGACGAGCCGACAAACCACCTTGATCTTGAATCCATCACCGCACTGAACAACGGTCTTATCCGCTATCCGGAAACCATTCTTTTCACCTCACACGACCATCAGTTTGTTCAGACCGTAGCTGACAGGATTATTGAAATTTCGGGCAATACAATACTCGACCGCAAGGGAACTTACGACGAATTCCTTGAGGATTTTAACGAGGAAGAGCTTAAAAAATATTAAAAAAACACCTGAACATCGGCTGATGTTCAGGCAGTTTTTTATGTATACATATGTTATGTAAACTATAACTATTCGGACTTATTATCCCTTATTTTGCAGGCGTTGCTTTTAATAATTTCCAGTACCTCAAAAAAAGCGTCTGTCTGCTGCTGATCGGCTCCGTATAAAAGACCCGTGAGAAGATTGTTCATATTGTTTTTGCAGATTTCGTTAATCATTCTTGCCCGCTCCGTGGGGACTACTCTTTTAAGCCTTGCATCGCTGAGAACAAGGCGTCTTTCAATGAGATTGTCCGCCTCAAGCTCTTTTAATACTGTTGAAACCGTCGAACGGCTCAGGTCAAATTGCCTTTCAATATCGCGCTGATAAATTATTTTATCCTCATTATCACACAAAAACGCAAGAATATAGGCATATGACGCCGTGTTTTCAGGAAATATTTTGTTGTGCAGGCTTTCGTTTGAATGTCTGAGGAAATTCATAATCAGCCTTAAATCCATATCAAGCTTTTGCGCATCAATCATATATAACCCTCTCTGAGAATTGTTTTGACGGTTATATTATACAAAAATTTTCTCTGCTTGGCAATCACCTGTTTCTTGGTTTTAAATCAATTTGTATATTCATACGCCGCCTCAACAATAAGTTCAAAAAAACCGGCCTTTGAAACAGCAAAGACGGTCTTCTTTCTTCCTCTGTATTGTCCCGCTTTCTTTCGGATATTTCATAGCGGACCGCACAAAAACCGTCTGCGTATCCGAACAGGCAATTTTTCATTTTGCATACATCATTAAAGAATTGACAAGAATATATTTAGTTGTTATACTTAAATGGTAGAAATATGTCAATTACTAAATGAAGGTGTTTGATTATGAATAAAAATAGGGTTCAGGTAAAAATCGGTGGCGCAAGCTACACGATCGTTACGGAGGACGATCCGGAATATGTTGAAAATCTTGCAGAAATGATAAACGACGAAATGAGAACTGTATGCAATTCAAATCCTTCGCTTTCACTCACACAGGCCGCCGTGCTTGTTGCGCTTGACCATGCGGATGCCTGCAAAAAGGCAACTGCCTCGGCAGACAATCTCCGCGCTCAAATCAAGGATTATCTTGAGGACAGTGCAAGAGCAAGAATGGAAGTTGATGTCGCAAGACGCGAGGTTGAAAGGCTCAACAGAGAGATTTCCGATTTAAGAAACAAACTTGCGGGAAAGTAAGGTTATTTATGAATTTTGAAATTCTGGCTCCTGCCGGAAGCATGGAGTCACTGATTGCCGGTGTACGAAGCGGTGCAAATGCAGTTTACCTCGGCGGTAAGCTGTTCAACGCCCGCCGTAATGCCGGCAATTTTAATGACGACGAACTTTATAAAGCAGTTGTCTACTGCCATCAGAGAGGGGTTAAGGTTTACTTAGCCCTTAATATTCTTTTATCGGACAACGAATTTGAGGACGCGTATAAGCTTGCAGAAAAGGCTCTGTCTTTTGGTGTTGATGCCTTTATTATTCAGGATATCGGCGTGGCAAAAATGATAAAAGAGCATTTTGAACAGGCAAAAATCCATGCTTCAACACAGATGAGCATAATGACTCCGCGCGGTGTAAAAGCGGCTGAAGAAATGGGATTTTCAAGGGTTGTTCTTCCAAGAGAGCTCAGCCTTGAGGAAATACGGCAGATACGCCGTTCAAGTGATATCGAGCTTGAACTGTTTGTTCACGGCGCACTTTGTATGTCGGTATCAGGACAATGCTACCTTTCCTCCATGCTCGGCGCCAGAAGCGGAAACAGAGGGCTGTGTGCGCAGCCGTGCAGACTGCCCTTTTCTCCCGACAACAAACAGCGCTTTGCTTTATCCTTAAAAGATATGAGCATTATCAAAAAAATTGCCGAGCTTGACGGAATAACAAGTCTGAAAATCGAGGGCAGAATGAAAAGACCCGAATATGTATCAGCCGCTGTTACAGCACTGAAAAAGGCAATAGACGGCACTTATGGCGAAAAGGATGAAAAGCTCCTTCGCGGCGTGTTTTCAAGAAGCGGCTTCACAGACGGATATATAAACGGCGATCTCGGGCGGGATATGTTCGGCACAAGGCGGAAGGATGATGTGATCAGCGCCGCAAATGTACTCAAAGAACTCCGTCACAAGTATGACAAGGAAAATCCGCTGCTTCCGCTTAAACTGCATTTTGTCTGCAAAGAAAATCGGCCGTGCACACTGACGGCGGAGGGTCTCGGAAAAACCGCAACTGTGTCAGGTGATATCCCCGAAAAGGCAGTAAACAGACCTATGCGTAAACAGGAGCTTGTGCAAAGACTGTCAAAGCTCGGAGGAACACAGTTTTATCCCGACCGTGTTACTGTTGAGCTTGACGACGGACTGATTCTGCCTGTGTCAAAAATAAACGATATGCGCAGAAGCGCAGTCGAAAAAATAACACAAATTGAAAATAAGCCCATAATTTCCAAACCGTTTAAGGCGGAGAAAACCGTTAAAAAGAACAAAATTCCCTACCTCACAGCCTCGTTTAAAAATGCCGATCAGGTGCCCGACAAGCATCCGTTCAGCCGCATATTTCTTCCGCTTGACTCTGCCGTTGAGGATTTTTCAGCTAAAAACGCAGGTGCGGCCATACCAAGAGGCGCTTTCGGAATGGAAGAGAAGCTGAAAAAACGGTTATGTGAATTGAAAAACGCAGGCATCACAAAAATACTCTGCCCCGATATCGGCTCATACGCGCTGGCAAAAGAAATGGGATTTGATGTCTATGGCGATTTCGGTCTTAATATATTCAACAGCAAAAGCGCACGCCTTATAAAATCCCCTGTGCTCTCCTTTGAACTGACGCTTGAACAGGCAAATCGGATAAATGCCGACGATACGGGAATAATCGTTTACGGCAGAGTGCCGCTTATGCTTGCAAGAAACTGCCCCGTCAAAAACATCACGAGCTGTAATAAATGTAAAAAGCACGGCGTACTAAAAGACAGAATGGGATATGAATTCCCTGTTATCTGTTCTCCGTATCCCTGTACTGAAATTTTAAACAGCGTGCCGATTTATATGCTTGACAGAGTCAATGAAATAAAGACCGACTTTATTCATTTTTTCTTTTCGACAGAGACAAAACAAGAGATTGAAAATATAATAAGGCTTTATGAAAACAGAAAAAAACCCGATTTTAAATATACACGAGGATTATATAACAGAGGTGTCATATAATGATTATACTTGCTTCTAAATCTCCGCGCAGGCAGGAGCTTTTAAAGTTAATTACAAAAGATTTTGTTATAAAAAGCGCAAATGTTGACGAAACTATCCCCGAGGGGTTTTCCCCCGCACAGGCTGTTGAATACCTTTCGTCAATCAAGGCAGCCCCGTTCGCAAACGGGATGGACACCGTAATAGGTGCCGACACCGTTGTCGCTTTTCAGGGCGAAATACTCGGCAAACCGGAGAATGACGATGACGCTTTCAGAATGTTAAAACTTCTCAGCGGGAAAGAACACAGCGTTTTTACAGGGGTTACCGTGATGAAACCTGACAGCAGAAAAACCTTTTCGGTTGAGACAAAGGTTAAATTTTTTGAGCTGACAGACGATGAAATCATAAAATACATAAATACAGGAGAACCTGCCGACAAAGCAGGCGCATACGGAATACAGGGCTATGGCTCGCTGCTTGTGGAAAAGATAGACGGTGACTACTTTAATGTGGTCGGGCTTCCTGTGAGTCAGCTTAACCGTATACTTTTATAGACATTTTGCACAAATAAGGCTTTTTTTAGATGAAAAAAACAATATATGTCTTATAAATAGCGCTGGATAAACGCATAATGCTTGAAAAAATTTTAATTTCGTGTTATTATACTGTTACTGGATTATTTTATGTTTTTAATTAAGATATTACTTAAATTATTTATTATTCAAGAAAGGGGATCTTAAGTATGGCAGCAGATTTACATTGTCATACTAAATTAAGTGATGGATCAGTAGGCATTGAGGACCTCATTGTCATTGCCCAGAAAAGCGGAATTGACACTATAGCAATTACCGACCATGACTGCCTTGCAGGAACTGTAAGGGGTCAGGTTATCGGCAAAAGATACGGCGTAAACATAATCCCCGGAGTCGAATTGTCCGCCTTTGATAACGAGGCGGGAAAAAAAGTTCATATTCTATGCTATCTGGCAGATAAGCCTGACAGACTTGAAGGATTGTGCAAGCGCACCTCTGTTGCAAGAAAAAGAGCAGGGCAAATTATGATGCTCAAGGTCGCTTCACGGTTTCCGGTATCTACAGATTTTATTATCAGCCACGCTTCCGGCTCAACAAATCTCTTTAAACAGCATATTATGCATGCTCTTATGGACGCAGGATATACGAATGAGATTTTCGGTGATCTATTCAAGGCGCTTTTTTCAAGCGACAGCGCCACAAATATTCTCGCGCCAACAAAATATCCCGATGTAAAAGAGGTTATCGAGGAAATTCACGGAGCAGGAGGAATTGCCGTACTCGCCCACCCGGCATTTTATAACAATTTTGACGAGATTGACAAATATATCTCTTTAGGACTTGACGGAATTGAGGTATGGCACCCGTCGGCAAGCGAGGAACAGATTGCGCTTTTGAGCAAAATATGCAAAAACAGCAAGCTCCTTCTGACAGGCGGAAGTGATTTTCATGGCATTTACGGTTCTAAGACCGTTACGCTTGGTACATGCCTAACACCTGACGACCATCTTGATAAGCTTATGGGCTATAAGGCGAAGAAAAAAAGAGCTATGAAAAGGGCGGAAAAGCTTGCAGCGGCCGCCGTATGATAAGAAGGAACACCTGTCAAGCACGGCAGGTGTTTTTTTTCTGATAAAAAACAAATATATTTTTATCCTTTCGGTTGACATATTAAACCATTCCACTATAATAAAGATAAAATTACATAAAGGATGACATTTCCATGCACAGAAAACTTGCAAAAACACCGCCGATGGGCTGGAACAGTTGGGACTGCTTCGGTGCGGCTGTAACGGAAAAGCAGCTTCGCGAAAACGCGGATTATATGGCAAAATATCTGAAACCGTACGGATGGGAATATATTGTATGTGATATACAATGGTATGAGCCAAAATCAAAAGACAACGACTACAATAATTTCACCGAGCTTACTATTGACGAATACGGCAGACTTCTCCCCGCCGAAAACCGTTTTCCCAGCGCAAAAAACGGCAGGGGCTTCAAAGATATCGCCGATTACTGTCACTCACTCGGCCTCAAATTCGGAATACATATTATGCGCGGAATCCCAAGGCAGGCAGTGCATGCGGATATGCCCGTAAAAAACAGCAAGTACTCCGCACGGCAGATTGCACATCATTTTTCCATATGCTCTTGGAATACAGATATGTACGGACTCAGAAATACACAGGGAGCGCAGGATTATTACAATTCGATTTTTGAGCTGTACGCGCAGTGGGGAATTGATTTCATCAAGTGCGACGACATTGCCGTTACGGAATTCAGAAAATGGGATAACCCTTATTCCGCCTCATATGAAATAGAAATGATAAGAAAGGCAATTGATTACTGCGGCAGGGATATGGTGCTTTCACTTTCGCCCGGTCCCGCTGAAATTTCAACCGCAAACCATCTTGGCAAAAATGCTAATATGTGGCGTATAACCGGTGACTTTTGGGATCATTGGGATAAGCTGCACAATATGTTTGACCGCTGTTTTCTCTGGCAGAATGAGGTCAAAACAGGCAATTTCCCCGACTGCGATATGCTGCCTCTGGGCAGACTGTCAAAAAACGGAGTATGCCACGGTCCGCAGAATAGAATGACGCAGTTCACAAAGCCCGAACAGCTCACAATGATGAGCCTGTGGGGCATCTTCAGAAGTCCGCTTATGATGGGCGGAAATATGCCTGAAAATGATGAATGGACGCTGGCGCTGCTTACAAATGAGGAGTATATTAAAATGCACAAAACCTCCTTCGGCGCTCACCAGCATTACAGAAATGAGAAAAATGGCAGGGGCAGTATTATCTGGATATCAAACGGCAAAGGCTGCAAATACGCAGCGCTTTTCAACACAAAGGACGCTGATGATACGGTGAAGCTTGATTTGTCGCAGATTCTTATGCCTGATGAAAACTATACAATCTATGACATATGGAACAAAAAAACGCTTGGCAGCTTTAAAAACACCTTTAAAGCTCAAATCCCTCCTCACGGAGCAGGACTTTATAAAATAACAAAAATGAAATAATCCGATTGACAGAAAAAGGGACTGCCGCCGGTCATGGTAACCGGCGGCAGTCCCTTTGATTATACATTTTATACATTGTATGTCATAAGCGTCTGTAAATACTGTGTAGTGAGAAACTGCTTTTGATATGACATTTCAAATCCTTCCTCCGCCATAAAATCAATCAGGCGTTTTGAGAAAGTCTCATACACAAGAGCAAAACCTCTTTCCTTTGCATGCGCTGCTATTTCTCTGACAAGCTCATATACCTCTTCGGAATTATTGTCAATGGAGCCGTACAGAGTCATCACTCTCGTCTCCATTGTTTCCGGAACAATAATAGATGTAATATTTTCAACAATTCTTCTGTGCATAAGAATATTGCCGCTGTTGCTGTCAAGCCTTATTTTCATCGCGTTTTTACCCGAAAATTTATATTCAAACGCTCGCGTATTGACAAGAGTAGCCATTGCCGACCTTGATTCCGAAATATAGAGCTCGCCGAATTTTGACCAGTTATATAAATAATAATTGAGAAATCTGTCTATAAACTTTTTTCTTTTTTCCTTTTCAGGGCAATAGAACATAAAATGGGGGTGATTTATCAGTTGAGGCGCAAGGTTTTCTTTAATTTTTTTTGCATCAGCTTTTGTAATTGATTCAAGCTTCATACTTATACCACCTACATATATTATTTCAGTTAACAGTGCTCATCATTAAACCAAAATCAGTTATTTTTTATTGCCGTGCCCTTTTTGAGATTATTATAAATAACCATAAACATAATGATTGCCGCTACTATACACGCAAAATCCGCCGACGGCTGAGCCCAGATGATTCCTCCCAGACCGACTGCCTTGTTGAGTATAAAAAGCAGAGGAATATAGATGAGCCCCTGTCTTCCGATCGACAGAAAAAGGCTCTGAAATCCTTTGCCCATACCCTGAAATGAGAAATTGAGAACAAACATAATGCCTATAACAGGACCGGGAACCATAAGCGCGACAAGCATTTTTACACCATACGCAATAACACTGGGTTCATTAATAAACATCTGAATAACCTGATTTTTAAACAGAATATAAAATACGGTCATTAAAGTTCCGATAACTATATTGCACACAATGCTGAAAAATATAACCTTTTTCATTCTGTCATACTTTTTGGCGCCGTAGCAATAGCCTACAATCGGCTGAATTCCTTGTCCGAGTCCGAGCTGGAGCATAACAACAAGCATATTTGCCTTCATCGCCACACCCATTGCTGCAACCGCGCAATCACCGTAGCTCGCAAGAAAAATATTAACAACAATGTTTGATACGCTCATAAGAAGGTTATTGAGCGACGCAGGCAGACCTACATTTATAACGCCTTTCGCAATTCCGTTTTTAATCGAATAGCGCTTAGGCGTTATGGAAAGAATGGAGTTACCTCTGAGAAAATATATCAGGAAGAACAGTACAGACACGACATTGCCGAGCACTGTAGCAATCGCCGCGCCCGAAACGCCCATACCAAAACCAAACGGCAAATTGAAGCCGAACAGCCTGTCCCCACTGTTCAATATGAAAATGGGGTCAAGAACAATGTTCACAAGCTGTCCTATCACCATACCGAACATGGAAACTTTGGCGGCGCCCTCACCTCTCACAAGATTTCCCGCCATTATGGCAGTAATAACAAACGGTGCGCCGAGTGCGACCCATTTCAGATAATCCTGTGCAAATCCGATGGTATTATCCGAAGCCCCTGCTGCATAAAGCAACGGTTTTTTGAATATAAGAAATACAGCGCCGATAACAACACCTAACGCTATCGCACTGTAAACACAAAAAGAACTGATGGTTTTAACTCTGTCCTTTTTGCCTTCACCGAGACTGCGGCTTATAAAAGCACAGCCGCCCACACCGAACAGATTGCCGCCCGCCATGGTAAAAAGAAACAGCGGCATTGCTATCGAAACAGCCGCGACCTGATTCGGATCTCCCGTCTGTCCGACAAAAAAAGTATCAGCAAGATTATATACTATGTTAATCAGCATGCCGAGCATACTCGGCAGTGCCATTGCGCCTACTGCTCTTGGTATCGAATAGCTTTCAAAAACGCGTGTATTATCAGTCAATTACAAGTCTCCATCCTTTCTGCAATATTAACAAAATCAGCCATCGTAAGATTTTCCGCTCTCGCATCGGAATGAATGCCAAGCTCACTGAATATTCTCAAAATGGAGCTTTTTGATACACCCATTGTATTGGATATGCTGTTAATCGCTGTTTTGCGCCTTTGTGAAAATGCGCATTTCACTATTGTAAAGAAAAGCTTTTTATTTTTTATATCAAACTCTTTTTCATCGCGGATTACAAGCTTTATAACAACACTGTCCACTTTGGGACTGGGCATAAAGCTCTCTCTTCCGACCTCAAAAAGAATACTGCTTTGAGCGTAATAATGAACCGCAACGCTGACCGCGCCGGAATTTCTTGAACCCACCTCGGCACAGAGTCTCTCTCCCGCCTCTTTCTGAACCATAACCTCAATCTCGTCAATCGCAAGCTCGCTTTCCAGAAGCATCATGATAAGCGGAGAGGTTATATAATAAGGAAGATTTGCGCACACCTTTACACTTTTGAATCCATCAAATTTTTCCTGAATCAGCGCTCTTAAATCAAGCTTCATCACATCCCCGTTTACAAGCTCAAGATTGCCGTATCCCGACAATGTCATCTCCAAAACAGGAAAAAGCCGTTTGTCAAGCTCAATTGCGACCACCTTGCCCGCTACGGAACAGAGCTCTTTCGTAAGGACGCCTATACCCGGTCCGATTTCGATAACACCCGTGCTTTTATCCGCACCGAGAAGCGCCGCCATTTTAGGACAGACCTCTGGGTCTATAAGAAAATTCTGACCGAGAGATTTTGAAAAAGAAAATCCGTATTGAGCAGATAGTTTTTTTATGGTGCTGTAATCACATAAATTCATTTATTCAACCTCGTTACATTTCGGCATATTTTAACACATCAATCATAAATTTACAATATAAAACTTGACTTTTCGTTAACTTATGATAAAATATCTTATTAGTCGGCTAAGGATAGTCGGCTAAATTAACGAAAGGGATCATAAATATGCACCGTAACAAATACCATTGTCCTCCCTCTGAAGGTATGATCGGCCCGCGTATAAATTACCTTGCAAAGCATATGCGTAAGGTTTTTAACCAGACGCTGGCTCAGCAGGGGCTGTTTTCGGGACAGCAGGATATACTTTTTGCAATAGTTGAAAATGAGGGAATTATGCTCGGTGAGCTTGCGGATATGCTCGGCATTGCGGTTGCAACTGCCTCGATATCCGTAAAAAGGATGGAAAAATCCGGCTTCATTATCAAAAAGACGGACGAATCAGATGCCCGCATAACGCGTCTTTATCCCACGGAAAAGGCAAAGCGCGCACCTGAAAATATAAGAAGTAAAATGGATTCGCTTGAAGCGCTGCTCAAAAGAGGAATGACAGCGCAAGAGGTGAATACACTTTCCAAACTGCTGGAAAAGGCTATACAGAATATGCAGGGAGATGTTGGCGTAAATGATTAAAAAACTTTCAAAATATATGAAGGGGCTGTGGCTGCTTGCACTGGTCAGCGCGTCGGGTATGATCATAGAGGCAATATGTGAGCTTGCGCTGCCGTCAATCGCGAATAGGGTTTACAACACCGTTTCGGCTGCACAAACGAATAATGAGGACATCAAGTCCTATGTTATAAAAACAGGTCTTGCCATGTTTGGGCTGGCCGTTGTAGGACTTTGCGGCGGCCTCGCGACGATGAAATCATCATCGGTTGTAGCCCAGAAATTTTCATACGGACTCAGAAAGGATTTATATTCAAAGATCAGTGAATTTTCCTTCAAAAATATTGACCTTTTT
This sequence comes from uncultured Clostridia bacterium, assembly GCA_947628175.1. Taxonomy (GTDB): domain Bacteria; phylum Bacillota; class Clostridia; order Oscillospirales; family Acutalibacteraceae; genus Eubacterium_R. The sequence continues at coordinate 13,446 of CANQZA010000012.1, read as the reverse complement.
TCCACAGCGTCACTCACAACAAGGATAACGAACGATGTTACCATGCTTCAGAACACCGTTTTAATGAGCCTGAGAATGCTTGTGCGAGCACCTGCTCTTTTGGTTGTATCCGCCGTGTTTGCATTCACAATCAACACAAAACTCTCGCTGATTCTCGTAATACTCCTTCCGGTGATACTGATTATAGTAATGCTGATACTTAAATTCGGTTTCCCCATGTTTCAGAAAATGCAGAAAAAAATTGATACCGTCAACAGAGTCGTTCAGGAAAATCTTATCGGAATCAGAGTTGTAAAGGCATTTGTGCGTGAGGACAGGGAAAAAGAAAAATTCCACGACGCATCCGACGAGCTTGCTGCGCAGGGCTCAAAAGCGGCCGGACTTATAGTTACCGTTATGCCGATTATGATGCTTATGATGAACATAGTAATTGTGTATATTTATTACAGAGGAGCAAACGACGCCGCGGCAGGAAAAATGGATGTGGGACAGATATCGGTTCTCTCGTCATATATCATTCAGGTTCTGATGAACATTATGATGGTTTCCATGTTTCTTTTGCAGCTCACAAGAGCAAAGGCATGCGGCGACCGTATCGTTGAGGTTTTTGATACGCAAATTGATATCAAAAATCCCGAAAACCCTTATATACCGTCTCAGCCTAAAGGTGAAATCGAATTCAGGAATGTTGATTTCGGATACCACGGTAAGGATAAGGTGCTTGATGATATCAGCTTTACCGCAAAGGCAGGAAGCATTATAGGAATCATCGGTTCAACGGGCTGCGGAAAATCAAGCCTTGTAAATCTTATCCCCCGGCTTTATGATGTCACTTCGGGAGAAATTCTCATTGACGGTACGGATATCCGTAAATATGATTTGACAGCGCTCCGAAACCTGATAGGTATTGTTCTTCAAAAAAATGTGTTGTTTTCCGGAACAATTAAGGATAACATACGCTGGGGAAAGCAGGACGCATCGGATGAAGAAATTATCGCAGCCTGCAAAGCTGCACAGGCTCATGATTTTATTATGGAGCAGCCAAAGGGATACGATACAGACCTCTCACAGGACGGTCTCAATCTTTCGGGAGGTCAGAAACAGCGTCTCTGTATAGCAAGAGCCATGATTAAAGATCCGAAAATCCTTATTCTCGACGACTCCACCTCCGCAGTTGATACGGCAACAGAAGCAAAAATACGAGAGAGTTTTTACACAAAGCTCAGCGAGACTACCGTTATCATTATAGCACAGAGAATTTCATCGGTTAAAGACGCCGATAAAATCATTGTTCTGGACGACGGGAAAATCAACGGTATGGGAAACCATGAGCAACTTATGGAGTCATGTGAAATTTATCAGGAAATTTACAAAACACAGCAAAAAGGAGTGATGGAATAGTGCCGCCTATGGGACCACCCGGCCAGAGAGGCCGTAATATGCAGCAAAAACCTAAAAACGCGAAGAAAACTCTATTAAAAATTCTGAAATATATAGGCAAAAACAAAATCCTTTTATTTGTTGTTTTGCTGATGCTGATTCTAAGCACGCTTTGCACAACAGGCGCCTCCTACTGGCTCAAGCCTATACTTGACGATGTGGAATCCGCAATAAAAGCGGGTAATTTCGCAACACAGGGCATTCATCGGCTTTTTGTAAACCTTGCAACCGTATCATTATTCTATGTCGGGGCATCTCTTTTTTCGTTTATTCAGTCAAGGATTATGGTAGCCGTTTCTTACAAAACTACAAACACTATAAGAAAGGATTTGTTTGACAATCTGCAAACGCTTCCTCTAAAATATTTTGACTCAAAAACCCACGGAGAGATAATGAGCCGTTTTACAAACGATGTGGATAACATACAAATGATGCTGGAGCAGACGGTTGTCCAGTTTATTTCTTCCATATTCTCATTTATCAGCATAGTGACTATGATGATTGTGCTTGAATGGAGACTTTTTATTGTCGCGCTTATATTTCTTGCTGTGATGATTATTAATTCACTCAATATTGCAAAACGCACAAAAAAGTATTTCAAAGCGCAGCAGGCTGCCCTCGGCGCAATGAACGGAAATATTGAGGAAACAATTGAGGGCATGAAAGTGGTTAAAGTGTTTAATCACGAGGCGTCGGCAACAGAGGAATTTGATAAGCTCAACGCCAAATACCGTGATGTTGCTACAAAGGCAAACTTCTACTCGGGCATTATGGGACCCTGCTCCACCGGTATAAACAACGCACTTTACGCCACAATAACGCTTACCGGCGGAATGCTTGTTCTGTCAAACGCTCTGGGAATAGGCACATTTTTCACCTTTTTAAGCTATACAAAGCAGTTCAGGCAGCCTATTGACCAGATTATGAACCAAATGAATAATATTTTTTCAGCCCTTGCGGGTGCGGAACGCGTATTTGAAATTATGGATATGGAGCCGGAAACAGACGACGGCACCGTGACACTTGAGGAACTGCGGACAGATGAGGGCAAAAAATGGTTTTGGATTGACGGTGACAAGAAAATCCCGGTTGAAGGAAAAGTCGTTTTTGATCATGTTACCTTTTCTTATGTTGCGGACAAGGTTGTCCTCAAAGATATAAGCCTCTATGCAAAGCCTGCCCAGAAAATCGCCTTTGTTGGTTCCACGGGTGCCGGCAAAACAACAATTACAAATCTTATTAACCGTTTTTATGATATTCAGGAGGGTACCATTACCTATGACGGAATAGACATAAAGAGAATGAAAAAGAGCGACCTGCGGCACTCCCTTGCAATGGTGCTTCAGGATACGCACCTGTTTACGGGAACGGTTATGGACAACATCCGCTACGGAAGGCTTGACGCAACCGATGAGGAGTGTATACAGGCTGCCAAGCTTGCCTCTGCGCACTCCTTTATAAAACATCTTGCGCAGGGATATGAAACAAAAATAACAAGCGACGGTGCCAATCTGTCCCAGGGACAACGACAGCTCCTTGCCATTGCAAGAGCAGCCGTTGCAGATCCTCCCGTAATGATTCTTGATGAGGCAACCTCTTCAATTGACACAAGAACAGAGCTTCACATTGAAAAGGGTATGGACAGTCTTATGATCGGCAGAACTGTATTTGTAATTGCACACAGACTGTCAACCGTGCGCAATTCAAATGCGATTATGGTTCTTGAAAACGGCGAGATTATCGAACGCGGCAATCACGATGACCTGATCGCGCAAAAGGGCAGATATTATGAACTTTGCACGGGAAAGGCAAAACTCAGCTAAAAAAATTCGGACATAATATTGTGTTCTCGCTCTGATGTTTGTATTCAAAAGCACTATCCGTTGTGGTTATACAAATTAATACAAATTTTTCCTTAATGGAATACAAAAAAAGTACTTTACAATTCCGAAATTTAGTGTTATAATGCAATTAAATTATCGCGTGTAATATTTTTGTGCACAATTTTTATGATGAGGTGTTTAATATGAAAAAGATTATTTCTATTCTGATGGCAGCTATAATGGCAGTTACCGTTTTTACCGTTTCCCTTGTACCTGCTATGGCAGATGATACCAATGTAAGTAGCCCTACAGCATCTACGGCAAAAAACAGAAGACCTAAGCTCATGGTTAACGGCCAGACGAATTCAACAGATATTTCTTATTCTCCCGAGGACGGCGAGTCAAGAAAAATTACTTTCACCTATCACGGTGAAGGAACGCTGACCGGCTGGGAAACAAACCTTGAGGATTTAGGTCTGGTTGAAGGCGTTGATTATGAGATTACTTATAATGAGGACGGCTCTCTCACAATCGAGTTTATCAGTGACGAGGCTTATGAGTATTGGCACAACGGTGATGTAGCCATTGATGCTATCGTTGATTACGGTACAGAAACTACATCAGGCAAAGCAACAACAACAAAGAAGGATGATTCCTCAAAATCACCGAGCACAGGTGTTTCCTCAGCAGTAGTTGCAGGTACAGTTGCCGCTGCAGGCGCAGGCATTGCAGTTCTTGCTGCCGTAAAGAAAAGAGACGCTGAGTAATTTTAAATATATGTGATTTAAGGCCTGTTTGCCTATGGTAAACAGGTCTTTTTAATGCAAACAGTATAGGTGATTTGCTTTGGAACAAAATAATAACAATTCACAAAAAAAGAATAAGGTCGTTATCCTTTTGCTGTTTATTGCAGTATTTGCTGTCATTTTCGGCGGAGTATTCGCGGCGATAAATATATATGACCGCATGAACACACAGCCGCCCGAATCAACGCAATCATCCTCCGTAGCTTCCACAGCAAACGCGGGCGAAAGCAAGGTTAAAAATCCTATTGATTTTAAATCGCTTCAAAGCAAAAATGACGAAATATATGCATGGATAAAAATTGATGATACACAGGTGGATTATCCGATTGTTCAAAATTCCGAGGACGACAGCTTTTATCTTAAGCATAAGGCTGAGGACAAAAGCTGGTCCGCGAGCGGAGCTATTTATACAGAGCTTGCCAACAACACAAACTTCAATGACCCTGTCACCGTAATATACGGCCACAACGGCTACGGAGATACAATGTTTACAACGCTCCATTATTTTGAGAATTTTGAATTCTTTGACAAGCACCCTTACTTTCATATTTACACGCCCGAAAGAAGGCTGACCTATCAGGTTATTTCAGCCTTCAAATACGATGACCGTCATATTATGAACTCATTTTTCTTCCCGGATCAGGCGGAGCTTAAAGAATTTCAGCAAATGATACAGAATCCTGCGTCCGTTGTGAAAAATGTAAGAGACGACCTTGATACGAAGATTGACATTTCAAGCAAAATTGTCATTCTGTCCACTTGCATAACCAATCAGAAAAATAACAGATATCTTGTTTGCGGAGTATTAACGAACGATGAAAAGACCTATTGATCCAAATCTTGAAAATTTAACACAGGACGATTTTATCCTGAACGCAGAAAAACTGAACAGTGAAAGTGAACTCAGCTTTCTGCAAAAAGACGAAGAAAAAGCCCCAGATGAGCCGAATTTTGTCGTAACCAATGCTGAGAAATCCGATAATCTGGCTGATTATCACGCCTCCGAAAAACATAAGATGATGGCGCAAAGCGGTGAATTATCTATAAAAACCTCAGAATCACAAGGACACAGCCATACACAGTCCGGTTCTTCACATCACCATTCAGATTCACACCATTCGTCATCCCACCATCATTCGTCATCCCACCACCATTCGTCCCATCACAGCAAAAAAAAGAAAAAGAAAAAACTGTCAACGGCATCTAAAATCGCCATTGCGCTTTTGTGCATATTCCTGATCTTTATTGCTGCGGTTTTCGGCACTTTTTTCTTCCTGGAGGCAAGGGGAAAAAAGGATATGGTTAAGGTGAATGCCGAGAGCAAATATGAAGAAATTATTGAGCATGACGGTCACAGATACAAGTACAACGATGATATAATCACTATCGCATTTATCGGTGTTGATAAAAGGGATCTCGGACTTGAAAACGGCGTAATAGGTACTGCCGGACAGGCCGACGCGGATGTGCTTTTGACAATTGATGCCTCTACGGGAACTGCGAAGGCGCTTGCCGTTCCCCGCGATACCATGGTTGATGTCGAGCTGTTTTCGGAAAACGATATTTTCCTGAGAAATGAAAATATGCAGCTCTGTCTGAGCTATGCTTACGGCGACGGAAAAGAATCCTCTGCCAAAAATGTCATAAACTCTCTGAGCCGTATACTTTACAATGTTCCCATTAACAAGTACTTTGCACTTGATCTAAACGGTATTGCACCTATTAACGACGCAATCGGGGGTGTTACGCTGACCTCCCTGAACGATTTCAGTAATGTGGATATAAAAAAAGGGCAAACCGTGCATCTTGAGGGAGATCTTACCGAAGCATATGTAAGAACAAGAGAGCTTGATAACATTGAGGCTTCACTGAACAGAACAAAACGCCAGCTTCAGTATATCAAAGCGTTTGCCGCACAGCTTCTTCCTGCTGTTACAAGTGATTTCAGCATTATAAGTAAGCTTTACACCACCGCCTCTGATTACAGCACAACAAACATTTCTCTTTCAAATGCAACTTACCTCGCTTCTCTCATGCTTTCCAGGGGAATAACAGATTTTGATACGCAGACTCTTGAGGGTGAGATGAAAGAGAGTAATAATGAGCAGTACCGGGACTTTGTTTACGCGGAATTCTATCCTGACGAGGAAAAGCTGCTTGATACAGTGCTTGATATATTCTATACTCAGATTGACTGATAGCTTTATCTTTACTGCATTTAACAGCTAAAACAAAACTTTTAAGAATGGCTTAAAATACGCAGTTTAACTGTATATATTGATATCACGCCCTGAACGGCTACGCAGGGATTATACCGTGATTTTATATCCTTATTTGTAGCCGGAAAGGCAGTGTGATTCATATGGATAATAACACCAAGAAAATGCTTTTATCTTATGCCGCAAAAATAAGAATGGGCATAATTGAAAGTACATACGGCGCAAAGGCCGGTCATCCCGGCGGCAGTCTTTCAGCAGCAGATTTTTTCGCATATCTTTATTTTAAGGAAATGAATGTGGATCCCAAGAATCCTAAAATGGAGAGTCGTGACAGATTTGTTCTTTCAAAAGGTCACTGCGCTCCGGGGCTTTACAGTGCACTGGCATACAAAGGCTTTTTCCCTGTTGAGGATCTGCCCACGCTGCGCCACATTGATTCATATCTTCAGGGCCACCCGAATATGAACACGGTTCCCGGCGTTGATATGTCAACAGGCTCCTTAGGTCAGGGCATCAGTGCTGCCGCGGGAATGGCAAAGGGCGCAAAATATATGCAAAATAACGATATTAGCGTTTACACTCTTCTCGGCGACGGTGAGATAGAAGAAGGTCAGGTATGGGAGGCAATGATGTTTGCGGCTCACTATAAGCTTGACAACCTCTGTGTTTTCATTGACTGCAATGGTTTACAGATTGACGGACCATGCGGTGAAGTTATGAGCGCACAACCGATAGACGAAAAGCTCAGAGCCTTTGGCTTTGAGGTTATGGTCATCGACGGAAATGATTTTGACGAGCTTGAAAAAGCATTTAACGCATTCCATCAGGCCAAGGGCGGCGCAAAGCCGTTCGGCGTAATCATGAACACCGTCAAGGGTAAGGGCGTGTCGTATATGGAAAACCAGGTCGGCTGGCACGGAAAAGCTCCAAATACAGAGGAATACGAAATCGCGATGAGCGAGCTCAGAGCAGCGCTTGCAGAGATTGAGGAGGCGTAAGGATTATGTCAGAGATTAAAAAGATTGCTACCCGCGTCAGCTACGGCGAGGCTTTAAAGGAACTCGCGGCTCAGGGTGCGGATAAGCTTGTTGTTCTTGATGCCGACCTTTCAGCGGCTACAAAAACTGAAATTTTCAAAAAAGATTATCCGCAAAGACATATCAACTGCGGTATTGCAGAAGCAAATATGATTTGTGTCGCAGCAGGAATGAGCACAATGGGACTGGTTCCGTTTGCTTCAAGTTTTGCCATGTTCGCCGCAGGCAGAGCCTTTGAACAGGTCAGAAACACAATAGGATATCCCCATCTCAATGTAAAAATCGGCGCTACCCACGCGGGCATATCTGTCGGCGAGGACGGTGCTTCACATCAGTGCTGTGAGGATTTTGCCCTTATGAGAGCAATCCCGGGAATGGTTGTAATATGCCCGTCAGACGATATTGAGGCAAAGCAGGCAGTCAAGGCGGCATATAATTATGACGGTCCTGTTTATCTGCGATTCGGCAGGCTTGCCGTTCCTGTATTCCACAGTGAGGATTATAAATTTGAAATCGGCAAGGGTGAGGTTATCACGCCCGGCAAGGATGTGACAATCATTGCAAACGGTCTTATGGTCAACGAGGCCGTTGAGGCGGGAAAAACGCTTGCAGACAAGGGAATAAGCGCAGAAATAATAAATATTGCGACAATAAAACCTCTTGACAGGGAGCTTGTTCTTTCATCCGCCAAAAAAACGGGAAAAGTTATTACTGTCGAAGAACATAATATAATAGGCGGTCTCGGCGAGGCAGTTTGCGCTGCTTTGTGTGAAGATTGTCCTGTTCCCGTAAAACGAATCGGAATCAATGATGAATTCGGGCACAGCGGGCCTGCCGCCGACCTGTTAAAGCAGTTTGGACTCAGCGCCGAAAATATTGTGAAGGTTGCAGAGGAATTCGTTAAATAAAATCCGTAAAAACGGCTTAGTTCATATAAAACTAAGCCGTTTTGTTTTTATTGCTTTTTACTTTTCATTTTCTTTTTCAGTCTTGCCTTGCCTATTTCAAATGTTGAGGAATTCATATACCGGTCAAGCTGCTGTGTTTTTTTGCTTAATTGCTTTTCCGTTTTTTCAAGCCGCTTAATTACATCATTTATTTCACTGCTCAAAGAGTCGATTTGATTTTCATTTGTTGCGCTTTTGTTTTCCATCTCTTCAAAACTCAATGACATTCTTTTTGCAATCTCCTGCACTGAACACGAAAGCATGGAATGAACGGGAGGCTCAAGTTCTGTTTCTTCTATCTTTTTATCTAAAACGGAAACAGCGTTTTCGGGATTGCTCCTGTCCTCATAAATATGAGAGAGATAATTATGCTCCAAAAAATCAATCAAATGCCAGAATCGCTGTTCATGACCGTCATTGACCTGAGAAAAATCGGTTTTATCATATAGCTTAATAAGATTTGTCTTTTCATCAACATCAAACGCAGACATATTCGGAATGTTATGATATTCGGCAAGTTCTCTTATCCTTGCGTCCGTCGGAAACAGATAGCTCGGTACACCACTGAGAATATTCCCCACAGCGCCGTGAATACGGGTACCGTAGTTGAAATCCATTTCTCTGCCGAATGCAAGAATGCTCGGCACATTTATAAAAAATCTTGCTCTGTCCTCAACAAAAACCTCATCATCAATGCGATGCGGATACAGTACCAAAGAGTTTTTTGTTAGCGGTAGCGGTGTTCCCATATACATAAGCTTCAAATCATTAACAAACTGAGGAACAAAATAATAATTCGGCAGAATTTCCCTGTTACGGATTACAAACTCCTTGAAATTAACAGGATTACTCACCGACCCCGTAACACATATAGCCGACTCCTTTGTGAGAGGTTTCTTTTCACGAACAGGAAGTCCGGGTCCAAACATGGCAAATGATGGACATCCCGTTACATCAATATCCCTGAAGCCAAGATGCTGAAGATATTTAAGCGTGATTTCTCCTCTTACTCCAACACTTGAAGAGTGGTTCAAAACAGCACTGATAAAATCCTTCACCGCATTGTCATACGGATGCTTTGCAGCAATATCAGGCTCATACGGCATCTGGATACCTATACCTGTAACGACAACAGGAATTATCAGCTTATTAATCAATTTAGTCCACTTGTTCATACATTCGACAAACTGCTTTCTGAATGAGTTTGCCATCGGCAGTACAAGACAGCTATAATTTGCATTGATATATTCAGTCGAAATTTTGTTTGCAATAACATCCTTGTCGGCAATAAAATCAATATCAACATCCTCACGCCACAGAAGACGGGTAACACTGTAAGCAAAAAGCAGATTTCCTGAATTATCTCCTATAATTTTTTTGTTAATAACTTCCGACGGAGTATGTTTCTCATAGGGAGGAACACTCGCACGCAATAAAATTTTCTTTTTCATATGCACCCTGAATTGTCTTATAATATATTTTTTAGTATATCATAACATTTTAAAATATGTCAATTCCTATATGAATTTTACAAGTATTATTTCCGAATGTCCATATTTTTAAAAGATGCGGCATTGAATAAGGCACGCTCTCGCGTGCCTTTTTGCATCTCTTTTTAACCGAAATATCTCTTTAAAAGACCTTCAAATGCTTTTCCGTGTCTTGCCTCATCTCTTGCCATCTCATGTACAGTGTCATGGATTGCGTCAAGGCCGTCAGCCTTGGCAAGCTTTGCAAGCTCGGTTTTGCCTTGTGTAGCTCCGTTTTCAGCGGCAACTCTCATTTCAAGATTTTTCTTTGTTGAATCCGTTACAACCTCACCGAGCATCTCCGCAAATTTTGCTGCATGCTCTGCCTCTTCATAAGCAGCCTTTTCCCAATAGAGACCGATCTCAGGATAACCCTCTCTGTGGGCTACTCTTGCCATTGCAAGGTACATACCGACCTCTGTGCATTCACCGTTGAAATTATCACGAAGACCCTTAACGATTTCATCACTTACGCCGTCAATGATTCCAACCTTATGCTCTGCTGCCCAAGTGGTTTTGCCCTCTTCCTTAACAGCCATCTTTGCGCCGCAGATAGGGCAAACATCAATCGGCTCGTCACTTTCATAACCGCAAACAGGACAATAATACTTTTTACTCATAATTCTTTACTCCTTAAAATTAAAATTATTTTTGCAGCGATCACATAAACCGCTGTAATATACATCTCTGCGCCTTATTTCAAATCCCTCAAGCCGGCTGTTTTCAACCGCACAATCAAAATCCGTTATTTCGCCGCATCTTTCACAAATAAAGTGACCGTGAAAAACAGTATTTGCGTCGTATCTGATTCGGCTTTCATCTATCTTGACAGGTATGATGAGACCGCGGTCCGCAAGCGCCTGAAGACAGTTATAAACAGTCGTTTTTGAGAAAGAGGGATTATCCTTTACAACCCGATTATATATTGTTTCAACATCGGGATGAACAGGATTTTCTGTGAGAAACTTGTAAACTGCTGCCCTTTGGGGTGTTAATTTTAAGTCCTTAGCCTTAAACAGCGCAGCAATATCATTGGATTGCAAGTTTTCACCACCTTATAATGATTATTAAATTGTAATTATTACAATTTAATTATATCAAAAACAAGCAATTTGTCAATAACTTACAGAAAAAAACTAACGGAATTTATTATGTTCACGGTCATACGCAAAGCCTGCTTTTAAAAGTTTGCCGCACAGTGCATTTTTATCAATTTCCATATCCATGCAAAGCGTATCAAGATTTTCATACTCATCCCGCAGTTTCGTATTAACAACGCTCAGAAGCATTACAGCGTCATCAGGCAGATTCATCTCTTCATCTCCTTTGCTTATGGTAATTTAACATATTGAAATCATTTTTTCAATAAAAATATATTTAATAAATATTGAATAATACTTAAATATGTGCAATAATATTATGTAATTTTATAAATACAGGTGAAATTATGGAAGAAATGAAAGAATTAGCGCAGCTTCTTTTTCCGAATATAAACAAAACGCCGGAATTTTATGAGAAGCTTTATCCGCAGAGAAATATTAAAGAGGGTGCGCGCGTTACACGATTTGCACCGAGTCCGACAGGGTTTCTTCATCTGGGAAATTTATTTACATGTACTGTCGCATATAAAACTGCAAAAGATACCGACGGCATTTTTTATGTTCGTGTTGAGGATACGGACCAAAAGCGCAGAATTGACGGCGCTGTGGAAACCATGCTTGAAGGCTTGAAGGCATATGGCATAACTGCCGATGAGGGCGTTATGATTGACGGCTCACAGCATGGCGACTACGGTCCTTACATTCAAAGCCATAGAGTTGAAATTTATCAGGCATATGCAAAGCGTCTCGTCGAGGAGGGTCTTGCGTATCCCTGCTTCTGCTCGGCTGAGGCGTTAGAGGAAATAAAAGCCGGTCAGGAAACCGAGGATATAAAGGGATACTGGGGAAAATATGCAAAATGCCGTAACCTTTCACTTAATGAAATAAAGGAAAATTTAAACAGCGGAAAAACATGGACTCTGCGATTAAAGTCACCGGGCGACACAACAAAAAAATGCTTTTTTCAGGATATGATAAAGGGCAAAATAGAGATGCCCGAAAATGTGACCGATATTGTCCTGCTGAAAACAGATGGTATACCGACCTATCACTTTGCACATGTGATTGATGACCACCTAATGCGCACAACACATGTTATCAGAGGAGACGAGTGGATTTCATCAGTGCCGATTCATCTTCAGCTTTTTTATGTGCTGGGCTTTAAGCCTGTAAAATATGCGCATGTCGCTCCGCTTATGAAAGAAGAAAACGGAAATAAGCGCAAGCTTTCAAAGCGCAAGGATCCCGAGCTTGCAGTCACTTATTATAAGCAGGAGGGTTTCCCTGCTGCGTCGGTAAACGAATATATAATGACCATAATGAACTCGAATTTTGAGGACTGGCGCAGAGCGAACAAGGATGCCGATATAGACCTGTTTCCATTCAGCTTCAAAAAAATGTCCGTATCCGGTGCGTTGTTTGATACTGTAAAGCTCACAGATGTATCCAAAAACATCATAAGCAAAATGCGTGCCGACGAAGTTTTTGAGCTCTCCTATGAATGGGCAAAGGAATTCAGCCCAAGGCTTGCGCAGCTTTATACGGATTACAGCGAATATACAAAAAAAGTTCTTAATATTGACCGCCATAACGCAAAGCCGAGAAAGGATATAGCAAAATGGTCGGATATTCCCGAATATATCAGCTATATGTATGACGAAACATTTGAGAAATGCTATAACCTTACGGGTAATGCCACAGCCGCTCTTGCGGTGCAGGTTATCCAAAGATATATTGAAATTGCGGATACACAGGATGATAAGGACACCTGGTTTGACAAAATCAGGCAAATCTGTGCTCCATGCGGCTGCACCGCGAATGTAAAGGAATTCAAGCAGAATCCCGACGCTTTTAAGGGCCATGTTGGGGATGTATCCACAATCATACGAGTTGCTCTTACAGGCAGAACAAATACGCCCGACCTGCACGCGATAATGTCTCTTCTTGGGCAGCAGCGCGTTATGGAAAGGCTCAGAAACGCAATGGAATATTATACGAAATCAATAGAATTTTAAATGAGGACAAAGCTATGGCTGAAGAAATTAAGGAAACTTCAAACTTTATACACGACTTTATTGACGAAGATCTCAGTGAGGGCAAATACAAATGCATTCAGACCCGTTTTCCTCCCGAGCCTAACGGCTATCTGCATATCGGCCACGCCAAAGCAATATGTATCAACTTCGGTGTGAAGGAAAAATACAACGGCATATGCAATCTTCGTCTTGACGACACAAACCCCACAAAGGAAGACACGGAATATGTTGACTCCATAAAAGAGGACATAAAATGGCTCGGTTTTGAATGGGACAACCTTTACTATGCCTCGGACTATTTTGATTTCATATATGAATGTGCAATAAAGCTAATCAAAAAGGGCAAGGCGTTTGTATGCGAGCTGACTCCTCAAGAACAGAGAGAGTACAGGGGAACGCTTACCGAGCCCGGAAAGGAATCGCCTTTCCGCAACAGAAGCATAGAGGAAAATCTTGAGCTTTTCGAGCGTATGAGCAAAGGTGAATTTCCCGCAGGTTCAAGGGTACTG
>CANQZA010000011.1 GCA_947628175.1 uncultured Clostridia bacterium | reverse complement strand
TTTGCAAATCTGCGGCCTGCAAAGATTTTTGCGCCGCTCAAATCAGCATCCCCCATTAAGGAGGAAATTATAGGCGACGGTCTTGATATTCTTATTGTTCGTGAGCTGACCGGCGGTATATATTTTGGTGACCGAGGAACTTATGAGGAAAACGGTGTCATAGGCGCATATGATACGGAGCGTTATACTTATCCCGAAATCAAAAGAATTGTTAAAGCGGGATTTGAATATGCAATGAAGCGCAATAAAAGGCTCACATGTGTCGATAAGGCAAATGTTCTTGACTCATCCAGACTTTGGAGAAAGGTTATGGAGGAAACCGCACCTGATTATCCACAGGTTGAAGTTTCATATATGTATGTTGATAACTGCGCAATGCAGCTTGTGAGAAATCCGAATCAGTTTGATACAATAGTCACCTCAAATATATTCGGAGACATTCTTTCCGACGAGGCTTCCATGATTTCAGGCTCAATAGGTATGCTCGCGTCTGCGTCACTTGCGGAGGGTACATTTGGACTTTATGAGCCGATACACGGCTCTGCACCGGATATTGCAGGGCAGGGAAAGGCAAATCCGCTTGCAACAATACTTTCCGGAGCAATGATGCTCAGATATACCTTTGCCCAGACGAAGGCGGCTCAGGCAATAGAAAATGCCGTTGACACTGCACTCACGAAGGCGAGAACTCCCGATATATATGAAGAGGGATTTCAGGCTGTAAGTACATCCCAGATGGGAGACCTTGTGGCGTCTCTTTTATAAAATTGAATAAAAAAGTAAGGGACTGTATCGGCAATTGCTTAGCCGGTACAGTCCTTTTCATTATGCTGCTTTGGATAAGGAAGGTTTGCTGCTTTTGCTGTCGGTTATTGTTTTACTTTCATTTTTTCTGTTTTTCATTGCAAAATAAGGGAAGAAAACCAATACTGTAAGTGCCTTTAACAATTTCATAATAAAAATCTCCTTAGTAAAATATTCGTTTTTTGTTCGGCATGGATTTGCCTTACAAGCATATTTTACCTTTTTGCCGGTGGTTGCGCTACATATTCCTGTTTGCAATTCCATTTTTTAACGATACTTTAGGTTGCAAAGCATATGCAACCGCCGAAAAACACATCTTTGAAGAAGTATGCGCATACAGAAAGGCTTTATCAGGAGGAAAACGGGTGAAATGAGCTTGCGGTGGCGGTACCGAAACGCGACAGCTTTTTATCCTGCAAAACAGTTGCTTTTTGTATGCAGTTTTCTCCGTATTTTTTTCTGAGTCTGTCAACCGCGTTTTCAAGCCGCTCAAGCTTTTCACGCTTTTGAACCGAACCTGAAAAGTCAAATTGCACCGCCGTTTCAAAATCAAAATTCGTAACACTTACGCCTATACTTCTTACAGGCTCATTCCAAGAATAGTTGTTTTTAAAAAGTATCATTGCCTCCTTGACTATCTCATTGCTGACATTGGTGGGTGCGGAAAGTCTGCATTGCCTTGTAAAGGAGTCAAGGCTCTTTGTTCTGATTGAAATGGCTACCGTAGATGCCTTCAGATGATGCTCACGCATTCTTTGCGCAACGCTTTCAGCAAGGACTGTAAAGACGATTTTAATATCCTCATTGTTAACCATATCCCTGTGCGTTGTAACGGAGTTTCCGATGCTTTTTATATTATTGGCAAAATCCTTGTGCATAACGGGTGAAGTGTCCAGCCCGCGTGCACAGTGCTGCAGTGTTTCACCGTTTTTGCCAAGAATATTGCGTAAAAAATTTGTGTCCGTATTTGCAAGCTCACCGATGGTGTAAATTCCGTAGCCTGCGAGTTTTTTTGATGTTGACCTTCCTATCATAAGCAGATTGCGGCAGGGCAGCGGCCATACGATTTCCTTAAAATTGCTCCGGCTGATGATGGTTACGGCGTCGGGTTTTTTGTAATCAGAGCCGAGCTTTGCAAAGGTTTTGTTAAAACTTACGCCTATGCTCACTGTTATTCCGATTTCATTTTTAATCCTTTTTCTGATTTGGTCGGCAATTTCAGCTCCCGTACGGCTCCAGTCGCCGGTTACATCTATCCAGCTTTCATCAAGTCCAAACGGCTCAATCAGATCGGTATACGACTCAAGAACGCCTTTGACCCTTTTTGAAAATTCCATATACACGGGAAAATTCGGCTCGACAACAATTAAGTCAGGACACTTTTGTTTTGCCTGCCATATGGGTTCACCCGCATAAAGGTTATATTTTGCCGCGATTTCGTTTTTAGTTAATATTATACCATGCCTCTCCTTTTCACTTCCTCCTACCGCAACAGGCTTGTCTCTCAGTTCAGGATGAAGAAAGCACTCAACGCTTGCGTAAAACTTGTTGCAGTCTATATGAAGTATCTGCTTTTCCATATTCATATCACCTCGAACATATGTTCTATATTACTTTAAAAGAATAAAAATGTCAATGGAAAATATTGAGCGGTACTTTTATTCGTACAATAAGGAAAATCGGGCAGCAGTTTTGCCGCCCGATGAATAAAAAATTAGGAAAATAAATAAAAATCTTAAAAAAACAGTTGACTTTACAGTAGGTGTAAAATGTAAAATGCACTTGAAAAAAGGAAATACAGATACTTCTTTTTCCGTTTTCTATTTTTTGAATAGTCGCTCTGATCCATACCGATAAGAAATTGCATTTTTATTTGAGTATACCCGCGCTCTTTGTGCAGCGCCTTTAATCTGTTCATTATAATAATCGCCTAAATGAATTAGGTCATTATGACCTGAATTTATTAGGAGTAAACTGACCTATTTGCTTTAAAAAAGTATGTTGTACTCACATTGAAAAGGAGGTATTTTTATGAAAAAGTTTATATCATCCATTCTTTCTCTTTTATTGTTTTTGGCAGTTTTTGCGCCTTGCTATGCTGTTATGAACAACCGGATTGAAAGAAATAATGTTTCTCGCTTTTGCAGTGAGGTTTCTCAGCTCAACAAAAAGTATACATCATTTGAAGCACAGGTTTTATATGATAAAAACGGCAATCCATATTTTAATTCAACCGAAAACCGCCTTATTGTCAAATCCAATAAAAAAATAAACAGTAAAAAGGCTGTTGCAGAGGTTTACGGTCTTGATTACGCGGTTTTACAATATGAAAATAAAAGCGATATGCTCGCGGATTATAATACTCTCAAAAGCAAAGGATATACTGTACAAAAGGATAAAATATACTTTTTAAGCGACTACGATGATTATGAAACAAAATCAGCCATTTCTGTTCAAGCGGCAAGTGCCTCATCAAACTATGGTTATGTCGACAGCGGTGCCGTTTACGCAAAGGAAATTTTTCAGAAGAATCTTGACAAATATGATGAAATAGTTGTCGGCATTATGGACACGGGTATTGATTACACGCACGAAATATTTGAAAACCGCTATGTTGAAAACCGCGTTAATTTCAGCGGAGAAGGTGATGCTGATGATCCGATGGACAATCATATGCACGGTACGGCGGTGGCGAGCATCGTGGTTCAGAGTACACCTGATAATATAAAGGTTAAGCCTTACAAAATAATCGGTGCAAGCGGCGCAGCTACGGAGACGGAAATCATAGCAGCCCTGGAATATGTATTAGCGGAAAAGGACAGACCCAATGTTATGAATATGAGCTTTGGCGGCTATAGCTTTGACGGCAGTGACCAGATTATGAATGATCTTGTTGAAGAGCTTGTCCAATGCGGAACAACGGTTTGTGTAGCAGCGGGGAATGAGGGCGTTCCCTGTGAATATTCACATCCTGCAAATTGTTCTTCTGTCATTACCGTAAGTTCTTACGGCAGTACATATAACATAAGTGACTTCTCGGATTACGGTAAGGCAGTTGATATCTGTGCTCCCGGGGAAAAGATTTATTCGGCAAAGCTTGGCGGAGGTTATACATCCGAATATTCAGGCACTTCATTTTCCACCCCGTTCACCAGTGCGGCGTGTGCCTGTATTTTGATGCAGAATCCCGATATGACGCCGGCACAGGTTAAGGAAAAAATAAAAAACAGTGCTATAAGTGTCGGTGAGGATGATTCATATTATTTTGGCAGCGGAATGCTCAGCTTTGTAAATGTGATTGATCATAAACCTTATGATATTCCCATGCCGAGCGTTTCGGGCGGATTGTATCATGATGAACAGGTCATTTCATTTGATAATATCCCGGATGGTGTTGATCTTATCTATACAACAAACAGAAGTATTCCCACCGTCTCCTCTCTCAAAACAACAGTTTATACCGAGCCGATTACTGTCAGCAGCGATACTCTTTTGCTTTACGCTTTAGTGAGGGATGGAGAATATGTAAGTAATATTACATCACAGGAATACATCATACAGTACTATGCAGATGAAAGTGATTTTACGGTTGATCTCGGGGTGATTACAGATTGTAAAACAGACAAGACAAATATCATCGTTCCTGATACAATCAATGGTTCGAAGCCTACATCCGTAATAAGCAACCTGTTTAAAAGCAGCAAACTGACAAGCATTGTTCTGCCTGATAGTATTACAACCTTGGGCACAAGCTGTTTTGAAAATTCAGGCAATCTCAAACATATTGTTGCAAAAGGAGTAACAACATGCAGCGGCAATTCTGTTTTTTCCGGCTGCACGCATTTAAGAGATGAAGTCATGCCGAATCTTAAAACGGTTGCAAAAAGTGCTTTTGCCAAGTGTACAATGCTCCACGAAATAGATTTTGGTGAAAATATAACAGCCTTTAAAAGCAGCCTGTTTTCAGGTGCAGGTTTACTTTACGGTAATTTTCCCAATGCTATTGCCACTGTATCGGATGAAAGTATTTTTAAGGATTGCACCCTGTTTACATGCAACATACCGAAGTTTGATACATTATATAAAAATATGTTTGACGGTTGCAACTATTTATATGATTTAAAAACGAATACAATCAAAACCATTCATTCAGAAGCCATAAGTGATTGTAATTATCTTGAATTTGATGTTACACATGTAAAAACGCTTTACAGCAATGCCCTGAGCGGCTATCGTACAGATACATTTTATGCGCCTGAGGTTACGCAAATAACGCCTTATTCCTCAACGGGCTCTGCCGCAATAGGCTCTTATTGTAACATGAGAGTGCTTGATCTTCCGTCACTGACAACTCCTTTAGGAAGCAAATCTATCAGCTATTCTTATATAGAGGAAATTCATCTGGATAATGTAACGCAGATGTCAAGCGGCGCATTCCATAATATGCCTTACCTCAATATTGTTTATATGCCCAAAGTTGAGCAGTTTTATTATCCGACGGCATCCTTAACATTTTTTGAAAGTCAACTGTATGTTGTATATGGAATCTATCTTCAGAAACCGCCTCTTCAAATTGTATGGATACCAAAAGCCGAGGTGATGTCAACGATGAATCTGACAGACACAAAGCTTCTTTTTGCGCCCGGAACAAGCTCTCTGACGGTAAACCTATTAAATGACGATACGCAGGCAAGCATAGTTGTATCCAATAAAGTAACAGAGGGATTGCTTTCTGTTACCAACAGCGTAAAGGCTCCTGTTGTGATTGCTCCCGAGGGCTCCTATGCACAGCAATATTCATTGGATGAGAGTTGCGGATATGATTTCGTAAGTGCTGATGATTGTATCTGTAACGGCGCTGATGAAAAAAGCAATATGCTTTATACTGCGGGTGAAAACAGCTTTTCTGTACCGATTGATTTTGTTCTGCCTTGCTGGAACAGTGATTCAATAAACAAGACAAGATCAGAATCTTTTTACGAATTTCTGCTTGACTTTACTAATGATACAGTCATAAACGCAAAGGATTTCAGTGTTCTTCAGAAAGAAAAAATGAAGCAGTGCCCTAATCTTTCTTGACGATTTGATGAACTTCGTTTATACTATGTTTATTAAATGAAGTACAGGGTGAATATATGGCGATATATGATATTGCCGGATTAAAGGTTGATATGACAGCGGCTGATAACGGCAGGACTACAAAGCAGGCTGCTGCATATCTTTCCGGTAATCAGGAAAAAGACCAAAAGATTGATATTACTATCAATGTTGAGGAAGACAGAATACTCGATTCAATGAGGGAGCATCCCGAGCTTAATCGCGATGACTGGGAATATATGCTGACAAGCTCTGATTTTTATACTCAGCTTCTGAATTTCAGCGGGATATTGCTTCATTCCTCGTGTGTTTGCGTTGATGGGATGGCATATGCCTTTTCCGCTGATTCCGGGACAGGCAAATCAACGCATACCGGATTGTGGCTCAAAAAATTCGGCGACAGAGCGTATATGATAAACGATGATAAACCGGCAATAAGGGTTATAGATGGTAAGGTTTATGCCTGCGGAACTCCATGGAGCGGCAAGTATGATTATTCAACCCCTGCCATAGTTCCGCTTGTCGGGATATGTTTTCTTGAAAGAAGTGAAAATAACTGGATAAAAAAGGCGGATACAGGCAAAGCCGTATTCAATATCTTTTCACAAACTATAAGAAAACTTACATCAGTGAGAATGAATTGTCTTTTTGATGTGCTTGAAGAAATTTTTGAAAAGGTTCCTATTTATGAAATGGGATGCAATATAAGTGAAGACGCGGTTAATACCGCATATCATGCAATGAAAAATCCTGATAATCATTAATGGATTATCAGGATTTTTTATTGTTCATATCCCTTATTAAGACCATGCCGCCTTTTTTATCGAATCCGCTGTTCCACAGCTTATTGAAATCAAGCCATTCAAAGCTGCCGTAAGTGGCAGCCTTTATATAAAACGCTGTTTGTGTTGACTTGAAACCCACAATCAAAAACCAGTGCCAGAAATAGTCCTTAAAGATTTTATCCCGGTGGTTGAGCAGCAGAAACGGTATAGGGAAGCCATTGTTGATTTGTTTTTGTATGATTTTTTTTGCAGTCTGCTCCTCTTCATTCTGTGAAAACGGTGAAAGAGTAAGATTTCTGTCGTCTGTGTTGTCAAGATATTTTCTGAATCCGTCAATGAAAATATCAAGCTTATCAATACCGCTTATTCTCGGGTGAAGATACGGTTTCATTTGCATGGCAAAGGAGTTATACTTTTTTCTGTCAATATCCCTCACATCAAACGGACAAAGATAAGAATATCTCTCTTTTTTCGCAAGAGTGACGCATACATCGCATGCCGTAAATGCCCCACAGCCTCCGAAATACATAGGTATATCCCGTATTTTTTCCTGATTAGAACCGAATTCACCGTCTATATAAAAATACGCAAGCTCATTTCCTGTGTTCATAATTACCGTCTGTCAGATTAAACCTAATGATTTATATGCATCAATCATCTGGCGTATAACGCTCTCCATAGAATAATCCCTGACCATCTTAAGATTGTTCTTTTTAAATGTATCAACCAAATCCGGATTTTCAATCAACAAAATCATTTTTTCAGCCATTTTTTCGTAATCATTAAGTTCTATCAGATAACCGTTTTCGCCGTCTTTTACCAAATCGTTGTTACCGCGGACATTTGTTGCAACGATTGGGTTGCCGAGTGCCATTGCCTCAATAAGATTGACGGGCAATCCCTCCTGCTTGCTTGATGACAGTGATATATTGCTCATTCCAACTAACTGCTCAATATCCCTGCGATAGCCGAGAAAGTCAATTTTGTCCTTTATACCAAGTTCTGCTGCAAGCTGCTGTATTTGTTGTGCGCTTTCAATAGGACCGGGAAGAAGCAATTTGATATCGTTATGCTTTTGAGCTGTAATTTTAAATGCTTTTAAAAGCATGGAATGGTTTTTTCTGTCTGAAAAGTCAGCAGGATATATCATAAGAAAGCTGTCCGAATCATAACCGTATTGCGCACGAGTCAGGCTTTTTTCCTCCCTGCTAAACGGATGGAATCTGTTTGTGTCAACACCTACACCGCATACCTTGTATAATTTTTTGCATTTGAATTTTTTATGCTTTGCAAGCTCATAATCCTCATTATTGATTGTAATAAGGCAGTCCGTGTATCTTGATAAATATTTTTCGACAGGGAAAAAAAACATCCAGTTTTTTCTTGATGCGCCTTTAAAAAAGTGAAAACCGTGAGCAGTGTATATTACCTTTGTTTTGCCCTTTCTTGCTTTTTTTGCAGCCAATCTTGCCACAACTGCACCCATCGGCGTGTGACAATGAACTGCGTCGTAGTTACCGCTGTCTATTATCTTTTTCAAAGCAAAATAGGCCTTTATATTATCAAAACTGTACGGACTCCTTGAAAAAGGAATCTCGAATATATTGTCAATCGCGGATAAATCAAGACCCGGTTTCATATCCGAATTGTCTTTGAAAGCGGCGTCAACAATAAATCCCCGCCTTTTGAGTTCTTTAATAAAAGGCATATGAAATTGTCCTATATGACTTCGTACCGTTGCAACAAATAATACTTTTTTGCTCATTATTTCATATCCTCAATTCAAATGATTTTTAAGATGGTTCAGAATGATGTCAAACAATCTTTTGCCGCACATATCGCTTACAAATGAATTGTGCGGGGTAACAATGACTTTTTCATTGCTCCACAAATTACTTTGTTCACTTAACGGCTCCTGTTCAAATACATCCAGCGCAATGCCCCGGAATTTTTCTATCATATTATCGGAAAGCGCTTTTTCGTCTATGATTGCCCCTCTTGAGATATTAATAAGAGCAGAGTCTTTCTTCATAAGCTCAAGCTGTTTTTTGGATATCATATGCCTTGTTTCGTTGTTCAATGGCACGCTGAGAATAACTGCATCGCACTTCGGCAAAATAGCATTGAGCATATCAACGGATTTCCATACATCAATATTGCTGTTTATAATTTCAAATTTGTCAACAGCAATAATTTTTGCACCGAACGGTTTAAGACGCTTGGCAATTTCTTTTCCGATATTGCCAAATCCGATAATTGCAATTGTTTTATCTGTAAGTTCAAGCAGATTCCTGCTTTTATTCCATGTTTTATTTTGTTGATTTTTAAAAAGGACAGGAGAATTTTTGAAAATTTCCAACAGGCTCATTACAGCCCATTCCGCCATAGGGATTGCATATGTGTTCTCTGCATTTGAATATTTAATTCCATGCGCTTTCATATAATCAACAGGAAGTCGGTCAAGTCCCGCACTTGTGGCCTGAACAAATTTTAATTTCTTAAATTTCTCTATATCGTTATATAAAAACAGACTGTTGCAAACGGCACAGTCAAATTCCGATACATCTATGTCAAGTTTTATACGCTCATCGGGAATAAATGTAATTTCATAGCCTGAGGCTGTTATTTGGTCAAGCTGTTCCTGTGTGTAGGCAAAAGCGCCTGTCAGTAAAACCTTCATTATAATATACCGCCTGTAATTCTGCTTACAATTTGCTGAAGCTCAAAATGATTCTGCGCAAAAAATGAATCATCTTCATTTTTAAGAGAATCCTCATATTGACGAAGACTTTTTATGCCCTCTTCAAATATTTTCTCAATATTTGAAAAACTTTCCGTCTTTTCATAGTTGCAGAAGCTTCTTGACAGTATTGCGATATCGGAGCCTAATCTGTAATGCTCTGCTACAATTTTTTCGGCAGGCAGGTCGCCTGAGCCTATTCTTCCGAAACCGCCAAAGCCGAAAGTTATATTTTTATTTTTTAATTTTCGGGTTATGGTGTCAACCGTTCCGTCTGCCAGAGGCTCAAATAAAAATTTTTTATGCAGACTCAATGATAAATCGTTTAATCCTATATGTACTTCATCAATTCCGGCAAGCTCCAGCACTTCGTCAAGACATTCGGCGGCCTCGGCAGTTTCAAGCAAAAGCATTGTTTTTGCTCTGCCGTTTACAAAAGACAAAAATTTTTCAACATCATCTTTTGTTTTCCACATGGGGAGCATTATGATATCGGCTTTTGCGTTTATTACATCATCAATTTCTTTTTTTGATTCATTGTGTATGGGATTTACTCTTACAAGAATCTCAGACTCATTGATAACGCCTCGTATATTTTTTATATCTTCCACTGTATGATGATTTTTAACGGTGTCCATATTCGGCTGGCGTTTTTCTTTGCCTATATATTCCATATCAATGAAGATTCTGTTCACACCGTTTTTTTGAGCTATCATAGCTATTTCGGGGTTGTTTGTAATATACATTAATGTAAGCGGCATTATTTTATCACGCTTTCTTTTTCATCGGAAACAGTTACGGATACCGTTTCTCCTATATTTACATTATCCTCATTTCTTAAAACCTTGAATACAGTTAAAAACAGAATTTTCAAATCAAGCAACAGAGACATATGATCCACATACCAGCAGTTGAGTTGTATTCTTTCGTGCCATTCCACTTCTTTTCTTCCGTGAACCTGTGCCCAGCCTGTTATACCCGGGGGAACATCAAACATGTGAAGCTGCTCTTTTGTGTATTCCTCAATGCTCCACGGGTGGTATGTAAGAGGAGGCCTCGGTCCTACAAAGCTCATTTCCCCTTTTAATATATTCACAAGCTGCGGCAGTTCATCTATACTTGTTGCCCTGATTATTTTTCCTACTTTTGTAACGCGCATATCGTCAGCACCGCTGTATACTCCGGTACCCGTATGCTCGGCGCCTACGCACATCGAGCGGAATTTGTATATTTTAAAAACCTTGCCGTTTTTTCCGAGACGGTCCTGTTTAAATATCACAGGCCCCTCTGATTCCAGTTTAATTGCTATTGCAGTGACTGCCATGAGCAGTGAAAGAATAATAAGCGCAAGCATAGACAATACTATTTCGCAAAATCGTTTAAAATACTTATACACTGTAATCCCTCTTATAGTATCACTTGTTAATTTATAGCTATTATATATGTTGCATTTACTGTTGTCAATAGCGTATTTTATTGGAAAAAATATTAAAATTTTTAATTTTAATGAATACAAATATAGCTTTAAATATTGTGTTTTTCGTTATATTATGGTACAATTACACAATAAATCCGAAAGGAGATTGCTATGCTTGCATTAATTCCTTCACCGTTTGAATGTGAAATTCAGCAGGGCAACTATAAACTTACTCAAAACAGTAAGGTTAAATCTGATTTTGAACTTTCCTTGCTTAAAGCACCGAGAGGTGAGGATGCCGAGATTGTTATTGAAAAAAATCCGGCACTTTCACAAGAGGAATATACGCTTGATGTTCATTCTGATGGCATAAAAATAACGGCATCAACGCAGACGGGAGCATATTATGCTCTGCAATCGCTCAGGCAACTGAGCAGAATTGAACTTGCAGATGGGGAAACGCCATGCTGTTCAATTAAGGACAAACCGCGGTTTCAGTGGAGAGGTCTGCAGCTTGATGAAAGCAGACATTTTTTCGGCAAAGAAGAGGTAAAGCGCTATCTTGATTATATGTTTATGATGAAACTCAATGTTTTTCATTGGCATCTTACAGACGATCAGGGCTGGAGAATAGAAATAAAGAAATATCCTCTTTTAACCGAAATAGGTTCTAAAAGAGAAGAAACGCATGTTGACGGATGGCGAACAACTCATGTTGTAAAAGGTCGTTATGAGGGATACTATACACAGGAAGATATTAAAGACATTGTTGAATATGCAAGGCAAAGGGGAATAATGGTTGTTCCCGAAATTGATATGCCTGCTCATTTCGCGGCCGCAATGGCAGCGTATCCGTGGCTCGGCTGCCGTGAAATAAAAACGGAAGTGCCCGGTTACTTCGGAGGCAGAGTCCCTCTGAGCAGAGGTATCAGGGACTGGAACAGAACGGCATGCATGGGTAAAGAAAGTACATTTGAATTTGTATTTAATGTTATTGATGAGGTGTGCGCGCTTTTTGATGCACCGTATTTTCATATCGGCGGAGATGAAGCACCAAGAAACGAGTGGAAAAAATGTCCTCTGTGTCAGAAAGTTATTCAGGAGAATCACCTCAATAATGAGGACGATCTTCAGGGATGGTTCAATAACAGAATCTGTGAATATGTAAAAAGTAAGGGTAAACGGCTTATAGGCTGGAATGAAATACTTTCGGCAAAAAATCTTGATCATTCCGTGGTAGCGCAGTACTGGACGCCAAAGCGAGATAAGCATGCAGAGCGTTATGTAAACAGCGGCGGAAATATGATTATGTCAAATCACAAATCGTTTTATTTTGATATGACATATGCGCAGTATCCTTTGAAAAATACATATGAATATTCACCGGAAAAATTCGGTGTTGAAAGCAGGAACATGAAAAATGTTCTTGGCGTTGAGGGTGAAATGTGGACGGAATGGATTGACGGCAGAGAAAAGCTGGATTTGAATCTTTCTCCGAGAATTCAGGCTCTCAGCGAAGTGGCTTGGTCGCCCGAGAATAAATCGGATTGGAACGATTTTAAGGCAAGACTTGACTTATTTAAGCCGTTTTACAAATCTCTCGGCAGGAATTATGCCGTCGATTCCGTTTCGCTTGTAAAAAATCCGTTTGATCGGTTTTATATCAAGAATAAGTTTTATAGAGGCGATACCCATCTGGAGGTCAAGCTTAATAAGAAATTTATTGCAAAAGGAGAAAAGTAATCATGCAAATATCAAATTTTCCGCAGTCGGTTATTGATGAAAATGTGGATTATACTGTCAAAGAAATTACAAATATCATCAAGAAGTACGGTCCCAGAGAGTCAGGCAACGAAAACTGCCTTGCCGCCCAAAAGCATATAAAAAAGGAAATGGATACTTTCTGTGATGAAACACGGTTTGAAACATATAAAATGGCTCCCAAGGCATTTTTACAGTGGACCAAATTTGTTTCAGCCGCGGTTATTCTTGCCGTAGTTGTCTGTGCGGTTCTTGTGTTTACAAGCATTATAACATTTTTTACTGCGCAGTGCATTGTCTGCGGAGTGGTGTTTGTCGGGCTGTTTATAACGGTTATGGAATTTCTTATGTACAAACAGTTTACGGATGTCTTATATAAAAAGATTGAGGGCAATAATCTGCTTGGTGTAAGAAAACCGTCGGGCGAGGTTAAGAGAAGAATTATAATCAGCGGGCATATTGATTCGGCATATGAATGGCGCCATATCTATTACGGAAAAAATAAGCCGCTTATGGGAATTCTTATGGGCTGGACAATAGGCGGCGCAGTGATATCGTTTATTCTTTCCGTATTGACCATTATTGCCGGACTGGTTGATATGGGCAGATTCGGAAGCTTTCTCCTTGATTATAGCTATTATTTTCATTTTTTAACGGCGCTTGCAATGATAACATTGTTTTTCTTCATAGATTTTAAAACAATTTCTCCGGGTGCAAATGATAATCTTACAGGAACCTACGCAGCGGTAACTGCACTGCGTATGCTTGATATGGCAGGCGTTGAATTTGAAAACACCGAAGTCTGTGCTATGATTACAGATGGTGAGGAGGCAGGACTCAGAGGCTGTAAGCAGTGGGCGAAGGATCACTATGATGAATATGTAAACAGCGGTGTGGAAACTGCCGTGCTTTGTGTGGATACTCTTACGGATCTTGCGTATCTTAATGTGTACAACCGCGATATGACCGGCACGGTAAAGCACGATGAAAAGTTCAGTCAGCTTGTTATGGATTCGGCAATTGAGGCAGGACACGATAATCTTAAATTTGCAAATGTATTTTTCGGTTCCTCCGATGCCGCCGCATTTTCACAGGCGGGTATAACCGCAACATGCCTTGCGGCTATGGATCCTGCTCCTGCCGATTATTATCATAATCGCCGTGACAACTATGACAGGCTTGTTCCGGAAGCAATCAAAACAGGATACGAGGTTATACTTTCAACAATTTTCAATTTTGATAAAAAAGGTTTGAAATAATTGGCAAAAGCCGTTGATGCAATCCGTCATCAACGGCTTTTATAAATATCGGTTATTCAAAAGGAATATCAGATGAATTCGTATGTAACAATATGTTAAAATTCAGCAGATCATACCGCCTTCTATCCATGAGAGTACGGATTGATATTCCTCTTTATAATTATCAAGCTGATTTTGATTGCTGTCTATAAAGGACTGGAATTCATCGCTGTCCTCAAAATCAAAAACAAAATCCTGTTCAAAATCATATGTTGCCGTAAACATATAGTCAAAAATATCGCATGGTGAGAATTCTTCAAGCATTTTGTCAGCCACGATTTCGTTTGTGTAATCCAGCGCGTTTTTTACTGTAAGTTCAAAGTCGTCATCATCGACCTCAATGTTTTCGTTTGATCGACAATATTGTGCTATTTCATTTTCGGCAATACCTATATTCTGAAGATGTTCTATTACATCTTCAAAGCTTGTTTCATTAATATCGTCGTAAAGTCTGTATATAAACTCTCCCACGAGATTCTGAAGCGAAACGGCTTTTATTACAGCGTCGATCTCATATCCGCTTTCATCTGTTATTACAAATCCGTCCTCTTTAAAATTTTCCCATATAAGCTCATAAAAGCATCTGTGTTGATTATTTTTTGAAAAAACAGTTTCATGAATATATGCTTCAATGTCCATATTTTATTCCTCCTTAGTTTCAGCATGTCTATAAGTTTATTTTATACTATATATACAGTATTTTCAATATTGCATTGCAAGTTTATATAAGTTATAATGAACTTTGAATGGAGTGATGCTTTGTGCGGATAAAAATTACGAGTGAACATAATGAGGCTGTTCTCGGTCTTCAGGGCGCTCAGCTCAACTCTCTTAAAAAAGACGGTGTTGAATATCTCTGGCAGGGAAATCCCGATTACTGGGCAGGGCAGGCACCTGTCTGTTTTCCCATAGTCGGAGTTTTGAAAAACGGCAGGGCAAAAGCGTTTGGAAAAGAATGTGATATGAAGCGCCATGGTGTTGCACGAATAACACCGTTTGAACTTTATGAGCGTCATAAAAACAGTGTTGCTTTTATTCAGAAAAGCGACTGCAATACAAAAAAACATTTCCCATTTGACTATGAGCTGAAGATAAAGTACACAATAGTGGGAGATACGGTTGCAAACGAGTACATTATAACAAACACGGGCAGTGAAAAAATGCCGTTTGTAATCGGAGGTCATCCTGCCTTTAACTGTCCGATTTCAG
The DNA here is from genome assembly GCA_947628175.1 of uncultured Clostridia bacterium. Taxonomy (GTDB): domain Bacteria; phylum Bacillota; class Clostridia; order Oscillospirales; family Acutalibacteraceae; genus Eubacterium_R. Next base: position 27,108 of record CANQZA010000011.1, on the reverse strand, counting down.
ATGACGAGGCGTTTGAGGATTATAAAATTGTGTTTGACAGGCTCGTCTCAATACCCTGTCTCAGACCTGACCATCAAAGCGGGCTTGTAAATGTTGACGAAAAATTTGATGTTATGAACGGTTCGGACACGCTCTGTCTTACGCATGATTTGTTTGAGGAAAAGGATGCTCTGATTTTTGAAAACTGTCCCTCGAAATCAGTAACGCTCATAGGCAGAAACAACAGGGGCGTGCGTGTTGAGTTTCAGGATATGAATAACCTTCTTTTGTGGTCTGCTCCGGGCGGTGCACCTTTTCTTGCCATTGAGCCTTGGACCGGAATTTCCAACTGCTCTGATGAGGACGAGATTTTTGAAAACAAAAGGGGAATGACCGTTCTCTGTCCGGATGAAACAGCTTCTTTCCAATTTAAAATAACAATGATTTAACAAAGCAATTATATTCTGTCCATAATAATATGGCAGAGTATTAGTAATATATGGGTGATAAAATGAATTATGGTTTTTTCAGAGCTGCTGCTGCCTCGTTAAAGCTGAAGGTCGCAGATACCGATTATAACAAAAAACAAATAATAAATGCAATAGACACTGCACTTAATGATAATATAAGGCTGCTTGTGACGCCGGAGCTTTCCGTAACAGGCTACACCTGTGGTGATCTTTTTTTTACAAAGGCGCTTCAAAGTTCGGCCGAAAAAACGCTTTCTGACATTGTGGAATATACACGCGGTAAGAATATAGCAGTTGTCGTGGGTATGCCGATACCGTTTTATAACAGCTTGTATAATTGTGCTGTTGTAATCCATGACGGAACTGTTGCGGGGATTGTACCGAAAACCCATATCGCAAATTATAATGAATTTTATGAAAAACGCTGGTTTGCCTCAGGCAGTGATTTTAAAACCTGTCAGGATATCTGCATATGCGGCATTCATACAAAAATCGGCAGTCAGATATTTGATTTGGGTGGCGGAGCTGTTTTGGGTATAGAAATCTGTGAGGATTTGTGGGTTCCCAATCCACCGAGCGGCACGCTTTCCATGCACGGTGCAAATCTGATTGCAAATCCGTCTGCAAGCGATGAGTATGTATCCAAGGCGCAGTACAGGCGCGACCTTATTTCAAATCAGTCTGCAAGGTGCATTTGTGCATATATTTACGCGGGTGCGTCTGTCTATGAATCGTCAACGGATCTTGTTTTCAGCGGTGCAACGGCAGTTGCCGAAAACGGTGCTGTTATTGCTCGGGGCGAGAGGTTCAGCAGATCGAATATAATAACCGCGGCCGATATTGATGTTGAAAAGCTCACTGCGCTGAGAAGGGGCAATATGTCCTTTGAAAATATTTCCCGCGATATCGGATTTGTAAAATCAACCGTAAAAAACGACAGTAACGATTTAAAATACCGCTTTGTTGAGTCTCACCCGTTTGTTCCGGCAAATGATGAGCAGAGAAAGGAAAGGTGCTCTGAAATCTTTACAATACAGGCATCGGGACTTGCGAAAAGGCTTGAACATGTCGGTTCCGATGGTCTTGTTGTGGGTATTTCAGGCGGGCTTGATTCTACGCTTGCATTGCTTGTCTGTGCACAGGCAATGCAACTTCTCGGCAAAGAAAACAGCAATATTCTCGGTATAACCATGCCCGGCTTCGGAACTACCGACAGAACACATGATAATGCGATGCAACTTATGAAATCACTTGGCGTCACAGCAAAGGAAATCAGTATAAAAGACGCCTGTATTCAACATATGCGCGACATAGATCATGATCCTGCGGTTAAGGATATAACATATGAGAACACGCAGGCGAGAGAGAGAACACAGATTCTTTTTGATATGGCAAATAAGCACAGATGCCTGCTTGTCGGAACGGGTGATTTAAGTGAGCTTGCAATGGGCTGGTGCACCTATAACGGAGATCATATGTCTATGTACGGTGTTAACGCGTCTGTTCCCAAAACACTTGTAAGATATCTCGTGCGGTATGTTGCGGATGTAAGCGACAAAAATACTGCAAAAATACTCTATGACATACTCGACACCCCTGTTTCTCCGGAGCTTCTGCCGCCTGATGAAAACGGCAGAATCGCCCAGAAAACGGAGGATAATATCGGGCCTTATGAGCTTCATGACTTTTTTCTTTATCATTTTATCCGTTTTGGCTTTGATAAGAAAAAATTATCTTTTCTCGCGCAGAAGGCATTTGATGGAACATATGATAAAAAAACAATAGATAAATGGCTTGAAGTGTTTATGAAACGCTTTTTTATCAGCCAATTCAAGCGATCGTGTATTCCCGATTCACCAAAGGTCGGTTCTGTTTCCTTAAGTCCGCGGGGTGACTGGAGAATGCCAAGTGACGCTTCATTTTCTGTATTTATTTAGGAGGAATAAAAATGAAAAAATTTTTAATTCTATTTACGGCAGTCTGTATTATATTTGCACTGAGTGCCTGCTCATCAAAGGAATATGTTGATGTTGTTGTTACAAGTCCCGTAACTGACGAAAACGGTGAAACAGTGACAGACGCTTCGGGAAAGAATATCACGGAAATCGTAACGGATAAAAGCGGTTCTGCCGTGACCTCTTCTGTTGAAAAGAATTCTACAAAGGCACAGGATATTACAGTTAAAACCTCGGGATCGTCCGGAAATGCGACATCAAAGAAATCTAACATCGACAAAAGTAATAAAGTTTCAAAAGGCAGTGACACCTCAGCCGGAAACAGCAAAAATGATAAAACGCAGAAAGAAAAAACAACAAAAAAAGCAACCACCGGAAAAGAGAACGGTAATACCGGGAAAACTAATGTAGAGGAAAAGCCGACTGAGACGACCACTAAGTCAAAGAGGCGCAACATAAAACTCAATGTCCGGATTCCGTATTATACAGATAAAGAGAGCGTTATTACCGTTTCGTACAGGGTTGTGGGTGATAAAAAATATAAGTCCTTTGATGAGGAGAACATTATCTTTGACGGAAAAACCGTTAAGACATACACAATAGAAAAAATTAAAGGTGATGTTGAAATTATTGTAAAAATGGCAGGAGCTGATCTTACGGCAAATACGGCTGTCGTACCTGCCTCGGATGTGGATCAGGAGATAACCATTTCACCTGTCACCGGAATAGAAGTGATGAACGGTATTGACGATTGACGGGTTATGTTATAAGGCAGGGTATGGGCAAAAACCGATACCCTGTCTGTTTATTTTAATTGCTCAGGCAAAACTTTTTTATTTTTTTTAATTTATCATTGAATTTATAATAGGTTAGTGCTATAATTGTCAAGGTTATGGGGTATTGTATATAAATCCTCATATTAACTTAATTAATAATTTATTATATTAGACATTTAGGAGGAAGTTCCAATGGCAAGAAAAAAGAAGACTATGGACGGTAACAGTGCTGCTGCGCATGTAAGTTATGCGTTCACAGAGGTTGCCGCAATTTATCCTATTACTCCTTCTTCAAACATGGCTGAGGAAACAGATGCTATGGCAGCAAGGGGAGTAAAAAACATTTTCGGTCAAACTGTTAAGGTTGCTGAAATGGAATCCGAGGCCGGTGCTGCCGGTGCTGTTCACGGTTCGCTTTCAGCCGGTGCACTTACAACAACTTATACTGCATCACAGGGCCTGCTTCTTATGATACCGAATATGTATAAGATTGCCGGCGAGTTGATTCCGTCAGTTATTCATGTATCAGCGCGCTGCGTTTCAACACACGCTCTCAATATTTTCGGCGATCATTCAGATGTAATGGCATGCCGCCAGACAGGTTATGCTATGCTCTGCTCTGCAAATGTTCAGGAGGTTATGGACCTCGGTGCGGTTGCACATCTCTCAACGCTCAAAAGCAGAGTTCCTTTCCTTCATTTCTTTGACGGTTTCCGTACATCGCATGAAGTTCAGAAGATTGAGGTATGGGATTATGACGAGCTCAAATCCATGGTTGATATGGATGATGTTCAGGCATTTCGTGCCCGTGCGCTGAATCCTGAAAGACCTGTTCTTCGCGGCTCCGCTGAAAACAGCGATATTTTCTTCCAGCACCGTGAGGCCTGCAACAAGTATTATAACGATGCAGTTGCAACTACAGAGGAATATATGAACAGAGTTAACGAAAAGCTCGGTACGGACTACAAGCTTTTCAATTATTACGGAGCTGAAGATGCACAGCGTGTACTCGTTGCCATGGGTTCTGTATGCGATACGATTCAGGAAACGGTTGATTACCTTAATGCGCGCGGTGAAAAAGTTGGTATGATTAAGGTACATCTTTACAGACCGTTCTCGGTTAAGCATCTTATTGATGTTATTCCCGATTCTGTTAAAACAATTTCGGTTATTGACAGAACCAAGGAACCCGGTTCTCTCGGTGAGCCGCTTTATCTGGATGTTGTTGCGGCGTTAAAGGGAACAAAGTTTGAATCTGTGCCGGTATACGGCGGACGCTATGGCCTCGGTTCAAAGGACACACTTCCCGCTCATATTATTTCCGTATACAACAATATGGCGGCTCAAGAGCCTAAAACTGAATTTACTCTTTCCATTCACGATGATGTTACAGCACTTTCACTTGATGTAACGGAAGCGCCTGATACAACACCTGCAGGCACGACCTCATGTAAGTTTTGGGGACTCGGTTCTGATGGTACTGTAGGTGCCAATAAAGATTCAATCAAGATTATCGGTGATAATACAGATATGTACGCTCAGGGTTATTTCTTCTATGATTCAAAGAAGTCTGGCGGCATAACAGTATCTCACCTTCGTTTCGGTACATCACCGATTACATCCACATACTTAATCAATAAGGCAAATTTTGTTGCTTGTCACAATCCTTCATATGTTACAAAATACGATATGGTTCAGGATATCGTTCCGGGCGGTACTTTTCTTCTTAACTGTATCTGGACGCCTGAGGAGCTTGATAAACAGCTTCCTGCTGCAATGAAGAGATACATAGCAGAAAACAATATCCAGTTCTATACAATTAACGGTATCAAAATTGCCGAAGAGGTAGGACTTCCCGGCAGGGCTTCAACTATTCTGCAGTCTGCTTTCTTTACCATTTCAAATATTCTTCCTGTAGAAAAGGCTATTGAGCTTATGAAGGCAGCAGTTGTAAAGAAGTTCTCAAAGAAGGGTGAGGCTATTGTCAATGCTAACCATGCAGGTATCGACAGAGGTTCAAAGGAGCTTGTCAAGATAGATGTTCCTGCTTCATGGAAAGATGCTGTTGATGAACCTTCAGAGCTTGTAGTTAAAACAGAGCGTCCTGAGATGAAGAAGTTTGTAAAGGAAATTCTTGATCCTGTAGGAAGACTTCATGGTGACGATCTCCCTGTTTCATCCTTTGTTGACTGTGCTGACGGTGTATATCCGCAGGGCTCGGCAGCTTTTGAAAAGAGAGGTATTGCCATTACGGTTCCTGAGTGGGATCCGGCTTCATGCGCCCAGTGTAATCTGTGCTCAATGGTCTGCCCGCACGCTGTAATCAGACCTGTATGTCTCAATGCTGATGAGGCTGCAAACGCACCTGAGTCTGCAAAGATGGTAGATCACAAGAGAACGCCTTATAAGTTTTCGCTTATTATTTCAACGCTTGACTGTACCGGCTGCGGCTCATGTGCAAATGTATGTCCTACAAAATCACTCATAATGAAGCCTATTGCTTCACAGTTGGATTCACAGACCGCGTTCAATGCACTTGTTGATATTGACGCAAAGCCTGAAACGCTCACAAACAACACAATCGGCGTTCAGTTCAGAAAGCCTTATCTTGAATTTTCAGGCGCATGCGCAGGTTGCGGCGAAACACCTTATGCTAAACTTGCCACACAGCTTTTCGGTGATAAGATGTATATTGCAAACGCAACAGGCTGTTCGTCAATTTGGGGCGGCTCCGCACCTTCAACACCTTACACTGTTGATAAGAAGGGTCATGGTCCCGCATGGTCAAACTCACTGTTTGAGGATAATGCAGAGTTCGGCTACGGTATGCTTCTCGCTCAGAAGCAGATTCGTGAAAGACTTGCGGCTGATGCTGAAGTTCTTCTTGATTCTCCTGTTGCCGACAAAGCAAAGGCATGGCTTGACACATATGAGGATGCGCAGACCAATACGGATGCCGCTGACGCTCTTATTGCAGCTCTTAAAGAAGCATCACTTGACGGCGACGCTAAGGCTGCTGCCGATGATTTTCTCAAAGATGCGGATTACGCTGCCAAAAAATATCAGTTCATCTTCGGTGGTGACGGCTGGGCATACGATATCGGTTTCGGCGGTCTTGATCATGTAATTGCTTCTAACGAAAATGTAAATATCGTAGTATTTGACACAGAAGTTTACTCAAACACAGGCGGTCAGGCCTCAAAGGCAACTCCTACAGGTGCCGTTGCCAAGTTCGCGGCATCAGGTAAGGTCGTTAAGAAGAAGGATCTTGCACAGATTGCCATGAGTTACGGCTATGTATATGTAGCACAGGTTGCAATGGGTGCTAACGCTTCTCAGTGTCTGAAAGCTTTCCAGGAAGCGGCAGCATATAACGGACCTTCAATCATTATCTGCTATGCTCCTTGTATCAACCACGGTATCAAGATGCCGTTTAACCAGACAGAGCAGAAGAAGGCTGTTGCGGCAGGTTACTGGAATCTGTTCAGATTTAATCCCGATCTTGTAAAGGAAGGCAAAAATCCTTTCTCACTCGACAGCAAAGCGCCTACTGCCGACTATGTTGAATTCATTGAGGGCGAAACAAGATATTCGTCTCTCAAGAGATCATTCCCGGGCAAGGCTGAAGAACTCTTTGCTATCGCTGCGGATAATTCAATCGAGAAGTATAATAAGCTCACAAAGCTTGTTGATTATTATGCTCCCGATACAAAATAAAATTCAATCTTAAACTAAACAAATCATAACGCCCGAAAGCCTAAAGCTTCGGGCGTTAAATTTGCGTAAAAAAACTGCCGCAGAGTACACGCTTTGCGGCAGCTTTTTTATTCTTTATCATCCGTTTAGAATTGCAAAATTTTCCTTATTGCATCTGTACAAATTCTGGAATACCCTGTAATTTCTGTCATATACTTCTTTATTTTGTTTATTCGGAAAATATGTAATTTTTGCGGGAATCAGGCTTTTTACATCCTGCATGGACGGAATAAGTCCCATGCCTACTGCAATACAGGCGGCAGCCCCTACAGCGCCTACATTCTGCGGTGATTCAACAACCTCAACATTTCTCTGAAGAATATCCGCAAGTATTTGGCATGTAACTGCGCCTAAAGCACCGCCGCCGCAAAAGCGTACGGTAGATGATGTCTTCACCTTTTTCTCCTGCCTTTCAAGCATCCAGCGCATATGAAAACAGATACCCTCTACTACCGAACGGATCAGCTCTGTCTTTCCGGTGTCAATTTTAATGTTGAAAAACATGCCTGACGCGTTGGGATCCTCAAACGGACATCTGTTGCCGTGAAGCCATGGGGTAAAGATTGTTCCACCGGAACCGGCAGGGATCTGAGCAATTGTTTCTTCCATGTAGTCATAGAGATTTAGTGCTTGTCTTTCAAAGCTGTCGCTTATTTCTTTGTTGCTTAAAAATACGCCTATATCATCGAGGGCGAGGTGATTTTTAACCCATTCAACGCATTTGTTTGATGTTTCAAGCTCGCCGAAATAATTGTATGAATACGGATCTGCGCCCACAATAGCCGCCATCATTGCGCCTGCGTCAACCGTCTGCTCTGCGCATACTGTTCCTACCCAGCCGGAGGTTCCTGAGTAAATGTGTGTATCGCCGACCTTAACAGAACCGGCTCCTACGCCGATCAAAGACGCGTCTCCGCCGCCGCCGTAGACAGGTGTTCCCGGCGCAAGGCCGAGCTGGGCTGAGGCTTTTTCCGTCACTTCGCCAACTTTTTCGGTGCATTTTTTAATCGGAGGAAGGTGTTCCATATTAATTCCGACCATATCGCATATAGGTTTGCACCAACCCTCGTGACCTTTTCTTGTGTCATAGAGCAATGTTGCAAATGCGGAGTCGGTTGTCATTACAAATTCACCGCTGGCGCGGCAGATGAGATATTCCTTGACATCAAGCCATTTATAGACCCTTTTAAAGTTTTCGGGTTCATGTGCCTCAACCCACTTATATTTCCATATCGGATCTTTTACAGAAGAGGAAACGGCACCTGTATACTTGAGATATTTTAGAAGTTTGGTGACCTCTGCTCCTGCAATCTGAACCCCATGGGCAATTCCCTTTTTGAGCTCGTCCCTTGCACGCTGATCCATATAGCTCATAGGTCTGCGTACGCAATTACCTTCTTTGTCAACAAGAACAAGACCCTGCATCTGTGAGCAGAAACTGATTCCTTCAATCTGTTCCGGTTTAACATCGGTAAACTGGTTGAAAACAGATTTTGTTGTCAGGCACATTGCTTCCCACCATTCGTCTTCGCTTTGCTCGGCTCCTCCCTTTACGCCTGTTTCATCATCGACATAAAGATTGTAGCCGGCAGTTGCGGAACTGAGAATTTTCATTGTCTTATCAATATGGATAAGACAGGTTTTAATTCCCGTTGTACCAATGTCATAAGTGATTACATACTTGCTCATATTTATCCTCCGATATCAAATATTTTATTTCTTTTCAAATGTAAATGCAGATTCAATGAATTTAAGAAGCTGCTCAACAATTTGTTCATCGTCCATTTCGTTTACATCTATACCTGTATAGACTCTGAAACGCTCCTTATAATAGTCGCATGTAAATGAAAATTGGAGAGGCGTGAGAAGATTGTCAAGAAAAAAAGCAAAAAACTTGGGATTTAGGTCTGAGCGAACATCTCCCTTCTCAAATGCCTGTGTAATAGAGGTGATGTACATTGAACTTCGTCTGCTTTCAATCTGTTCAACAATTTCCCTTGTTCTTTTATCAAAGCTTTTTTCGGCCGTGATTTCGTTATACATTTTTATATAGTGCGAATTTTTTTTGGAATGTATGCAGGTTGTGCGTATCAGCTTTTCGGCTTTGACCAGCAACTTGTCATCACTTTGCATTATGTCATACAGCGCCTGCTCGAGTATTTCCATGCCATGGTTGAGGCAGGTTATAAATAAATCTTCTTTTGTGGAAAAGTATTTGTACATCAGCCCAATGGATATACCTGAATTTTTAGCTATCACATTTATATTTGCGTTTTCATATCCCTTTGATGAAAATTCCTCGATACCGACTTCAAGTATTTTTTCTTTGCGTTCCTTGGAGGCTCTTTCAAAAGCATCTTTATAATAATGTTTTTTTGCCATTTTTTTAAATTTTGTAACAATGCACAAAAATGCGACAATCGTTTGTGCATTATTTACAAATCTCCCTCGGTTTTAGTGCGCCTTTTATAAATATACTAACATCATTTTAATGCATTTGCAACAAATATAGATAAAATTTATTATGTTTTCATTTGACAAATTGTTAAAAAGTGATATACTGAATTTGTAAATTATGTGAGCTTTTACCCTTATACGCAAAGGGTGAGCAGTCACTCACAACAATATTTAAAGGGGGATATTAAAAAATGGATACAAGATTTTCAATATCTGAGTATCTTGATGCAGCGGCAGTTACAGCTCAGCTTGACGCTCTCATCAAAAAACCGATTTATTCAATCAAACCTGATGTTCTTAAAAAGTACGAAGAAGAGTACTTTGAAAAGAAGTGCGCAAAGTCAAAGGCTATGATTACAGAGGCCAAGGAAGTAATTCCGGGCGGCGTTCAGCATAATCTGGCTTTCAACTATCCTTTCCCAATCGTAATGACAAAGGCAAAGGGCGCAAAACTTTACGATATTGACGGAAATGAATATTATGATTTCCTTCAGGCAGGCGGTCCTACAATCCTCGGCTCAAACGATGATGTTGTACGAGAAAAAGTTAAGGAGCTTCTTGATGACTGTGGTCCTTCAACAGGTCTTTTTCACGAGTATGAGTATAAGCTTGCCAAGAAAATAAGTGAGAGCGTTCCTTCCGTAGAAATGTTCCGTATGCTTGGCTCCGGTACAGAGGCTTGTATGTGCGCTGTTCGTGTTGCCCGCCTTGCAACAGGACATAAAAATATAATTAAGATGGGCGGCGCTTATCACGGTTGGTCTGATCAGCTTGCTTGGGGTATGCGTGTTCCCGGTACTCTTAATCTTCAGTCACACGGTGTTCCTCTCTTTGTGTTTAAGCATACACAGGAATTTTTCCCTAATGATCTCAAGTCTCTTGAAAAGAAGCTTATCATCAATAAGTTCCGCGGTGGCACGGCCGCTGTATTCATTGAGGCAATCGGACCTGAATCCGGTACACGCCCTGTTGATAAGGACTTCCCTAAGGGTGTTCAGGCTCTCTGCCGTAAATATGGCGCTCTGCTTGTATGCGATGAAGTTGTAACAGGCTTTCGTATCGGTATGTCAGGTGCTCAGGGCTACTTCGGTATTGATCCTGATATTACAATTTTCGGTAAGGTTATTGCCGGCGGATATCCCGGTGCGGGCGGTATCGGCGGACACAGAGAGGTTATGAAATATCTCGGTGCCGGTCTTGATAAGGCTGAGGGCAAGAAGATACATAAGGCTATGTGCGGCGGTACAATGGCTGCTACGCCTATTTCATGTTGTGCCGGATATACCGCAATTTGTGAAATCGAGAAGAGAAACGCCTGTCAGGTTGCAGGTCAGATGGCCGACAGACTTGTTGCAGGTCTTAAATCTTTGATTAAAAAATACGATCTTCCTTTTGTATGCTTCAATCAGGGCTCCGTATGCCATCTTGATACGGTAGGTACAATGCACTTCAGAATTAACTGGAAGAAGCCTTGGCAGATTCCTATGGTTCTCAAAGAAACAGGTCGCCGTCAGACAGAGATGCAGCATATGGGCGCAGCTTATATGGCGGAAGGTCTCGTAACCCTTGCAGGTTCCCGTCTTTATACTTCAGCCGCTTATACGGAAGAGATGATTGACGATTGTCTCAACAGATTTGAAAATGTTTTCAAAAACTGCGGCAAAATTGCTGACTGATTTTGAAAGGAAATAGAATTTATGGCTTATGAAATTGAAGAAGCTAAAAAATTAGTTGTTGAAGCAGGTAAAAAGCTCCTTGAAACAGGTCTTATTGCCCGCACATGGGGAAATGTTTCTGCAAGAATCAGTGAGACACAGTTTGTTATAACGCCTTCGGGAAGAGCGTATGAAACGCTTACTCCGGATGAGGTTGTAGTTGTAAATATTGAAGACTGTTCTCACGAGGGCGATATAAAGCCTTCGTCGGAAAAGGGTGTTCACGCTGCTGCATACAGACATCATCCCACTGTTGATTTTGTTATACATACTCATCAGAAGGCAGCCACCATTGTCAGCATCACAGGTATGGAAATCAGAAATGTTTATGATGAATTCAGACCTGTGCTCGGGGACAAAGTTCCCGTTGCCGATTATGCCATGTCAACAACAAATGCACTGCGTAAAAAAGTTGAAATGTGTATGATGATGAATCCTCGCAGCCGTGCAATTATGCTTATGCACCATGGTACGGTTTGTATGGGTGATACATATGAGCAGGCATTTGAACTTGCTGAAACACTTGAAAAGTGCTGTGAAAAGGTTATCAAGGATAATTTCCTGCGTCACGCATGGGTCAAGGAATATTCCGAAGATGCAAAAAGAGCATATTTTCTTGACAAAGCAGGTTGCGGAGAAATGCCTGAGACGATTTGTGACCTCGGTTCATCCGTCAAAAACGGTGAAATTTTTACCTTAACAGTAGGCGATGTTACAGTTGATGTTGATATGTATACAGGTCTTGGAATCAACGGAATAGCTCCCAAGTGCGCCAAGATTCATAAGGCAATTTACGAAACAGAAAATTGTACGATGATTAAACACCTTACAGCGCCTGATGTTGTTGCGGTTTCATGCACAGGAGAAGATATGATTCCGATGATTGATGACTTTGCTCAGATCGTAGGGCTTGATGTGAAATGCTGCCCTTGGATTGACGGGGACACCGATGACTGTGCAGATGAAATCGGTAAGGCAATTCAATCCCGAAACGCTGTGCTGATTCAGGGCAACGGTGCTCTTATAACAGGTAATAATGACGGTGATATGCAGGCTCTTGAAATTATTATGGATAAGGGCTGCTCGGCAGTAATTGATGTTGATATATTTAATCGCTCTCATTATGTTCCAAAAGCAGAATGTTTCCTGATGAGAACCGTTTACCTTGCAAAATATTCAAAACAGATTGATAAATAATCAATCATAATTCAGAATCCGCAGAAGCATATTGTGCTTCTGCGGATTTTTGTTATCGGTGTTGAGTTTTATCAAATATCGTTTTTTATGTTTGCTCCTTATTCAAGGGCATCTGATACGGCGTTACCTGCTTCATCAGCAGCTCCGCCTACACCGTCAGCCGCATCCTGAGCGCCTCTGCTTATATCATCGCCGACTTTATCGGCGTTTGTGCTTAATTCTTCACCGACATCTGTTGTGTTGTTTGTTGTGCCTGATGCTGTTGTATTGGTTGTATCGGATGTGTTTGAAACAGATGCTGTTGTATCGCTTGTGCTCAATGTGTCACCGTTATCCTTCGCACAACCCATAAATACTGTTGCAATAACTGCTACTGCCATTGCGAAAATTAAAATTTTATTTTTCATAATCATTACTTCCTTTCGTTTTTATTTTTACCTGTAATTTTTTTATTATACATTTATTTTGTTAAAGTTCCGCCGTCCGAATAAAGAAGGAGCATGATATCCTCTTCTTTTCCTGTGTTGGAATTTACATATATGAGAACTTCTTCGTTTGTATCTGCGCTTTCACAGTGAAATTCGTAGCACATAACCTCAGTCGCATTGTCCTTGGGAATAACACATTTTTTCGCGGAAATTACATTAAGATATGAGCTTACACCCTTTTTCGCCTCTGACTGCTTTATTTTTGAGGAAAATTCCTTTCTGTCTCTGTGGTTTGTAATATAACCTTCTGCTTCAAGTGAAAGTATCTTCCCGTCACTCATAGAAACGCCCACTTTGATAAGATCACTGTAATAAGTTACATTATCGCTGATATACGAGAAATTTACAACACAGATGTTGTTGTTGACCATATAGTAGCTTTCTTTCATATTTTTATAGCCGAGCCTGTCAAGATATCGTTTCGCAATATTGACGGCATTTTTTTCGCCAATTGTGGACTGTGTTATTTTGCCGCCGTAAAGTATATATGCGACATATCCGCCGTTTTTGGTTATTCCGATTGTTCTTTGACCGAAGCTGAAAGCATAGCATGGGATATTTCCATCCTCGTCGCCCTCAAAGGTGATTTCGCTGATGTTGCATCCAAGAGCTGATGCGGCAATCTCTCTTGCGTCTTCCTTGCTTACGCTTTTTTCTCCTTTCAGAAGCTCCGGCTCGCGGTTTAATACGGCATCGGCAAAAGGTCCGTCGTAAAGAAGCGTAGGGTAGTCTTTGAAAACATCCTCGGCAGAGGTCATATCGCTTGAAATGGCGTTGACCTGTATGTCGCTGGTGTTTTTAACTTTGCTGGCAGTTATTTTTCCGCCGTTGTTGCATATCGCTACCATTGAATCAACAGAGTTTCCCAGCTCCTTTGCATAGTCAAGCAGTTTTATAAGATTTTTGTGTTCATCATCGGTAACTTTTTTGTTTGATGATATTTTGTGCGCGATATAAGACGCATAGTCGCTTGCCTGACTTATGAATTTGTAGGTGGAGCTTAAATTCATTTGCTCAACGGGAAGCCTTGACAGTGAATCCTTCGCCTGCGTACATTCCGAGTACAAATCAGAGCTCAGTTCATAAAGCATATTATCGGAATTGGAATAAACGCTTTTTGTTAAATTAGTTTCAATTGAATCAAGACTTTCAGAAAGTTCGTTAAGACTTTGCTGATATGAATTTTCAAGTCTTGCCTTGTATGAATCCGCCCTGTTCATATTTGTTGCGGCAAAGCCTGCAAGCACTAAAACAATTGCCGCCGAAAAAGAAAAAATTCTTACATATCCTCTTTTAGTCATATAGCATTACCTCCGTCATCTATTTTTTGCCGAAATTTCAAAAACATTCAAAAAATATGTTTAACTGTTTACATATATGTGATATAATACAGGCAATTGTAATTAATATGGAGAAGTGCGTTATGGCAAAAGAGGAAGGAAAAAAAAGAATTGTAGTCAAGGTTGGAACATCGACTCTTACACATAAAACAGGTAAAACAAATATTGCCCGTATGGCAAAGCTGGTATCGGTTTTATCCGATTTGAAAAACGAGGGAAACGAGATTGTTCTTGTATCAAGCGGTGCCGTTGGAATCGGAGCGGCAAAGCTCGGCTTGGGCAAAAAGCCTGAAACGACAAGGGGACTTCAAGCATCGGCGGCAGTCGGTCAGTGTGAACTGATGTTTCTTTATGATAAGCTTTTTTCCGAATATGGCGTAATAGTCAGCCAGCTTCTTTTCACTGCGGATACGCTTGAAAATCCGATGGAAAAAAATCATCTTATCGATACATTCAATCAGCTTTTTGAGTATGATTCTCTTCCGATTGTTAATGAAAACGACTCTGTTTATGTTGAAGAGCTTCTCAATGGTGACAATGATTGCCTGAGTGCAAATGTGGCTGCACTGATTGAAGCCGATATTCTTATTATGCTTACGGATACACACGGTTTGTATGACAGTAATCCGTCTGAAAATGCAGACGCGAAGCTTATTTCAAAAGTAGACAATATAACCGAAGGAATCTTTGAAGCGGCAGGCGGCGCGGGAGATAAGGGAACAGGCGGATTTCAGACGAAAATCAAGGCCGCCAAAATCGCCACGGACGCGGGTATACCCGTAATCATTATGAATGGGGAAAAACCTACGGCTCTATATAAGGCAATATCGGGAGAAAGTATAGGTACATATTTTTCAGCAAAGGGTGAATGAAATGTTAAAACAGCTTGGTATTCATGCAAAAACGGCATCTGCTTCTCTTGTAACGGCAACGACGCAGCAAAAAAACAATGCGCTTATGAACATTGCCGATGCGCTTGAAAATGAGGCGGAAAAAATAATTGACGCAAACAGAAAAGATCTTGATAACGGTGAAAGGGCGGGGCTTAATAAAGGGCTTCTTGACAGACTTATGCTTGACCGCGGCAGAATCGCGGCAATTGCAGACGGTTGTCGTCAGGTTGCTCAATTGGATGATCCGTGCGGCAAAATTCTTGAGGATACAATACGGCCTAACGGTTTGAAAATTCAAAAAATTTCCTGTCCTATTGGCGTTATCGGTATAATATATGAGGCACGACCTAATGTAACAGCCGACGCAGCCGCTCTTTGCCTTAAAAGCGGCAATGCGGTGATTCTTCGCGGAGGAAAGGAAGCAATTAACTCCAATATCGCCATTTCAGACATTATGAGACGGGCAATAAAAGAGGCGGGACTTGATGAAAACTGCATCAGTCTTGTAACTGATACAACTCGTGAATCCTCAAACGAAATGATGAAGATGAAGGAATATCTTGACTGCCTTATACCAAGAGGCGGAAAGGCACTTATAAAAGCGGTGGTGGAAAACTCGACTGTTCCGGTCATTGAAACGGGCTCGGGAAATTGCCACATCTATGTGGATGAGTACGCGGATATTGAAATGGCTGCCAATATTATTTTTAATGCAAAAACACAGCGCATAAGTGTCTGCAACGCATGCGAAAGCCTTGTTATCCACAGTAAGATTATTGCCAGCGCACTTCCTGTAATAAAAGCGCGCCTTGATGAAAAAAATGTGGAAATACGCGGTGATGAGAGGGCACGGAAAATCTGTCCGGATATTACGCCTGCGTCGGATGAGGATTTCGCAACGGAATACCTTGATTATATTATCAGCGTTAAAACGGTGGACAGTATTGATGAGGCCATTGTTCATATAAACAAAAACTCAACGGGACACTCCGAGGCAATCATAACAGGCAACCGGGACAATGCAAAGCTTTTTATGAGCAGGATAGATTCCTCCTCGGTATATCATAATGCGTCAACACGCTTTACAGACGGCGGTGAATTCGGACTCGGAGCTGAAATCGGAATATCAACCCAAAAGCTGCACGCGAGAGGACCTATGGGGCTTGCGCAGCTTACTACAACAAAATATTTGATTTTCGGAAACGGACAGGTTAGATGATGAATGAGAATACAAGACTTGAGGAGAGAAAAAAAAGGCAGAAAGCGAGAAAAAGAAAAAAAGCGAGAAAAAATTTTCTGATATTTCTCGGTATTATTATTTTAGCGGCGGCATCCTTTTTAGTAACGATAAAAATATGCGATCCCGATTTTGATTTCTCCGTTTTTTTACCGATAGACAGAGTGCAGCAGGCTGTTGCTTTTGTAAGAGAGGATATGCTCGGAAAAACCACATCAAAGCCAACTGCCGAGCAGACTTCCAAAAAGCCGGTGACAACACAAAAGCAAAAAAATTATGATTATACTGAATTTGATGAGTTTTCGTTTGATACCTCTTTGCAGGGCAATCAACTCGGAAACCTTCTCAATAAGACAAACGGAGCGGTAACCTACAGTTCATCCTATATATATTTCAGTATTCCCCAAAAAGGACTTTACAGATTTGAACCCAACAGCGAGACAAACAGTGCCGTTAATGTTAAAGAGTATTCTTTTAAATGTCTTAATGTTCTCGGTGATTATATATATATGATTGATACAAAAACGGACAAGCTGAAAAAAGCGCAGATAACGGGCGGAGATATGGTGAATGTCTGCGACAATATTGAATTCGCGTATCTTTATGACAGCAGAATTTATTTTATAGGCACGGACAATACAGTAGGTTATATAAGCACGGAGGATTTTTCAAAAACCGTACTTTATACTGCGCCCGCCGATAAAAAGGTCAGTTTCACCGGAATTTCTTTATCAAGAATTTTCTTTACGCAGTATGACGAAGTTGCTCATTATTATGAATATATAACGGTAAATACCAATAATAAAAATGACAGGCGTTATTTTATGGACGATACAAAAGGAGATAAAATAACAAAGCTTCAGCTTGAGTGCGGATATTTTTATTATTATGAAAAGCAGGATGATGATACATTTGACCTTTGCCGAAAAAAATTCGGTTCAGAAAAAAGTGTTACGCTTTTAGAGGACTGCAGTGTAATAGATTATCCCGTAATCTATGCAAACAGATTATATTACACGGCGAAGGACGCAAACAGAATGAAAGCCATGGAGCTTAATATGAATTCCAGCGATAGAAAAACAATGCTTTCAGTGGCAAATGCCGACAACAGTGGAACATTGGGAATCGGATACGGATATCAGTATGTATTTTTGTTCGGTTCAAAAAAGTCAGACGGGAATAATACATATAGGGGAAGCTGTATTTATACCTCGGCCTCGGCGGATAACACGATTACTTTCAAAAACGGCAAATGGAGTTATTAAGGAGATATCTGATTGGATAAGTACAAAAAATTAGCGTCAAATACAATAATATTTGCCATAGGTACATTTTCATCAAAAATTTTGTCGTTTCTGATGATGCCTTTTGTTACACGAATGATGGGAACGGGCGATTACGGTGCGGCCGATCTGGTTCAGCAAACGGTCAATGTTCTTATTCCCATTGTAACTCTTGCGGTAAACAGTGCGGCACTCAGGTTTGCACTGGATAAAGCGGCAGACAAAAGAGATGTGTTTACCGTGGGAGTGAGAACCACACTCGCGGGATTTGCAATATTTCTGATTTTTGCATATCCTATAAGCCTGCTTAATATAAATGATTTCAGGCTGGGAGATTATATCATTCTTATCATTGTGTTTGTGCTGGTTTCCAGTTTTCGCCAGTTGTGCCAGCAGTTTGTGCGCGGCAGCGGTTATGTAAAGCTGTTTGCCGTTGACGGAATTATTGCAACCGCTACAACACTGCTTTTTACCATTTTATTCTTAGGGCCGTTTAAATGGGGCGTTACGGGCTATATCGTTGCCATTATTGCGTCTGATGCCTGCTCCATTATCTTTTTTACGGTTACGGCAAAGCTGTATAAATATGTCACACCGAAAAAACTCGGTGATAAAAGCATTGCGAAACAGATGCTAAAGTATTGCATACCGCTTGTTCCGACCGTTATCCTTTGGTGGATCATAAATGTTTCAAACCGTTATATGATAACAGGTTTTATAAATTCTTCCGCAAACGGGCTTTATACTGCCGCGTCAAAAATTCCTAACTTTGTAATACTTTTCTCTCAGATATTTATTGACGCATGGCAGCTTTCGGCAGTCGATGAATCGGAGAGCGAGAGCAGGGCGGAATTCTTTTCAAAGGTCTTCAGAGTTTACAGCGGCGGAGTATTTACCGTTGCGTCTGCGCTGATCCTTTTTTGTCAGTTTATTACGACAATTCTTGTTGCGGATTCCTATTATGAATCATGGAAATTTGTTCCGATACTTATTATTGCAACGACATATTCCTGTATAGTCAATTTCCTTGCTTCCGTATATATGGCGGAAAAGAAGTCACTTATGGCACTCCTGACTGCGGCGTCGGGAGCTGTTACCAATCTGCTCTTCAGCTTTATTCTTATTCCGCGAATCGGTGCGAACGGAGCTGCGATTGCGACCGTTCTTGCGTTTTTGATGGTGTTTATAACCAGAGGAACAAACGCAAGAAAATATATTAAAATAAATTATAAATTACCGCTAATGATAATTGAGACGATTATTCTTATCGGTCAGAGCGTGCTTATGCTTTATCTTCAGAAGGGAGCCGTACTCTATATCATAGAAGCCGTGCTTCTGGGCGTAATGCTGATGCTGAATATCAAGCCTATAAAGGAATTGGCGGATTTATTGCTGGATAAGTTTTTATTCAGCAAGAAAAAGATTGGTTGAATGTATTTTATACTTACTATTGCCAAAATGGTAATTTTAGTATATAATGTACAAAGAAAATTGATTTATAACCTAAATTACAAATATTTTTTGGAGGATTTTAATGAAAAAAATGACAGTAGCGCAGGCAAAGAAAGCTATCAGCGACAAGCTAAGTCATTTCTTTGGCGTTGACACGAAAACGGCAACAGACGAGCAATATTATAAGGCAGTTGCAATGATTGTCCGTGATAAGCTTTCACAAATGAACAGTGATTTCAGAAATGAGGCAAAGGGGCAGGATTCAAAAGAAATCTATTATCTTTGTATGGAATTTCTGATGGGCCGTTCGCTTAAAAATAATCTCTATAATCTTGATTTGACAAATGTGTTTGAAGAAGCGCTTTCGTCGTTTGATGTTAAGCTTGATAATCTTTATGCTCAAGAGCCTGACGCGGGTCTCGGAAACGGAGGTCTCGGCCGTCTTGCAGCGTGTTATCTTGACGGGCTTGCCACAAACGGATTTGTATCCATGGGATACTCAATACGATATGAAGCAGGTATTTTTAAGCAGAAGCTTGTTGACGGCTGGCAGACGGAGCTTCCTGACTTCTGGCTTCCCGGCGGTGAGGTTTGGCTTGTTCCGCGTGAGGAAAGAGCTGTTGAAATTAATTTTGAGGGCCGAGTTGAAGAAAGCTGGGACGGTGATTATCACCATGTTGAATACAGAGACTGCAATACAGTAACTGCAATTCCTTATGATATGTATGTTTCAGGTAAAGGCAAGGGTGTTTCAAGGCTTCGCCTCTGGGCCGCAAGAAAGCCTGATCTTGATATGGGTCTTTTCAACTCGGGCTCGTATGTAAAGGCTATGGAGAGATCCGCAATGGCGGAGGCTATTTCAAAGGTGCTTTATCCTGCGGATAATACGCCCGAAGGCAAATCACTCAGACTTCGTCAGCAGTATTTTCTTGTCTCTGCGTCCATTCAGGATATCATTAAGCGTCATCTTACAAGATACGCAACGATTGACAATCTTCCTGAAAAAGTTGCCATTCATATTAACGATACACACCCTACAATGGCCATACCCGAGCTTATGAGAATTCTGCTTGATGAGTGCGGCTATGATTGGGACAGCGCATGGAATATCGTTTCAAAAACAGTGGCTTACACAAACCATACCGTTATGAAGGAAGCGCTTGAATGCTGGAGCGAGAGCCTTTATAAAAGATTGCTCCCCCGGATTTATGAAATTACGAAAGAAATTGACAACCGCTTCCGTGCATATATATGGGGTGTTACTCACGACGCCGACAAGGTAGAGAGAATGGCGATAGTTTCAGGCGGAGTTGTTCGCATGGCCAATCTCTGCGTTGCAGGCTCCCATTCGGTAAACGGCGTTTCCGCTCTTCATTCTGAAATTCTTAAAGATACTGTTTTTAACGATTTTTATACAATCACACCTGATAAATTTAAAAATGTTACTAACGGAATTGCTTTTAGAAGATGGATATGCCAGGCGAATCCCGAGCTTACAAAATATATTACAGAGCTGATAGGCGACAGATTTATTACAAAGAGCGAAGAGCTTTTAAAGCTCCGCGATTATAAAGACGATAAACAGGTACTTGAGAGAATTTCTGCCATTAAGCTTTTAAATAAGGAGCGCTTTGCAGGCATTGTTAAAAAGAAAACAGGTATTGAGCTTGATCCGACATCCATTTTTGATGTTCAGGTAAAAAGACTTCATGAGTATAAGCGTCAGCAGCTTAATGTTTTAAATATTATTGCGCAGTATCAGATGCTCAAATCAAATCCGTCGGCTGATTTTGTACCAAGGACATATATTTTTGCCTCAAAGGCTGCTCCCGGATATTTTATGGCTAAAAAAATTATTGAGCTTATCGACGCACTTGCAAAGGTTGTAAATAACGATCCTGATATCAACGGAAAGATTAAAATTGTCTTTATGGAGGATTACAGTGTTTCTCTTGCCGAGGTGCTTATGCCCGCGGCTGATATTTCAGAACAGATTTCACTTGCAGGTACGGAGGCATCGGGAACCGGCAATATGAAGCTTATGTTAAACGGAGCAGTTACACTCGGTACGCTTGACGGCGCTAATATTGAGATATTTGACGCTGTGGGAGAGGATAATATTTTCATCTTCGGTCTGAAAACTCCGGAGGTTGAGGAGATAACGAGAAACGGATATAATCCTATGCAGTATATTTATAACAACGATGTTCTCAAGGGTGCAATTGACTTTATATCTGCCGGCATTAACGGTAAATCGTTCGGTGAGATAATATCATCTCTTATGAATGTCGATCCTTATATGGCACTTGCCGATTTTGCCGATTATCAGAAAGCGCAGAAGCTTTCCGGCGATGTATATAGGGACAGGGAGCGCTTTGCAAAAATGTCGCTTATGAATATAAGCGGCGCGGGAATATTCAGTGCAGACCGCTCCATTATGGAGTACGCAAATCGTATCTGGCATACAAAGCCTGTTGTCATTTCTCAGGATTTGCCGAAAACATCAAAAAAAAGCGCTCCTATGGCGCCTGCATCAACAAAAAAAACAACTGCAAAAAAAGAAACCGTAACAAAAGCAAAAGCATCTAAAACAAAGTAGTCTAAGATAAAAATATGCCAAGACACGGTGAGTCCGTGTCTTTTGGTTGTTAAGAGGGTATTTATGCTAATTTTCAATTCGAGGAATAAAGCATACAAGTCAAAAATATCTGCAATCGCCACAGATGAAAAATGCAGATTCCGCATTGTCGTGCCGAGGGATTGCCGATGTAGCTGTGCGACACTTGCCATTACAAAAGAGGGCGAGGACACAGCTTATTACAATATGTTTTGGGCAGGAATGTGCGGTGATGACAAAGAGTATTGGCAGCTTCATTTTTCCGCAACAACGCCCGGACTTTATTTTTATCACTTTGAGCTTGAAACGCCGTGGGGTAAAAGTCTCATTAAAAATAATGGTTTTGGCGTAGGAGAGCTGAATGTTCACGACAGCGAATTTCAACAGACCGTTTATGATAAACAGTTCACAACGCCCGATTTTTTAAAGGGAGGAATCATATATCAGATTTTTCCGGATCGTTTTTACAATTCAAAAACGAAGAAGGATAATGTTCCTGCATCCCGTGTCATGAGAAAATGGGGTGATGAGCCCTATTGGCGTGAAGAGGATATGAACGGAATATGGAACAATGATTTCTTTGGAGGGGACTTGAAGGGAATCGAAAAAAAGCTTCCGTATATTTCTGACCTTGGTGTTACCTGTATATACATTAATCCCATCTTTGAGGCTCACTCAAATCATCGGTATGATACCGCGGATTATGAAAAAATAGATCCCCTGGTAGGAAATGAGGAGGATTTAAAAAGTCTCTGCACAAATGCTAAGGAAAAATACGGCATTTCGGTAATCCTTGACGGCGTTTTCAGTCATACAGGCTGTGACAGCAAATACTTTAATATGTATAACCGTTATGATACATTAGGCGCATATAACAGTATGAACAGCGAATATTTTGATTGGTACAAGTTTATAGAATGGCCTGACGACTATCGCGCATGGTGGGGAATCAAGCTCCTGCCTGAAATTATAGAGGAGAACGAAAGCTACAGAAAATATATATGCGGCAAAAACGGTATTTTGAGGAAGTGGCTCAAGTGCGGAATCAGTGGCTGGCGTCTTGATGTGGCGGATGAGCTTCCTGACATTTTTCTTGACGATTTAAGAAAAGCCGTCAAAGAAGAAAACGAGGACGCAGTCATTATCGGTGAAGTGTGGGAAAATGCAACAGATAAATTTGCTTACGGTCAAAGACGCAGATATCTTCTCGGGGATCAGCTCGATTCAGTTATGAATTATCCTTTTGCTGATGCTGTTTTGAATTTTGTTCGCTTTGGAAATGCACAGCACTTTTTTGATTGTGTAATGAATATTGTTGAGAGCTATCCTCCGCAGGTGTTAAATGTACTGATGAATCATATCGGAACGCATGATACGCAAAGAGCAATGACAAGGCTTGCAGGTCACGACTGCGAGGGAAAGGGAAGGCATTGGCAGCATGATCACAATGTTCTTACGCAGGAGGAATATTTAAGGGGCGTTTCAATGATGAAAATGGCGTCTCTTATTCAGTACACGCTTCCCGGTGTACCGTCTGTTTATTACGGTGATGAGATCGGTATGCAGGGCATGAAGGATCCGTTTAACCGTGCCTGTATGCAGTGGGAGAATCCCAATAGCGAGCTTTTGAAATGGTATAAAAGACTTGGGCAGATCAGGCATGGCTGCAAGGCTCTGTATGACGGTGAATTTTTGCCCGTATTCTGCGAAAATTCCGTAATTGCGTATGCCCGCCGGACAGAACAAAGCAGTATGCTTGTTGCCGTCAATAACAGTAATCGGGCTGTTGATGTGCCAGTAGGGGAACAGTGGGAT
Source organism: uncultured Clostridia bacterium (assembly GCA_947628175.1). GTDB lineage: Bacteria > Bacillota > Clostridia > Oscillospirales > Acutalibacteraceae > Eubacterium_R. The sequence continues at coordinate 3,678 of CANQZA010000011.1, read as the reverse complement.
AATTCATACAGCTTTTTTGACAATACATCAAAAAACGGTGTTGTTCATCTTGATGCGTACAGATATACGCTTTTAAGCAAGTAGGTAAAGAGAAAAAATAAAGCCGTCTGGTATATTTTGTATATAAATCTTCGGAGAGAAATCTTATGAAATATAAATCAAAAGAGTCACCTGAGCGTGAAAGAAAATGGGTTTTTTTGTTGATGATGTTCATAGGCGGTTACTACGGCGCCTTTACCTATTCCATCCGCGGAGGGGTGTTCTGTAATGCGCAGACAGGAAATTTTGTGCTTCTTGCAATGGCACTCGGAAACGGAAATTGGACCCGTGCTCTTTATTATGTAATACCGATAAGTGCGTATTGTATAGGTGCGTTTATTTCAGAAACAGCATTGAATTCTCTCAAAAAAAGAGGTGTTGTCCGTTGGGAGACAATTTTGCTGGTAATCGAAATCATTGTTGTGCTTTTTTTGGGCTTTCTTCCCGAAAATGCTCCTGTTCAGATAACGCAGGTGCTTATCAACTTCATTTGCTCCATGCAATATAATACCTTCCGGCAGACGCAGGGAGAACCTGTATCTACCACTTTCTGTACAAACCATATACGACAAGTCGGTGTTGCAATAAGCAGGTTGGTCAAGAAAAATAATGTTGAAGAATCCCGTCGGAAATTGTTTGTACATTCACAAATGATAGGTGTGTTTGTTCTTGGCGGTGTGATTTCCACGATACTGTGTCGTATACTGCTCGGTAAAGCTATATGGTTTGTTTTAATACCGCTTGTAACGGTTCTTTTCGATTTGTTTTACTTAGATATCAAAGAGAGCGTTTTTAAACAATAAATATGCAATTTATGATATGCGCCTAAAAGTTGTCTGACTTTAAGAGGTGCATATTTTTTATTCTTTTTGTCATTTAAAATGCAATTAAAAAAGTTTTAATATTTCGCGGATACTATCCATAACAAAATCAGGGTTTTCGCTATCGTTATGTACAGTTTGATATTTAGCAAAGCCTTGTCTTACCCAAACTGTTTTCATTCCCAGCTTTTTAGCCGGAACCATATCATTATCAAGCCTGTCGCCTATCATTACAGCGTTTTCAGGATTGCAATTCGCGCGTTCAAGTGCAAATTGGAATATTCTTAAATCAGGCTTTGCAAAGCCCAGCTCAGCCGATGCTGCCACAACATCAAAATATTTGCTTATATTCCAGTTATCCATTCTTTCCTGTGTTTCCGCGGATTGATTTGCAATAATTCCTAATTTGTATTTTTGAGAAAGCGTTTTCAGGATTTTTTGAGTATCAGGATAAAGCTGTTCCGATTCTTTCGGCCATTTTGGAATTTCAAAACCGTAGTAAACGGCAGCCGCCTTTATTGGAAAGGAATTTACTTTTGCAAAATTAAGCACCTTAGCGTAAAACGCCTCAGCGTTTACATCATTGTTTTTTATTATCTCACTGCATCTGTATTCATAGCATCTGCTTTCGTCAACTAAGGTAGAGCCTAAATCAAAAAACAGCCACTTAATTTTATCTGTCATATCTTCTCCTGTAATATTAATCGTCCTATGGTATCCTGAAATAACCAAGATATTTTTTAAATCTGATCTGTGCTGTTAAGCAGGTTTCAATTAAATATCCCTTTTCCTTTGCAGATGTCCACTCATTCATCATTTCAAATAATTGATTTTTATATTCGCTTGTAAGTTTAACCAATTTTATGTTCAAAATTATTCCTGTAATTTTCGTTTAATTTGAATCAATTCGGCATCTGCGCCGTTACAGCCATATCTATATACAATGATAAAATTCTCATCTGCGGCAACTCCGTAACATTTATCGCTGCCTTCAATGTCAATTTGATTGGCATAATATTTTTTGTTGTCATCAAGAAGTTTTGCCTTAATACCATTTGGCAAATCAATCTCTAAATTAAGATAACTTCCGTCAAGTAAATTCAACGAATTAATGTTTTCAAACTCTTTCATCCCAAGATTTTTTATTTCAGCTAATAACTGTTCCTGCATAATAAACACCTCATATTCATAATTTTTATTTTATAATATCATAATACTTTGACATTGTCTATGCAAAACAGCGTATCTCACGATACGCTGTTTTATTAAAAAGCAACTATAACAGTTTTTCTAATTCCGATACAAGTTTGCTTTTCATTTCTTCTAATTGCGTGTGTGTGGGAATATTGCTTTTGTTCCACATTTTATCAGGCTCAAGCCACCAGACGGGACCGGGTTTTTCGGTATCGCCGTCATTGCGCGGAAACAAGTGCCAGTGAATGTGCGAATCGCCGTTTCCAAGACATTCATAATTCATTTTCCGAGGTGAAAAGGCATTGTAAACAGCATGGGCGACTGTTGTCATCTCCATAAGATGCTTTTGCCTGAAGGCGTCGTCAAGCTCAAATAATTCACAAACGCACCTTTTGCATAGAAATAAGGTGTATCCGTAAAAATGCTGACTGTCACCGATAACAACATATCCCGTTTCAAGTTCTTTTACAAAATAAGGATTTTCACCTTTTCTTATTTTTTCAATTCGTCTGCATATTTCGCACATAGTTTTATACCTTATATACTATTGATTTCATTTTATAGTATTGCATATTTTTTTTAAAACTTCAATGATGAATGTCTAATAATTAAAAGCGCAGAGGAAAAGATATAAACGGGGTGTTTTTTATGCACAAAAAAGGAAAAACAGTATTTTTTGATAAACCGCCCGTAATAACAGGACACGCGGGCGTCGTTGGAAAAAAAGAGGGAGAAGGACCTCTTGCCGAGGATTTTGACGCTATTTTTGAAGATACAAGCATGGGGCAGCAGTCGTATGAACTTGCCGAATCAGCAATGCTTCACGATGCCATTATAAGAGCTCTGTCAGACGCGCAGAAAAGTCCGAGTGAAGTCGATTTTGTTTTGAGCGGAGATTTGCTTGACCAGTGTATGGGCTCTGCGTTTGCGCTTAAGGATTTGGAAATTGCCTCAATAGGTCTTTACGGAGCCTGTTCTACAATGGCGCTGTCTCTCAGTGTCGGCTCAATGCTTATTGACGCGGGTGCGAATTGTGTTGTGGCAGGGACATCAAGTCATTTCTGCTCTTCGGAAAGGCAGTTTCGTTTTCCGCTTGAGTACGGCGGTCAAAGACCTCCGAGCGCACAGTGGACAGTAACCGGTGCTGGGAGTACAGTCTTGGAAGATAAGGGAGACGGCGTTAAAATTAAAGCGGTGCAAATCGGCACAATAACCGACCTTGGTATAACCGATGCCAATAATATGGGTGCCGCCATGGCGCCTGCGGCGGCAAGGACTATATCGGATTTTTTGAAGGATACAGGCACAAAACCGGAGGATTATGATTTAATCCTTACGGGAGATCTGGGATTCACCGGTTCGGAGCTGCTTTATGAAATCATGAAAAAGGAATACAAGACGGAGATTGAGGGATATCACAAGGACTGCGGTCTTATGATATACGATTTGAAAAAACAGGATGTTAATTCAGGTGGCTCAGGATGCGGATGCAGCGGATCCGTACTCTGCGCACACATCATAAAACGAATGGAAAAGGGGAGTCTGAGCAAAGTTTTATTTGTGGCAACAGGTGCGCTGATGTCACCTACCTCAAATAAGCAGGGCAATCCGATTCCCGGTATAG